>NZ_DS989905.1:141889-363849 GCF_000155595.1 Synechococcus sp. PCC 7335 | reverse complement strand
AATGTCTGACATCCCGCACTAAACGTATTGTTGTGACCTCCTGCATGAAACAACATACTTTGTTGTTCACCTGCTCTAGGCTCATGGGGCTCGAAGATGCCATCGTGATCTGTATCGCGTTCAGCCATGATTTCTGCCGTTACCCGCAGAGCCCTGGGAAATAGGCTCGAACTCCATTTCCTATATTCATAATATCCAGAGGGTATTCTACCGAGATCTCTCCAGCCATCACTATTCGCATCGACGCCCTGGGGGTGCCTTCTATGTGGCAGTTTGCTTCGATGTTCATACTGACCTGATGGTTCTGTGCAGAATGAGTATTCACGGAGCTGATACTGCCCTACACCACTCTTCCAAACCATAAACAGTAGATCATCATACTCACCCCTACCACTGTTAGCGCGAGTGCTTGTCTCCTTGCGAAAGCCAATTAAGTTACGCTGGTTAGCGCTTTCTCTAAACTTGCCGCCAACCGCCAGAACAAGTTGGCGGTACTGTTCATACTTTTGCGCTTCTGACATAGACGCCGGTGCGGGACTAGCACTGATGCCGCGACTAGATGAGATTACCAGCTTACGAGAAATCCAGCCGTCTACCGGGCCAGCTAGCTGCAGCCAACCCTCTTTTTCATCAATTACTCGTATGGACGTGCCATTATCTAGCTTGTGAACCACATCGAAGTGTTGACCAGGTCCTGACCGAACGTTTGTCGGCGGATTGTCATCACTGGTCAGTCTCATCAAAAACTTGGACGTATTCTTTTCAAAGATCCATCCGTTTACCGGATGGGTAATCTGGAGCCAACCCGCATCCTCTCCGGTGACTGTGACTCGGGAGTCATTGGCTAGGGTATCGACCTTCTCAAATCTTGTCCCCGGCCCTGACCGTACGTTCAAAGGAGGGTTGGGATCGCTGACATAGCAATGTTTCAACAGCTGCGACGGCTGATGATCTTTCTCAACTAAGGCGGTGCCTTTATTGCTTAGCGCTGGCTGGCAAAACAGATCGGCTTCGGCCTGCCGCCTAGTTACCAACCCTGGCATTACCTTGCCATTGGATTTGTTATATAGTACGAAAATCTGTTTTACCTTTGCGGCATCTTCCCACCAATCAGGATGATCACATAAGTCAGTGATTGAATCGAAGTTGTGGCCTTGATAAAACCCTTTTCCTAAGTTGTAGGCAAAACTATAGAGGGCTCCCTGCTGGTTACTGTTCATGCGAGGCCAGGTAGGTATCTTTTCTAACGCCGGTTTGAAGTCATGCTCGAGTTGGTATTTCAAGCATTTTTCGGCCTTTTCGACACTGATAGTGTCACCTCTTTTTACAGGGCTACCATCTGGGGGATACTTCGTCGTGCCATACCCAATGGTTGTCAAGCTCCAACCATGCCCGGGATCGGCGTAGGCTTTTGATCTAAATCCTTCGCTGGTTTTAATGAGGCTGATAGCGCTATCCGAAATACCGGCAACGTCATAGGAAGAGATAACAGGTTGATGAGGGGTCGATTCCTCTGAAGCCTGCAAAGCAGTCACTAGCGATTGGGCACTGCCTGTCCCAATCATATCTGGAGAGTTTTGGTTAATACTCTCTTTGAAGATCTTCCAACCATCCGCTACTTTTTCAAGGGTGTCTGAGGGGTCTAAGAAACCTAGCTTAATCAGAGCAAAGTAAATCGCTTGGGTGAGTTCAAGAGACCATTTTGAAGTGTGAATACCCCCATCTACTTCGGCTTCTAAAATCTGTTCAATGGTGGTAATGTCGTAATCTACTGGTGGCTTCCTAGGGGCGATCGCCGAAGGAGCTTCCGTCGAGGTTTGGATGGTAATCTTCTCATCTTCCGCCTGAGCTAGCTGTTGCTTAAGCTGAGCATCTCCTTGTTCTAGGGTTACTGTCTTTTCAACGACGGAACTCTTTTCAATTTCAAGCTTATCAATCTTATTCAGAAATTTCTTGAGCGCCATATTCATGATGGCTCGGCCACCATAGCCGCCGATGATGCCCCGAGCAGCAACTAGCTTGAGCTGAGTCGCCGGAAGTACATCTATCGCTTGAGCAGTACTACCGGTGCTAGTAATGACTAATGTGGTAGTGAGGTACTCAAAGACGAGGGCACCAGCGACGCCAATTAGAAGGTCGCCAAAAAGGCCGGCTTTGAAGGTGTCGCCCGATCGAGAAGTGAACTTGGGCAGTTCGACAAGGCCATCAACAACAATGGTGTACAGCAAACCGCCTAAAATACCAGAGAAAATGAGAACGAATATGGACTGGTCTAAAACCCGAAACGATATTCCGAACCTTTCAATTCCATCAGGGAATATTTGTCCGCTATTCGGGCTCAACAAAAAAACAAAAAATAGGCCGATCAAGATACCTTGAAGAAAAGATCGATATACCCAAGTCATCCGTTTCATTATTTAGCGCTCCTAAATTATCTTCTAAAGACATGTTTGCGAATTTGATAATCGGAACTAAGACCTTTGATGCCTTAGTCAAATCAGTAGTTATCAGTCAAGTGAAATGTTTATGGCTTGTTTGCCGTTCCGGTCTCGTAAATCTACTTCATCGAGGTATTATGATCTTCCATTAGGGAAAGACTCTGTTCAGCCAATTTCAACCAAGATATAGTCTATGTTTTCTTGCTTTTAGTTCGTACTGTGGTTTGTGGAAAGAGATAAAATCACTACTTTCTCTCTTATCCGCCTCGACTATGTAGTTTGAGCAAAATCGTTCGCTGTCAGAATGACTTCTAAGAGCCTTTAACGTTTTCTTGCGCAGAAAGGAGATAGTCAAAGGTTTACTACCGCGCGGGCACAGAAACAAAGAGATTTTAGTCGCTAGGGTCATCTTTTTAGCCCTATCAACGAGTTCTTAGTCATTAGTCGTACTGCTAAGTGCAGATCGAAGTTTCGAAGGAACAATGATACCCATAGCTAAACACTATGGTTCTCAAGGCACTTCAGCCTTCGATCAGACTTTCTCTGATTTCATGTAGCCCCTATTTACATAGGTCATCGACTCAAACATCGGGCTAGCTTAAACATGATTCAGTTAATCAGGCACCTCTCGATAAACACCATAAATCGCTTTTCTCCTCAACCTATCAGCGCTCTCACTACCTTCTCTGCAATATTCTCTGCAATATTTAGAGCGAACGATTTAAAAACGATGAGAGACTAGGACTGGCGACCTATCAGAGCATTGTTCGCAGCACGGAGGGGATATCTAGGTAACAGCTCAGCAAGGATCGAGTTTTAGTGAAGGTGGAGCATATGCAGGAGTAGTACCAGAGATGATTGTAGGGTAAATCTTTGGCGGCGGGAAAGTAAAGTGGGTAAGCTGCTACTACCCCCTGAGAGACGGTATTATCTTCTGACTTTCTTGTAATTGTTGTAGTTAGGCTAGGCATAAGTATAGATCTCAAATAAGGTTGTACTCTGTGAACTAAGGTGCGATCGCAGCTTCATTCTTTCAGATATAACTTCGGTCACTTAGCTGGCGAGATTTGTAGCCGCTAGAACCGCTATACATAGTAGGCTAGGTGACACGCAAGCGTCGTAGGCGTAGACTTCTCGTAGAGAATTCAATCCAACGCTGGCTATACATCCATCTAAGCCAGCTAATGACTGACTTAAAGACTGAGAACGCCTGACTTATGACCGACTTTTTACCTAGGAACTTTATTAAGATCAGAACTGTACTGAGAGAGGAGTAATTTTACTTGCGGCGATCTGTTGACTAGCATAGGGTAGAGACTGAAATCCTGAGGCAGCGTTAATACAACACAGCAGCTGTGTACAGATTCTTTCGTAAGCTACCCCTATGATTGCTTTGTCTCCAAAGACATCATTACCGACAAGGTCAAAAGCTATGGGGCGGCTAAGCAGAAGACATCGAAGGGCATCGAACAGAGGTAATCAAAGGGCCTGAATAGAGAATTCACACCGGTCAGCTCGAATCAGAGAAAAGTAATCTCTTTGAAGGGAACGAGGTGTATTTTGGCTACTCAATCTCGACAAACGCGCCTACATAGCCGTTAAAGTCCTCATTGAAGCTCTTCTAGCACTTCTAGCGCAACCTCACTTTCTTTCTCTATTTGATTGTCGTCATTCCAGCCTAGGCGACGGTGGCGCAAAGCTACTTCAATTTGCTCTGATAGGTCAGAAGGCAGCTCAACGGCTTCTATATTACTGTTCATGATGATATCTGTGACGGATACGACGCTCAGTAGCCGGCCATTTTCGATCACGGGCGCTCTTTGAATGCCTGCGTCCAAAAATCTGTTGGCAACGGTAGGTAGACTCAAATTTGGTTCCACGACTATGCAAGGCGACTTCATAATCTCGCACACCATTACTTCGGTAGGATCTGTGGACTTAGCCGTTAGCCCGTATACAATATCTCGCTCGGTGATGATGCCGTAGGCCCCTCCCTGAACCGCCTTTTCAACAATGAGCGATCGCACTTTCTTCTTTTGCATAAGTGCGATCGCTTATATAACCTTTGCAGAGCTGCGAATTGTAAACACTTCATTGGTCATGATGTCAGCAACTGTTAGCATAGTAGATCTCCTTTTTGCAGCTAAACAAGGCACCTAAGCAGTAAGAGCGAAGTTTGCTACATTTGTTTTATTCCTATTACTGTCATCGTAAAAGAAGTTGAGGGACTTGTGAGGAAACCCTATTGGGGATGATGGCTAAGATGCTGCTGAAGGTAGTAGACGACATACTCAATCCTTTCCAAATTAATTCATCAATGGACTGTTTTAGGCTAAGGCTGTAGGAAGTGAACCGAGAGCAACTACATAGTACAAACCAGGGAGATGCGGTCTTACTGTACAAATCAGTTATCTTTTCTTACCTTGTTTAGGCAACTAACAATGAGCAAACACAAAAAACTGACGCTGCTGTGGATTCTAGCTAGTTTGCTTGGCGTAGCGATGAGCGCGGTCGTTGCTTTTTTACTGTTTGGCATGTTAGACATCACTCGCTTTACAGCCTCACGACAGTTCTTACAACTCATCTGGCGGCTGGCTTTGTGCGCCGTTATTCAAGGCATGATCGTGGGAGGATGGCAGGCGGCTATATTGTCTCAAGCAAGTATAAAGTTGGCTATGAGATGGGTTAAGAACATCGTTGTTGGAATGATGCTGGGCTTAATAGCGCCTATTCTTATGAGCCTTTTGACTAGCACTGAGGGTTCTTTGGATAGCAGTCTCATATCAGGCTGGTTATTCTCTTGGGTCTTGGGGGGACTCCTGAGCGGCAGTGCGATTGCGCCTAAACGTAGTAGAGGTGCTTGGGGGTTCCTCAATTCAGGGGCTTTCTCCCTATATGCCCTCGCAGTACTCGCAACATTTGTCTTTTTCGGAGCAGCTCTTGATAGTGTACCGAATACAGCTGCATTCGGTTGGATAGTAGGGCTCTTCATTTTCACGCCGTTCGTTACAGTAGCTTCTCTCATTAACAGCATCATTATGCGTCGGCTCGTTCGGTCAGCTATGCAGCGCTGAGCGCAGGATCTGAGATACTCTGGAAATAGTGCAATCGCTTGGAATTCGCACAGCCCGGGAATTCTCGCTTTGAAACACTTTTGTTCGTACTGCTCACTGGCAAAGGTGCGCAAACTGCAATAATCACAGTCGATGATTATCGTTCTTGCGTCGCTCTGGGGCCATGAGGCGCTTGAATTCGGCCACTCGGTCAAATTCATGGATGATGCCTAAATTTGATGAGCCGAGCGGTAGCGTGATGTATTGCGTGCGAAAGGAACGGTCCCGCCGGCTGAAACTGTCATTACTATTTTGAATCAGCCCACCCAGCAGTACAAGATCCATTGTTCAATACTGCGAAGCTCGAAACCGCTCCCAGCCTACCAAGCTGCTGAAGTAGTCCTGAAAACTGCCGATGTTGGTACGGGGTTGACCCAACCAGAAGGCAGGTTAAAGAACCACACCTGCCTCGGTCCGCCGATTCCATATCATCATGATAGTTAGTTGATAATGATAATTATCCTAATTTTTGATTCATCATCAGTCAATGCTCTCGTCGATAGTTCTCAATAGTTCATTCGCTAGCGGATCTAGAGCAGCTGATGTTGACATATTTGCGCAAACATGCAAATATAAGCTTATGAACAAGAATGAGGCACAAGAATTGGCAGGTTTGCTGAAGGCGTTAGGAGAGTTTAATCGGCTTTCCCTCGTCTATAAGTTGTGTCAGTGCAAAGCGCCTCAAAATGCGATGTGCTTGTGTGAATGCTGTAGTGTGGATGCTTCTGGCGTATCGCGTCATCTTAAGGTTCTGGCTCAAGAGGGTATCGTTAGCTCTGAAAGGAAGGGGCGTGAGATTCAATACTCTCTGAACAGGGGCGAGGTGTCGAAGCGGCTTCGCAAGCTCGCCGATATTATTGAAGCAGAACCCTCACCTGAAATGTAGGAGAGCCGAGGGTGAGCAAGGCAAAAGGCAACCAGCGGGAGTGGGCGAGCGATCGCCACCCATAAGAAAAATCAATTCTCCTTCACAGCTGCGGGACAGCACCGGATTCTCACCGGACTTTCCCCGTTACCTCTAGTGGCTGCTCCCCGCTAGAACCGACGTCCAGAATTATATATCACTTCAAATCAAATTAGATACCTCGCCCTCTTCGTTTTTGAACTGTTCTGCGAAGTCAATTAGCAATGCTGCCCTCGATTGAAGCAGTTGTCATTAAGATGAGCAGCTATAGTGCGACACACCACCAACGTTAGAAAACGCTTTAGGTTGTAGACGATAGTATTTATCTTCTACTTCTTGTGATTGCTCATCATATGGATAGCTGAGTACTTCTTGCAACTCTTTAACGAACGTATAGTCACCCTGCATGGCTTGTTGATAGGCAGGGACAATCAACCACTCTCGCCATGCGTATTTTGGGTTAGTCTGTTTCATCTTTGCCGATATCTCAGCCAAGTTGCCGTCGTTAATGACGAGGTCGCGCCAGCTTTTCAGCCAAGATTGCCATTGTTCTTCGAGTTGTTGCAGGGGTTTACCATAGAAGCTCTTTTTCAATGCTGAGATATCGTCTGGAATATGAGACAACTCGCGAAAGAAAATGGTGTAATCTACCTCTGATTGAGTCATTAACTGCATTAGCTTCTTAAACAGCTCGGGGTTGAATTCAGTTAAGCCAAGTTTGGCCGCCCATATTTTCTGGAATTGTTGTTGCATCGCTTCTGCAAAGCCACGACGTACTTGGTCAAACTGTTCTAAAGCTTCAGCATCTTCGAGTAGCGGTCTCACAGATTGCCAAAACATATGATAATTCGCTTCTGCTGCGCTTGGCTGATTGAAGAATGAAAAGTGTTCGCCACCGCCAGTCCAAGGTTGAAACCAAGGGTCAAAAATTTCACAAAATCCAAAGGGGCCATAGTCGAGAGTAAAGCCACCAGCGGCGCAGTTGTCACTGTTAAAATTACCCTGGCAATAACCAACACGTAGCCAATTAGCCACCAGTGACGTAAGACGCTGGCGAAATAACTTAGCTAGCTCAACCAATTGATCGGTAAAACTAAGGTTTTGATCAATATCGCTTTTGTATTCTCTCTCAATTAAATGCGACACTATCATGCGCAATTCTTCTAAGGCTTTTGGATGAGCATTGCTGCGATTCTCCTTCGGAGAGGCTTTGCCAACGCGGCGGGCAAATAGCTCGAGCTGACCAACGCGCAAAAAGGAGGGTGCCACGCGAGTTGAAATAGCCACAGGATTGTCCACCAGCACATCGGGCTCAAGGGAGTGGGAGTCTTGAGAATACCAAGGCCGGGTAACGGTTTCAGATTTAGAAACATACAGTGTCAAAGAACGCGATGTGGGCACATCTAAAGCGTGCATATATTCTTGCGCTAAAAACTCACGCACACTGGAACGGAGGACTGCGCGCCCCTCCCCGCCCCGGCAATAAGGGGTTGGGCCACCCCCTTTCAATTGCATTTCCCAACGCTGGCCATTGATGATTCCTTCGAATACAGAGATCGCCCGACCATCGCCATAGCCATTACCCGTACCGAATGGACAATTTTGGATATATTCGGTGCCATAAATTGACAGTGCATAACCCGTCGCCCAGCCAACCTGACGCATCGGCTCATGCGCAGCAGAGAGATCGCCCGAAAATACATGGCGGAATTTTTCATCAAGCGCCAGCTCATCGCTCAACCCAAGTTCCTTAAAAAAAGTGCTGCTATGGGCTACATATTCTGGTTCTGCAAGTGGCGTGGGTGTCACAGGTACGAAATGACCCGAAAAAACCTGGCGGGCACGGTGATCGTCACCATCTTCGGTGGCATCCGGATCTGCATTTAAGGTATCCATCAGCGAATAATCCGCCAATTGTACGAACTCATCGAAGGTCGTTGTGCGGGGCTCAGCAGATGGTTTGGATGGAGGATATGACATTGTTGCTAGCGCCCGTATTGTCGGGGAAAACTCATTTTTAATAGAGGCCTTGTAAGGGCTAGCCTAATTATAATGTGGAGCCTTGTCGACTAATCAACTTGTTAGTAGGCGCTTTAATCCGTCCGTTCCTGGGCAGGGTTATGTCGGTAACTACATTTGTGATAGAAGTTTGTCGTATTCTGCATGAGAGCCAATCCAAAACTAAACTACGATGTGCCCATTTAGTTGACCAACTGCTCTATAACTTTTGCTGACGCGAGCCGAGTAAATTGGCAATGTGGAGTGCACTTGTTTGAAACACAGACTTGGATGAGCAGGATCCTGCTGAAACTGACGATATGCTCGACGCGCTTGCTTTTGAACAGAATTAGGTAAGGTTGAAAATGCTTTGCGAAATTTAGCCGTCGTTCTGGCTCTCACAATGTTTCGGGATTCAGCGCTTGAGTCTGACCCGCATTGACATCATTCGTCAACAACTTCGTCAGGGCCATCGTATTGGCTTGGAATTTGCCAATGCCAAGCGATTCAAGGCGGACTCCTGGCAAACTGCTCCTGCCATTACCAGCCCTTATGAGGCTCAGGTTCTAACCCAGGTAGAACAGTTTTTGAGCCATCACCCTGATGACTATGTGCGATTGTTGAGCATCGATCCTAAAGCGAAACAGCGTAGCTAGAGCAAATCATTCAGAAGCCAGTGTGAGCCTAAAAACAAATCCTCTTCCACCCGTTCGAAATCCGCATCGTTCCCAACGTCGGGAATCATACAGAGCACTTCGGCAAAGGATTTTCTGGCAGGTTGAAGTAAGACTTGTTCTAGGATTTTACGATGCTCGGCTTCTACACTGATACCGTGACGGCTAGCCCGTTGCTTGAGGGCTTTGACAATGGCGTCATCAATGTTGCGAACAATCAAATTTGCCATGTAATTTGTCTCCGGCAGGCGGACTATAGAAGGATTTTCCAAAGCGATATCAATGCTATCACTTGAATTTCCCCACAAGTCACCACCCTCATTTTTAGGTTTGATGTCGCATGTCTACATAGCCTCGCTAATACCGCTGTAATTCCGTCTGATGCATAAGACTTCAGTTTAGAGTGACGAGGTATTAGTAAGGAAGCTGCTAGAGCGAGAGGATATAGAGATGAGTGTTTGGATCACCCTTGTAACAATCGTCTACTAACTCAAATCCGTAACGCGATAGTAAGGTAATTGAAGCTGCGTTTTCAGGGTATACGGTCGCTCGGAGTTCATTTAGTCTCAGCGTGTCTCTCGACCAGCAAACCAGGCCAGCCAACAGTTCACTCCCTAAACCCAACCGCCAGTAGGGACTATCCAATCCGTAGATAACTTCTTCTAGCCCATTATCATCAGCAGGTCTGCCGATACCAGCCCAGCCAATCAAAGCGTTCTTTTCTTTCTCAATCACTGCTCCGGTCCCATAGCCAAACTGCGCGATATTGCTTCTGGATTTGTCTATCCATGTCTGCGTTTTCTCCCGGGTGAGCGGTCGCCCATTGCCGACGTAGCGAATGACGGCCACGTCAGCAGATATCCTGGCAAGTTCATCTAAATCGCATTGCTCAAAGCGGCGAAATAGCAACCGTTCTGTTTCAAAGAAAATCATGTCAAGCTATTAGGTGAGTAATTTTTTCGTGATACGGTGTCCAGCCTTCAAATATATATCTCGCCTACTCTTCTACAGACTGTTGATGCTGCTGAGCAGTCTTCGCCGTCAGCACATCGCCTACGTTGATAGCATTTAGTTCAGTTGGCGGTATTAGCCACCCATCGCTAATCATACGTGTTGCGATCGCCATCATTACCTTTGTTCTCTGGTTTCTTTTGCTCGGCAATCTCACTCTCGCCCTTTTGACCACTGTCAGCGTCCTCATCATTGCCTGTCCCTGCGCCTTAGGATTAGCAACCCCAACCTCCATCATGGTTGGCACTAGCAAAGGAGCCGAGAACGGCATTCTCATCAAAGATGCCGAAAGCCTGGAACGCGCCTACAAGCTGTAAGTAGTTGTGGTTGATAAAACAGGCACGCTGACAAAAGGTAAGCCAACGGTTAGTGACTATCTAACCGTGCGTGGATGGCTAGCAGCAACGAAATAAAGTTGTTGCAGATGACGGCAACTGTCGAGCGCAGTTCGGAGCATCCGCTGGCCAAGGCAGTTGTAAACTACGCCGAGTCTCAGGGGATTGGAAAGTGCTAGATAACCCGCACATTACCAGGGCTTAAATTCTAGAAACTCGTAACAATGAATTTCACCGCATTGAGCAACCCGTAGCCTTAAAGGTCAGCGTCGAAGAGCGGGAGCTGGACTGGTAAGGGGAATAACCAAAGCGAAGTTACTTTCGGCAGGCTTTCATAGTACATATAAACCATACGAAAACGACTATAGAATTTAAATTTGCAGTCGGCCTTTGAGTAGTAATCTGAAGCTTTTCAACAATCGACAACTTGTCTGTTTTCTTTTTTGTTAGCGTGCGGTATTGCCTAAGAATAATTGTACTTTGAGGAAAAGTTTACATTGACTAACTGTCTTTTTACAGCTGGAGATGGCGGTGATAGGGTGATTTTCTCTCCATCAAGCCTCTCTATCCAATCTCTAAGAAAATATGACACAGTCAACTGTTGCTACCATTGAACAAGACGCTGCTAATTTAGCAACTAGCTCGGCGGAAGTATACTACTTTTGGCTTGATGCTGAAACGAATACCTATGGTGTTACTATCGCTGGCAGCGAAAGCGATGGTTTTGAGGTTGTCAAAGAATTCACAATCGATCAACTTTCAACAATTACCGCGCCTGTAGCAGAAGGTGGAAACGGTGAGGGTGCAGCCTGGGGCGATGCGCTGACAAGTAGTGATGGCAGCCGGATATTTGTGAATGCTCGCAATGCGGATAAGGTTGTTGTTATTGATACAAACAGTCGGTCTGTAGAAACCATCTTGGATGTGGGCGATCGCCCTGTCCATAGTTTTATCTACGAAGATGAGCTGTGGGTACATGTCGATGGTGACGGTGGTTTTAGCGTTATTGATCAAGAAACGCTAGAAGTCTCCGAGGTGATTGAGGCTAATACTGGGGGCACCGGACACGGTAAACTGCTGCTATCGGGGAGCCTCGGCGCGAATACCTATGTCACGAATACGGCCGAGCCGGCTCTCTTCCCAATCAATCTAGAGACTAGAGAAGTCGGCGAGCCAATCGAGATTGGCGGTGGCGATCCTGATATAGGCACTCACGATAAGGGCTATGACCCGGCGACAGGATGGGCTTTTTTTGAGCTAACAGGCGATGCTGGATTCTCGTTTGTTGATACGGCTACGGATACAATTGTGCTCGATCAGGTGCCAATTTTGGGCGGGGTCGCGCACACGCCCGATGATAGCTTTATTCTCATCCTTAATGATGACGTTGAGGAAAATGATATTGGCATTTGGAATACGCTGCTCGATACGCACACACTACCTGACTTTGATTCACAGGTGACAGTTGGCGGCGGTGTCAGCGCTAATGGAACAGAATTTTACCAGGACGGTAGCGATTGGGAGGCTTGGATTCCTCAAACGGTTGGTGACAATATCGCTGTTTTGAATCTTGCTACTAACGAAGTTGACTATGTTGAGGTCGGCAATCTGACTGTGCCAGAAGGGGCAAGACATTTTTCTCGCCGGGGTGAGCGAGATGACGATTTTTTCTTCAGCCATTCTGACGAGGGCGGTGTTCGCGTTGATTTGGATAGTTATGAGGTGTCTGAGGCAGTTCCTTTGGGAGGTGCGATCGCCCGTATGGCAGTAGTCGAAACCGCACCTGATATACCTGAGATTGCTACCTTCGCCTTTGACTGGACGGGCCAAATTGCTGGTTTTAGCGTTCAGGGTACCTTTCAGTATGACAGCAGTTTGAGCTACACAGATGGCATCGTTGAAGAAGAAGATCTGCTTGATTTTGATATCTCCTTCTTCGATCCTGATGGCAACCTACTACGCACCTACGAAGACAACCATCTCACCTTTGACGAGTTCAACTTCTCGTTTGACACCAATACTCGAGAGCTTCTTCAAGACGGGTTTTTCATGGGGCCAGGCGGTGTGAACTTTGGTGAAAAAACGTCAGTGGGCGATGGCTTCAGCGGACTCAATTTCTGGTCGCGCCCCTCGCTCAATCCCTTTGGTGAAGTCCCACCGCCGCATATTCATATTGACGACTGGGCAGATGAGTTTGATTTTCCCCTTGGCTTTGGCTCTCACGAAGATGTGTCATTCTTCACCCTGAGCACCACTGAATTGTTAGACACTGGCAGAGTAGGTGAGACCTATGTCGACAACACTCAATCTGATCTAGATGAACTCGGGCCACGCATACAGGTATTTGCCAAAGGCACGCTCAGAATCGATCAAGTAGGCACCGATGAAGCTGAAACGCTAGTTGGTAGCGATCGTATGGAGGGCATTGACGGTCGAGGCGGCGATGATACGATTGCGGGGGGCTTTAGCGATGACGTTATCCTTGGGGGCGACGGCGATGACGTGCTGCGTGGTGATCGCAACAGTCGCCGTCCTCAAAGTGGGGAACCGGGCGGTGATGACGTTATCTTTGGCGGTGAAGGTAGCGATCATATCGGCGGTAAAGCTGGAAACGATACGCTCAGCGGCGATGCGGGCGATGATTTTATCTGGGGCGATGCGGGTGACGATATTCTTATAGGTGGAGGTGGTGCTGATATGCTCAGGGGCGGCAGCGGTGCTGATTTGTTTGTCTTTGGGATAGGCGATCGCACTGATATAATCACAGACTTTGACGCTGGCGTTGATCGTATTGGCCTAATTGTTGGAGAGCTTACTTTCTCTGATCTAACGCTAGCTCAGCAAGGAGATAACACCTCGATCAGTGTTGTAGGAAGTCTGGAGCCTCTAGCCATATTGAAAAATGTGCAGGCTAGCTTCCTATCTGAAATCAGCTTCACGGCGATAGATAGCCCTGCTAGTGCAGAAGACGTTTTGCAGTTGTTCTAATGCAATAGCAGACTATTCCCAAATTCAATTAGCCCAGCGAGCGCGAGCGTTGGATGCTATCGAAGTGTGCTCTTGGTACGGGCATCTAGACTAGCTAGCCGAGTTGCCTGAACGTTGTCTACCGCTTTAGTTTGATTGTCGAGGTGGTCCAAACGGCTTGCTTGGATGTTGCTGATAGCTTTGGTTTGGTTGTTCAAGAACTCAAGCCGGCTAGCCTGCACGTTCTCTACTGCCTTAGTTCGGTTCTCTAGGAACTCTATGCGAGTGGCTTGAACGTTCTCTACCGCTTTGGTCTGGTTATTGAGGTGCCCTAATCGAACTTTTTGTATATCGTCGACGGACTTAGTTTGTGTATCGAGAAATTCTAAGCGACGTTGCTGGATAGAGGAAGAAGGGAAGGTCTCAGCGGCGTTAGCAACAGGTGTCAGCGTCAGCGTAGTGGCAGCGAGAGCGAGAGCGGAAAAGAGAATGTTTTTCATGAGTTGGCTCCTTGGGAATCAATGTGTTTGCTTCATTGATTTAAGAATGCCACGGGTGCGAAGCCGTCAGCTGAGGACGCCTTAAGGGATAACTGAGCGTTGGTGAAAAGGATACGATGAGAGTACCCAGCGAATCCTCAGGGTCCTCTCATATGCATTTCGTGAGTATGAGTCATCGCATTCAGACGGTTAGCAACCAAGCACTATATCGAGCAATCCTACGCTGACTATCACAAGTGGCAAGTCTGACCCCCTCACTAGTAGTTGAAGATATTGATGTTTCAACTGGGCATCAGTTAGCAGAAGCTTTTGTCTTTAAAGGGAATCTCTATGTAAGAGATACGGCTATCTTCGAGTTACTCAAGCACGGTCTGCGGACTGAAGAAGTCAATTCAAACGCTACCAACTATGGCGATCGCGCTGTCTATAATTAAAGATGCTATGTGGGAGAGCGATGACAGAGTGCCACTAGTGTACCCGATGCTTATCGGGCGATAGAAGCTATGTCGGCTTGAACGATTAGAGTTCGGCGGCGGCTTGTATCGGCTCGAAGGCTGACAAAAGGACCTGGTAGGGCGTCCGCAGCAAATTATACCGTTTCGTTTGAGAGGCTCATAAAGAAAGCATTTGAGCCTAGTATGATGCAATTTCTAGTGAAGGTAGGGAATTCTGTAGTATATCTCTTTCAAACTAATATACCTGTGGTTACTGCTAACAACACGTCTAAATCAAGATCAGCAGAGGCAAGCTCTGTAGCTGATGAGAGAATAAGGATGCAGGCAGTCACCGAAGACAATATCGCCGACACCCAAAATGCTCTGATTAGAATCACGAATAAAGTAAGGTGCTCACTCGATTTTTCGGTAATTTGTGAGACAGTTACACAAGAGATGCTGAGCCTATTGAAGGCTGATAGAGTCGCTATCTATCAGTTCAATCCAGACTGGAGTGGGCAATTTGTTTTTGAGTCAGCTGGTCCAGAATGGATATCACTAATCGAAGCACAGCAAAGCAATGACCTGATTGCTAAAAATGTTAGTGATTGTAGCGTAAGGTCACTCGATATCAACCCAACAGCCGACACCCACTTACAACTGACCTATGGCGGCTCTTTTGTTCAAGGAGAAATCTTCCGAGTCTGTGAGGACATTGAGAATGCTGGCTTTAGCGACTGCTATGTAGACGTTCTGAAGAGCTACCAGGCCCGCTCCTATACCATTATTGCGGTTTATCTAGACAATCATCTTTGGGGCCTGCTAGCCGCATATCAAAACACAGGCCCTAGACGGTGGAGAAAAACAGAGGTACAGCTGCTGGTTCAAGTCGGTGAACAGCTCGGGATTGCACTAAAGCAAGCAGAATACGTTCAAACTATTCAGAAGCAGACCCACGAACTTAACAAGGCGCTACAACAGGTTAAAAAGTCTCAAGCTCAGCTAGTTCAAGCTGAAAGGATGGCGAGTTTGGGACAGCTAGTGGCAGGAATTGCTCATGAGGTCAATAATCCGATTAACTTTATACACGCCAATTTGCCTCACGTCGAAAGCTACATGAATGACTTATTGACGCTGGTTCAACGAAAGTCGAAGAGCGAGCTTGCAATAGATAACGTAGCTACGTCGCCGCAGGATAGTGAACTCGACCTTGAATTTATTCTTGAGGATCTGCCGAAAACGTTAGCCTCTATGAATTCAGGCTCTGCTCGGATTCGCGATATTGTCCGGTCGTTACGCAATTTTTCCCGTCTAGATGAGTCTGGACATAAGCAAATTGATCTGCACGAAGGTATTGAAAGTACACTAGTTGTGGTTAACCATCAATTAGCGGCTAGTAGCTATCATCCTAAGATAGAAGTTATTAAAAACTATGGTGATATCTCAACGGTTAAGTGTGATCCTGCTCAAATTAATCAAGTATTCTTGAACATTCTAACTAATGCTATCGAAAGCATCAAAGAGTGTCATCGAATAGCTCGCTCTAATTCAAGTTGTTCTAACCTACAGCCTCAGATTTGGATAAGCACCCAAATGAATGAACAAAATCAGGTAAGCGTCTGCATCCGAGACAGTGGCTTAGGCATAGAGGAAAGTCATCAGCCGAAAGTCTTTGACCACTTCTTTACAACTAAATCTGTTGGACAGGGCACAGGACTGGGTTTAGCGATCGCCTATCAAATTGTAGTTGAAGCTCATGGTGGCCAGCTCACGGTAGAATCAACGCTCGGTAAAGGGGCCACGTTCTGCATCTGCCTACCCACGTAAGCGCAGGATTAAAAGGTTCCTCCGCACAGAAAGCCATAGCCCCTATAGCTGTCGGTCAACGCTATTTTCCTGTGGAGAGTACTTTGCTTTCCTGTGGAGAGTGCTTAGCCGCTTTTTTGCCTATTTAATGTTTAAGTCAGCGCCATTATTCTTACATCGCTATATGACCTAGTGGGCAGAAATGCTCAGTCGCAATCTATCCTACGTCTTAACTCAGCATTGATCTGCACACCACTTGTTGTGCTACATCAGCATGTTCCTATTTCTCGTAGTTTTACAGACGCACTTCAAAGACCTTTAAAGTGCGTCAATTGCTGCTATCGAAGTTTTCTCTTACAGCAATTTATCAACACTTTTGGCTTTCACTAATTACTCTATTCTACAGATCTTCGACGAATTATTTACTGCAATTGCTACAGCGTTGATTCTTTCTTCGTGAACGGAGCCATTGTTGGCAATATTCTCAGAATTACAATAGGGACAGGCTTAGAACACAAAGCACTTTGAAAGTACTTTGGTAGTTTGATTACAACGATTTTGATTGCAACAATTTCAACATTGCACATCTACTGAAGCGATCGCATCCCTCGATCGAAAGAGTAATTCTTTCATGTTATGAGCTACCGCGACTTAAATAACCGGCCTCACTACTGCCCATCAGTATTTGTTGATGATTGCTCACTGAATTTGAATAGGTAGCAATCATTACAAAGAACATTTTTTTTCATAGACTTCTATCTTTGTGACGAGTCATCTGTACATCTCGTACGTTCAAGTTGCTGTACATGCTCATGTTCTTACGGATATACCACTTCTATACAGTTTTTATGTGAGTACTACCACGGTAGGTGAAGCTGCTTGGGTGAACTAAATTTGACCTGTACTGGCCCCTTCACGATTCCTCCACGCAGAATCTCTTCTAAAGCTTTTTTCTCTTAGTTTTTCATTTTGGTCTAGGGCATATCTTCTGATGCCCAAACACTAGTAACAATAGGAAATCTCATCGATATGGACACTCATAACACTAACCGTTACAACGATCTGCAAACGTCGGAGCCCACCTCACTGATGAGTTTGGTCCCAGAATCTGCAGTCACCCACAAAGCAGTCAACAATGGTTCCTGGTTTAATCCCAATACCTGGGCCTCAAAGCAAGTCCCTGGCGATAACGCGAACGTTCTGATTGCAGAAGGCGTCAAAGTCAACTACAACAGAGAAAGCGATGCTCGCCTCAATACCGTCCGTATAGACGGTACGCTCGAGTTCGCGCGCAACAGAGATACCAAACTGGTTGTTGATACGCTAGTCAACACCATGAAGGGAACGCTCAACATCGGCACAAAGAACAATCCGATTGCTGCTAACAGAACGGCTTCCATCATCATCACTGGCGAAGGGAAGATTGATACCGAGTGGGATCCGACTCAGCTTAGCCGCGGCGTCATCAGCCACGGTGAAGTGAATATCTATGGTGCAGACAAAACAGACTTCATCGCTTTGAAAGGAGATGCCGAAGCGGGCGATCGCGTCCTCGAACTCGACGGGGTTCCCTCCGGTTGGCGAGTTGGCGATAAGCTGGTTCTTGGGGGTACTCGATACAATCGGTTTGGCTCTAACAAAGACAATAGCCGCTTTGGTGATGAAGAGCTGACTATTACAAAGATAGAAGGCGATCGCATCAGCTTCACTAACGACGACGTAGAGTCTGGTAGCCGTCAGACCGCGCTCAGGTTTGACCATACCCGACCAGACATCCCAGAGAGAGAGCGGCTCAAGCTTTACGTTGCCAACGTCACGCGCAACGTCTCCTTCGAGACCGAAGGAGGGGAATATATACCGGATGATCAGCGTGGACACGTTATGTTCATGCACAACCCGGACGTCAGTGTCAACAACGCTGGGTTCTACAACCTGGGACGTTCATACAAGCCTAGGATGGTAGATGATCCTGAAGAAAACATCGATGGTACACCTGGCTATGGCAAGAACCCTAGAGGGCGCTATAGCTTGCACCTGCACCGAACCGGTGCGGATGACATCAACGGCCAGGCAGCAATCGTTAGCGGCAACGCGGTGGTCGGTAGTCCTGGTTGGGGTATCGTTCATCACGATAGTCATGCGCACCTATCGGACAACGTGGTGTTCGACGTCGCTGGCGCTGGCATCGTCGCCGAATCTGGCAACGAACTAGGGTCCTGGAAGAACAACATCACTATCAAGATGACTGGCCCAGGTCGATTTATGCCAACTAGCGAGGTCCAGAGACGCGAAGACAAGTTCGATATGGGCTTCAAAGGAGAAGGGTACTGGGTGCAGGGGGCTGCGCAAGTCGTCATGGAAGACAACGTTGCCATCAGTGCTCAGGATTCGGGCATCACCCTGTTCGGTGATGGTCAGGGTAACGAAGCGCGCGATGTTAGTACAATTCTGGTTAAGAACTTACCTCAGCGTATCCAGTACCTCTTCCCTGCTGGTACCGAAGAAGTCGATATCACCGATGTGCCGTTGAACAAGTTGAGCGGCTTTGAAAGCTACAACACGGATGTCGGTATCAACGTCTGGTCTCAGATAGCTAACTTCGACGGTCAGCTAGAGCTAAACAACAGAGCGCCTGATGCTATGCACAGCGGACGTTCTACTATCGACAACTTCAGCGTTTGGCAAACCCGTAAGCAAGGCATCAACACAGACTACAGTTCAAACATCGACTTCGTAGATGGCTTGATTGTTGGCGACATCGAAGATCCTGATGGTGATGGCATTGTTCACAACCATGCTTCTAACAGCCTTCGCTATATCGACTTGACGGTTCGCGGCTTTGGCGAAGGCTATAACCCTGAGTTCCCCGATGTAGAGAAGAACGGCATCGTTGAGACCTCAATTGAAGACAGTCTGTTTGGTAACAACACATACAACATCGCAGAAGTAGGTGATTTCAAACTGAACAGGGAAGTTCTAGACGACTTTCGTACTAGTTTAGTGATAGACAATACTGAGTTTGAGATTAGCCAACAGAACAACGAACTGCCTGTTCCCAAGTTCAGCGGAACTACCGTAGGTGGGCTATCGGCAAGCTTCGATGCGAGTGAATCTTACGATCCATTCAAATTTAAATTTCCTGTACCTAGTAAGGGCATTGCTAGCTATGGATGGGACTTTGATAGCGATGGAAAGATGGACGATTTTGGCCGTATGGTCACGCATCACTTCGAGAGAGCGGGTAAGCATAACGTAACTTTGCGCGTGCTAGATAGCCAAGGGGCAGCGCAAACGCTCACCCAGACCGTTGAGATCAGTCCCAAAGCCTATACCAATCCTTTCAAAGATGGAGAGATCAGCCAGAGCACAAGACTCAATCGAATCAGACGCAGACGTTTGAGTAGTTTGGCCGCAGGAGATGGATGGAAAGGCAGCGCCTCTACTCGCATAGACGACGGCAGTATACAGCTAGCTAACAGAAGACTACGGCGAGCTGGGATAGGCCAAGTTGTTCAGAACGATAATCTTCATAAAGGAGAACAGACACTCCGCTTTGGACTGAAGAACATTGAAGGAGGCAACAGCAAGGTAAGGAGGAACAAAGTAACTGTTGAACTATGGGGTGTCGATGGACAGTTCGACGGCCTCTTGGCCGAGGGTGATGGACCGACTCAGGCCGGTACCATTCCAATGACTCGAGAATTGTTGTTTGGGAAAACTTTCGGTGGAAACGACAAGGATGGATTCTTTGACTTCAAGGACTTCACCGAAACAGTTGACTTCGGCGATGGCTATCAGCATCTGGTGGCTAGAGTCAAGACCGATAGAACCAATGACCGAGGGGATTCTGTTGCGCTGTCTTATTTTGAGCTGGGTACTGAGGGTCAGCCCCAAGGAGTACTCTCTATCTCTCCATATGATCCGACCTCAGAAGGGCCAGCTCCAGAATTAGTAGCGCTTCGCCAGTCGTCTAGTATGGTTGCCTACTTTGACTTCAATGAAGGCGAAGGGTCCTCAGCAGTTGATTCTAGTCGTTCTGGCACAAAGCACCAAGGCTCGCTCCAAGATGACTCAACTTGGGCAAGCGGACTCGAAGGGGATGGCATTGCTTTGTCAGGAGAAGGTAGCGTTAGAATCGCTAGCTCACGCAGCATCAATATAGGTATTCACCAAGAGCGTACCGTGTCTGTTTGGTTTAAGGCAGATGAAATTTCGAACACGAGCGGAAAGCAGGTTATCTATGAAGAAGGAGGTAGGACACGCGGATTAAATATATACCTCGACCAAGATCGTCTGTTTGTAGGCGGCTGGAATACCCCTCCTAACGAGAGCGGCTGGTCTGGGACATGGCTGGATACCGATAACATTTCTGAGGATACCTGGCATCATGTGTCGCTAGTACTTGACGGAGATAATAGGCTCAGACCCAACTCACTAAAAGGCTATCTAGATGGCGAACAGTTTGGTGTTGGTGCGGCCTCTCAGTTGTGGAATCACGCAAATGGTATTGGTGTCGGTGGTGTAGCTGAAAATAGTCTCTTTCACGATGGCAAACGTACAGGCGGCGGACTAACAGGTCTAATTGATGAAGTCTCTATCTTTAATAAAGCGCTCAATTCGAGTCAGATTGAAACGCTTGCAGATCAGAGCCTCTTATAAAGTTCAAACGCTGTAGAACTACCCTTCATCCTCACTGAGGCTAAATCCTGCTATTTATTGCGGGAGTGCCTTTGAGGATGAAGGGTAGTTTTCTACTTGACAATACGGGTGATGACAACCTGTAGTCAGCGGCTGTATTCAGCATGAATTAACACGATACTTTGGAGAATCGTTTGTACTACTCAACGAGCTATCAACATTTCTTATACTTTTTTCTCTCCATGCTGTCTGATAAACTGACTCTCAGGTTAAGGTGTTTTTTAGCTTTACTAAAGTTTATCCCACCCTCCCTTTGTGGCTGCGCATAGTAACGAAGCCCTGCCATGGGCGATCGCACTGCCTAAAAGATATGACTAGTAGTAGCAATTTAAGAATGCGTTGCACTTGGGTGACCTCTATCTATCCCATCATCTGACCTCGGAGTAAGCACCATGTCTCATTTTGAAAGCTGATGCTTTATGACAGTAGGTGATCCACTCGATGATGTTCCCACTATAGAGTGCCTTGAAAAAGTGCCTTGAACGCAAACATGACAGTAGACCATGCTAATCTCAGCCTCATTTGGATCATCTTGCCCCTGTTTATAGGGTTCAGCATCTATCTATTACCCAAACTAGATCGCATCCTAGCTATCACAATTTCGCTGCTTTCGTTTGGCTTTGGACTATGGCATGTGCTAAACCCGGCACCTATCAGCTTCCAGCTATTAGATAGCTTTGGCGTTAGCTTGCTTATCGACGACCTAAGTGGGTTCTTTATTCTGACCAATGCTGTCGTCACCCTGGCGGTTATTCTCTACTGCTGGCAAGGCGATAAAGGCGCTTTCTTCTACACCCAAGTCGTTATTTTGCATGGTAGCGTTAATGCTGTCTTTGTCAGCGCCGATCTAGTCAGCGTCTACGTTGCGCTAGAAGTCATTAGCGTCGCCGCATTTCTGCTAGTTGCCTATCCCCGCAGTGACCGTTCCATTTGGGTAGGGTTGCGTTACTTATTTGTTAGTAATACAGCTATGCTATTTTATCTGCTTGGGGCAGCGCTGGTGTATCAATCAAGCAACTCATTTGCCTTTGCAGGGTTAGCCAACGCGCCAACTGAGGCGATCGCTTTTATTTTTATTGGCCTTTTAACCAAAGGTGGCATTTTTGTATCAGGGCTATGGCTGCCACTTACCCACTCTGAATCGGAATCACCCATATCTGCTTTACTGTCAGGCGTTGTGGTCAAAACAGGCGTTTATCCCATGATTCGGTTTGCCCTCATGGTGCCTGCGATTGATCCAATCGTGCGTTTCTTCGGGGTGTCAACAGCTATATTAGGCGTTGGCTACGCCGTGTTTTCCAAAGACAGCAAACGCATTCTTGCCTTTCATACGGTTTCCCAGATCGGGTTTATCTTGGCAGCACCAGCTGTAGGCGGCTTTTACGCGCTTACGCACGGCCTGGTGAAGTCAGCCTTGTTTCTCATTACCGGTAACTTGCCGAGCCGTAACATTAAAGTGCTAAAAGAAAATCCTATCCCTACACCCGTTTGGATTACGCTCGCGATCGCCAGTTTTTCCATCTCCGGCTTTCCATTGCTAGCGGGATTTGGTGCTAAAATCCTCACCTCAAAGAATCTAGTCCCTTGGCAAGTCATCGGCATGAATATTGCTGCGCTAGGCACTGCTATATCATTTGCTAAGTTTATTTTTCTGCCCCATACCTCGGAGCAGTCTGAAAACAAGGTAACGCCAGGTTTCTGGCCAGCTCTAGGACTATTGCTAGGCGGATTGGTTTTGGCCAATAGCCTTTACTACGAGGCCTATAGCTTGAGCAATATCGTCAAACCCCTCATTACTATTGCTGTCGGCTGGCTAGCCTATATTCTGATTTTTCAAAAGTTATCGATTAAATTACCCCGTGTGGTTGAGCGCTTCGAGCATTTAATTGGGGCTATGAGCCTGATGTTGGTTTTCCTGTTTTGGATAGTGGGGCGCAGTTGGCTTTAAGCTCAAAGGCATCACTAAACTGATGCAGCCATAAACCGTATCTCTGGGAAAACGCAGACGGGTTGGCTTCTCTCGAGTTCAAAAAGAGATCAACTAGTCTTCCCTTGATCCTCTCGATTGAAAAATAGAGTAGGGCTATAGACAGCTTAAGCAGTCAGCTAGCTGCTATGACACAACTCATTTTCAGGAGAAAACTCATGCAACTGACTTACCGAGGTGTTTGCTACGGCGTTCGTCACCAGCCCACAAAAGTCACCGAAACGGCCCAAGAAGGACAGTTCCTCGGCGCCCGGTTTCGGATCAGATCGGCAGCAAGTATCGAACCTAAAAGATCTCATCATCAGCTAAGTTATCGCTTAGCTAAGTATACGACTTAGCCAAAAGTGCACTACCTAGACAGTGCCCTACTTAGACAGTGTCAAAGTCCCGACTGCACAAATAGTCTAGTCGGGATTTTGACGTTCGATAACGACGGTCAGATGAGCTACCATCGCCCCGATCACGCCCACAGCAGCAACTACGGGAAATAGAGCGGCGCCAATAGTGCCCCCAATGACCCCGATGGTCAGCGGAATCTCAATTAGTGTATGCCCCTCTTCATTCTGGATAATGATGCGGCGGATATTGCCTTGCTGAATCAGCGTCTTGATGCGCGAAACTAACGCATCACCCGAAATCTTAAACTCTTCTGTTGTGACTTCGTCAGAAGCCGTCTGTGCCTCTGCTGAGGCTGTCAATTCCGCACTTTCCAGTTCATCTGAGGTTAGAACAGAATCTTCTAAATTTGTCGCCATGACAACGTCCTTCATATCTTTGCCTATAGGTCAACTCTACAAATGACTTATGTGAAAAATATGAAGATAGTCGCTTTCTATACCCTCAAGCCTATAACCCCAAGCAGCGTTCCACACAGGATTTCCACAATTCAAGGATAGACTAGGAAGCTAATTAAAAGATGACTATATAAATCAAAGTTTAATCAGCGTCCCTAAGTCCAATGAAGACAGGTTCTCCTACACCACCATCTGATATACCACTATCTGACTCCACTCCAGCTTCACTAATCAGTCAGGTTGTTATCCCAGTATCGCTAACGCTAGCGCCTGAAACGCTAATCGAAGAAGCGATCGCCTATATGCATAAAGCCGATCACAGCTGTGTACTAATCACTCACCAGCAGCGTCTCGTAGGCATGTTTACAGAACGCGAGCTGATTCGGCTGATAAATACAGGACAACACGCAGCAAGCCAGCCTATCTCAGAGGTGATGGTTCGAGAGGTAGAGACCATTCGAGCCGCTGATATCAAGGATGTTCTGAGCATTCTTCAGAAAATGGAGCATGGCCAGCTACGCTACCTACCTGTTGTTGGAGAAATAGGAGAACTCGCCGGTATGATTACGCAAGATAGTCTTCTCAATGTGATTAATCCGAATGAAGTAGAGCAGATGAGCGGACTAAATGAACCGCTACAAATAGAAGCTAGGCGGACGCGAGTTCAGGCCGAACGCTGCTGGTGCACACTTTTAGATAACGTTCAACTGATGGTAATTGGCTTGGATAGCCGCGGAAAGGTGACTTATGCCAATCCCTTTTTCTTACAGCGAACTGGCTACACCACCAGTGAGGTTGTTGATGCTGACTGGTTGAGTTGCTGCTTCTCTTCTACCGAAAGTCCCGAGATTATTGGGTACTTTCATCAGCTGCAAAATCACGAAAATCATGAACAGTATCGAGAGTTACCTCTACAATACGAAAACACTATTCTGACCAAAGCGGGCGAAGAGCGCACCGTCGTTTGGAACAATACGCTTCTACATGACTATGAAGATAAGGTTGTAGGCACCATAAGCATTGGTGAAGACATCACCGATCGCTCTGCCATTGAACGGATGAAGGGTGAATTTATTGCCACGGTGAGTCATGAACTGCGTACACCTTTAACAGCAATTCATGGTGGGATAAAGCTACTTAGCCGTGGAACCATCTCAAGCCAGTCTGACCAAGGTAGAAACCTTATACAGCTTGTTGAAAGAAACTCACAGCGACTGATTAAAGTCGTCAACGACATTCTAGAACTTGAGAATTGACTTAAAGCAGTTTTTCATGCAGGCAGTTGCTAAGACAAAGAAAATAATCTATCAATTTTCAGCTTCGAAGCTATGCAGTGTTGTAAATGGATGGAATCTTGGCTCACTTCAATCTAGTGAAATAGTCCGCTTGCTAGAGATAATTTCCCAGGGAAAATGTCTACTTTGTATTAGAAAGCAACTCCTGGAAAGAAAAGTTATCTTATGAGATGTATTGTACGGCTTGCTACGGTTGGTTTATTGACCACGCTCTCAATTTCGCTGTGTGATGTGCTTGACCTAAGAGCAAAAGCTCAAACAAATCCTACGCCCATACTGACGGCTGACTTGCCGTATCTACCAGAAAATGCCTACGACGAATACATGCGGCTAGGGTTCGACGCTGAGCAAGCAGGCGATTACGCCGCCGCTGCAACCTACTTTCGCTATGCACTGTTTGCTAATCCTCAAGATAGGGAAGCAACCACTGCCTATTGGAATATGCGATCGCAATTACGAAGTGAAGATCTCAGTGCCAGGGCTATTACTTACAACACGAATATGGAAGCAGGCTACGATGCCACCGAAGCCGAAGATTACGAATTAGCGCTCCAGTATTTCAATGCAGCTTTAGCCCAAAGACCTAGCGACTACTACGCCACTCAAGCCATTCGAAACGTGCAAACATACCTCACCAGAGGCGTTCAAGCGAGTTCACCTAGCGACGTAGCTCAGACCTATACAGCGTATGTAAACGAGCCACTGTATGACCGCTACATGCGGCTTGGGTATGCCGCCGTACAAAGAGAAGACTTTCGTACAGCCCAAGAATATTTTAGAAGTGCGCTGTATGATCGCCCTAACGACCGGCAGGCCACTATTGCCTATTGGAATGTGGTTGATGCCCTAAAAGGCGGTGAACTCAGCTCAAACGAAAGTGTTGAATCTGCTTATGATCGCTACATGCGACGTGGCTATGACGCGACTGAAAGAGGTAACTACCCACAGGCTATCCAAGCATTTGAAAATGCATTGGTCGAGAGACCAGGCGATGGGTATGCTATCCAAGCTATTCGTAACTTGCGAACTTATATAGACTAATCCCTCCTAGTTTCCAATACCGCGACATAAGCAACAACCAATATGAATAAATGCGGCTAAAGACATCGTAGCTGTACCTATCTTCAACTGCACCTATCTTCTTAGATCCATTCTCAAAACTAGCTCAAGATATAAAGGCTTAGGGTATAGGCAGGACTAAATAAGGATTAAGGTAGCTAGTGTTAAGGCTGAATAAAAATCATGGTAGCCGGTGGTCAAGGGGTAAGGCATGCAAGCTAAACTGTGAAAACTTGAGTATCTGTATTGAGATAGCTCTGAATAAAGCTTGGATAAAACAGTTTAGAAGTTTTTTACAGTTTAGTTTTTTCGCGGATTAATTATGATTGGAAGTAGTCCTAGACAAGTAGAACATCAGCTCCAGCAGCAGCTAGAGCGCGAAGGGCTAATTACTAAGATTACAGATGCCATTCATCAAACCCTTGATCTAGACCAAATTCTACATACCGCA
Organism: Synechococcus sp. PCC 7335; assembly: GCF_000155595.1. Classification (NCBI taxonomy): domain Bacteria; kingdom Bacillati; phylum Cyanobacteriota; class Cyanophyceae; order Synechococcales; family Synechococcaceae; genus Synechococcus; species Synechococcus sp. PCC 7335. The sequence goes on along the minus strand of NZ_DS989905.1, from coordinate 337,385 downwards.
GTCGATCAAGTACGCAACTTTCTACAAACCGATCGAGTAATTGTTTTTCGATTCAACTCTAACTGGAAAGGAGTGGTCGAGGCTGAATCAGTGAGTCCAGAATGGCCGGCGATTCTGGGTATGAATATTCGAGATTCTTGTTTTAATTCTGAGTATGTAGGGACCTATCGTAAGGGTCGAATTAGTACAATCTCAGACATTCATACAGCAACGGTTGACTCCTGTTATGTGGAGCTTTTAAGAAATGTTCAGGTGCGTTCAAATCTGGTCGTACCGATTGTACAAGAAGAGTATCTATGGGGGTTGCTAATTGCCCATCACTGCGCTGGCCCTCGGCAGTGGCAGCCGGAGAGTACCCAGCTATTAAAGCAAGTTGCTACCCAGATGGGAATTGCTATTCAACAGGCGGAGCTGTATCAGACCACTCGCCGCGAACTGATAGAACGTCGTAGAATTCAAGCGGCTCTACAAGCAAGCGAAGTCCGTTTTCGCTCTTTAAGCGCCTTTGCACCCGTAGGAATCTTTCAAACCGACCTTGACGGCCGCTGCATCTACACCAATGCGAAGTGGCAGGAAATTGCTGGGATGAGCTTGGAAGAAAGCCTTGGTGATAGCTGGGCACAGGCCATTCATCCTGATGATAGAGAAAACGTGTTCGCCGCCTGGAATCGATCTATTGCAGAAGAAAGCGACTTTTCGATGGAGTTTCGCTTTCTTAAGAAGTCGACTAAAGAGGTTCGCTGGGTCTTTAGTCGAGCCACGGCAATGCGATCGCAAGGAGTTTTCGATAAAGACTCGCTAATCGGAAAGATCATTGGCTATGTCGGAGTCAATGAAGACATCACCGAGCGCAAACGCGCCGAACAGAAAATCCGTGAGCAGGCCGCTCTGATCGATATTGCCACCGATGCAATTTTCGTTCGCGATTTAGCTGGCCGGATTACGTTCTGGAGCAAGGGAGCTACAAAATTGTATGGCTGGCAACCAGAAGAAGCGCTCGGGAAGAACGCCAGTCAGCTTCTAAAAAAAAGAGACAAAGTCACAGTTGAAGAGGCTCTAGTAACAACATTGAAACAGGGGTTTTGGCAGGGTGAGTTTACCCAGTCAACGAAGGCAAATAAAAACATATTAGTAGCAAGTCGATGGACGCTGGAACGGGACGATGCAAACAATCCAAAGTTTATCTTGGAAGTGAATACTGACATCACCGAAAAAAAGCAGCTTGAAGCCCATTACTACCAGACTCAAAAGCTTGAAAGCTTAGGTCAGCTCGCTAGGGGGGTTGCCCACGATTTGAGCAACATCTTAACGCCTATCTTGGGGATTGCGCAGCTTCTACGGCTGACTCTAAATGACGTAGATACTTCAACCCAAGAACAGCTCGATATTCTAGAACAAAGCGCCAAAAGAGGCGCCAAAATGGTCCGACAAATTCTGACTTTTGCTAAAGGCGACCTTGATCCTCAAACGACGGCTGATGTCATCGTGCTACTACAAGAAGTGATTAATGTTGCTCAGCAAGGATTTCCAGATTCAATTGAAATCCGCTTCGACATTCCTACTGAAGAAGATATCGATAGGCTACATCGAGAGGTTGCTATCGATTCGACACGTCTACATCAGGTGTTTATGAATCTATGCGTTAACGCTCGTGATGCCATGGTTGAAGGGGGCGTACTTACGGTTTCAATAGATACGATAGATGTGAACGAAGCTAGCATAAACAAAGATGAGGTCATTACCGGGAAGGATATAGAGATGTTGGCTGGTCACTATATCGTAGTCACTGTTGCAGATACAGGAGTAGGGATTGCGCCTGAAGTGCGTGATCGCATATTTGATCCCTTCTTCACCACAAAGTCTCCAGATAAAGGGACTGGGTTGGGCTTAGCAACTGTTCTAGGTATTGTAAGAAAAGCGGGTGGCTTCTTGAAAGTCTCAAGCGAATTAGGCCAAGGCACTGAAATAAAGGTGTACCTTCCTACCGTTGAAAAGTGAGTCTATAGCAAGTCGTTTGCCATATCTCTTGGCTCTCTTCTTTGAGCTCTCTTTAAGTTATTCTTTTTGATAAGCTTTGGGTGTTGTTCCTGTCATTTGGCGGAAGGCTTTGGTGAGATGAGTCTGGTTAGCAAAGCCACAGTCTAGAGCGATGTCACTAATTGAAATTGACTGTTGTTTCAATAATTGCTTGGCACGCTCCACACGTTGTTGTATCACATACTGGTAGGGCGAAATGCCCACTGACTGTTTGAAAGAGCGGCTAAAGTAGGACTTGCTCATGTTGGTCAAGCTCGCTAAATCAAAAATAGATAGATCTTGCGCCAAATTCGCCTCTATGTAGTCGATGACTCGCTTCAACTGCGATCGCGATAAACCACTGGCTTTGAACGCGAGGGGAGGTTTGCTGACTGCATAGTTCTGTACTAGACGAGCAGCGATCGCGCCTCCTAATGACTCGCCATACAACCTACCAGACAGACAACCTGTTTGGATTTCTACCTTAAGTGCGAGGGCTAATTGCTCGATGACCGGATCCTGGATCGAAACCTGTGGAATTAGCTCTATATCATGCTGCATCAACTCCTGAGTGGCTTGACTTAGCAGTGTTGGACAAATCGCAATCACCGAAAATTCGACTTGCTGATTCCAGTTGGTCCGATGATTGAGAAAGGCTGGGATAACGTCTACACGGCCATTGCCTTGAGCGTAGTGCTTGCTATCCAAACGACGCTCTGCCTTGGAGCAACTTTTAGGGTCTGTGATGACTAGTGAATGTTGTAGGAGGCAGTGTTCTACCGTTTCGTGAGGAGGATGGCAGTAGTGGGTGAAGGTTAATCCTTTCCATCCCGTATGATAGCTAGCGACTAGGGGCGAGTGTGGAAGCAGCCGCGCTACCTGCTGCTGGTTGGTTAGGTCAAGCGCGGCGGTTGCATAAGTCATGATGGGCTTCAACCCGGTCAAGGTTTTAATTCCTAGGCGGATCTAAAGCAGGATTAGGATAATTTTAGCAGAATTGGATGAGATGGCAGGTTGAGGCTAAGACTACTGTGAGGGTGTCAACTTTCCTCTTCTCCCCGTATAGCTTCTATGTCTGATCAGTTTTTGACAAATCAACTTGCAACAGAAATTGAGTTGCTACGCGCGGCGTACGCTGCTTTTAACGCGCACAACATCGACGCTGCCCTCAGCTTTATGACCCCTGATGTGCATTGGCCGCGAGCATTCAAAGGCGGTTTTGTCCGCGGCCAAGATGAAGTCCGCGCTTACTGGATGGAGCAGGGGGGTGAGATCAATGCGCAAGTGGAGCCGGTTGCTTTTCACCCAGAGAAGGACGGACAGATTTTGGTCGATGTCCATCAGGTTGTACGCGATCTGGCTGGAACCGTGCTTGCCGATGAACATGTCGGTCATCGTTTTACTATCAAGAATGGCTTAATTCAAGCTATGGAAGTCTGCCTACCTCCATCGGGCGACCACGTCACCTAACCTTCAAACACCTAACCTTCAAACGTTGCAGTGAACGATAAGAATATACCTGTTACTAGATATTGAGAATATTCTAAGCCGAGTGAAGGGAGTCTCTATACTACACAAGTCGAAAATTTTAGGCATGCGCGGAGCCAAAACTGTGCTGAGCGTGCTTAGAAAATTCTAAGCTAGAAGGAACTGAGCGGTGGCTTCGTCTGTGATTAGCCCGTTGATTAGTTTGCCCTTGAGTGCTGCTAGCAGTGCGTTTGCTTTATTTTGCCCACCTGCGATCGCAATCGTTAATCGATTCACTGGCTGTTCAAGCGGCACGCCCGCTACTCGGGTATTGGTTCCCTTCTTCAAGAGTATTCCCTGCTGATCGTAGGCCCAGCCAGCAATTTCCCCCACCGCTCCAAGCTTTATCAAATTAGTCATTTCAGCATCATTAACAAACCCACCCTCTTGAAGCGGACAGTTTAGGCCTACATTACCCACACCTACAAGGGTTACCTTGGCCTGTTCCACTAAGGACTTTACAGTTAAAAAGGACTGCTGCGTTTGTAATAGCTTCCGCTCTTTGACACTAGTCGCAACCACAGGAGTCGGCACAGGATAAGCCGCCGCGCCCGTTCGTTCACTCAGATGCATAACAACTTCATGACGACCGGCTCGCCCATAGTGAGTCATATTACCAATAATAGAAACAACCTTGTGCTGAGGCTGATCCATCGCTGGCATTTGCTCAACTACTGTGCGCAACGTTTGACCAGAAGAGAATGCAACAATGATGGGTACTTTTGCACTCAGATAATTCTCCAAACGAGCTGCCCCACACACACCCAATCCGTTACGTGAGCCATCTGGCCCACTAGGAACTACTTCGCATGTCAACAGTTCAAATTTGTCACGTAGCTCTTCTGCCTTGACAATACAGCTACTCAACGGGTGGTCTAGCCGAAACTTGATCAGCTTCTCACTGACAGCTAGAGCTACCAATCGCTGAGCCGACTGGCGAGATACGTCTAGCTTTGCCGCTATCTCTTCTTGAGTATTATCTGCAATGTAATAAAGCCAGGCAGCATGAGCCGCTAAATCAAGCTTGCGATTGCGCGAGTACCGACCTGCTGTATCACGTGAATGGCGACTCGAAGGATTGCGTTGCGTCGAATCCGGTTCTCCCATACTGACTTTTGACGAATACTTACGCTAAGACATTTTCCACTGCTAGGATAGCTATTTTCTACTCCCGCTGCTTGCTACTGAATTTTTAAGACCTGCTGAGCTAGCACAAGTGCTCCTAAAATTCCTGCCTTACCGCCTAACTTAGCAGGCACAATATAGTCTGCAATATTGTCAGTAATTTGGGGCACAGACAGATAGGCGTTGAGCTTTTCACGGACCTGAGTGTGTACTGTCGCAAGCAGTCGTTTTTGTTCCATAACGCCACCACCCAATACAATTTTCTGGGGCGAAAGCATCAAGATGAAGTTGACTAGGCCAGTTGCCAGATAGCTAGCTTCCAAGGCCCAGGCAGGATGGTCTTCAGGCAAAGATATTCCTTTCTGGCCCCATCTTTTTTCCATTGCAAATCCTGAGGCTAGACCTTCTAAACAGTCTCTATGGAAGGGACAACAGCCTGGGAAAGGATCGGCAGAAAAGTCGTGGGGAATCAAAATATGGCCCATTTCAGGATGTAGTAGGCCGTGAATAGGCTTTCCTCCCACCAGACCACCACCACCAATTCCCGTACCTACGGTCAGATAGATAAAGTTCTCTAGCCCTTGAGCATTTCCCCACTGGTGTTCGCCCAAAGCCGCTGCGTTGACATCGGTATCAAAGCCCACAGGAACGCTCAGCGCTTGCTTGATGACACCCACGAAATCTACCTGCTGCCATCCTGGTTTTGGTGTATCTAGAAACCAGCCAAAGGTAGGGGAATGTTCTCGAACATCTACTGGCCCAAAAGCGCCTATACCAATCGCATCTAAGGCACCTTCTGTTACTATCTGCCGGCGGAAAAAATCAACAACTCGAGGAAGCGTTTCCTCTGGAGTGGTTGTTGGGATGCGGACAATGGCCCGCAGATCTTCTGGGCCAGTACCCACCGCGCAGACGAACTTGGTGCCGCCTGCTTCTATTCCGCCTAAAAGTGTCATTTCATCACTCATCTATAGATTACGTTTTCTAAACTGCACCAAACGACCGTGCTGAAGAGGGGGGTGACTATCCAGCTTAAAAAGAGGCGGTTGTCCTTGCCGACGTCACACGCTCATAGCATCAAGAAATGTTTCAAACTATACAGATTTTCTCATAATGCATGAAAGACATCTGTATGATTTCAACCATAGGAGCTTTTGCTCAACGTTTGGTCACAAGCTCAAAGATAGTTCATCTACATCTGACTACAGAAAAAAGCAAGAAAAACCAGACTAGAAAACTGTTCGAGACAAAAGTCGAGACAAAATTACAAGTTATTAGAACTAAGGAGCCGAGCGATGCGTTCATTCCGCTTCGCCAAAATACTAGCGGCGTTTCTAGCAGGCGTTCTGGCTGTACAGATGCTACATGCTTGTAGTGCCGGGCCGCAGGCTAACGACAAAACTCAGCTCACTATTGCCACCGTAAACAACGGTGACATGCTGATTATGCAAGATCTTTCGCGAAAATTTGAGGCGGAAAATCCTGACATTGAACTGCGCTGGGTGGTGCTAGAAGAGAACATTTTGCGCCAGAGAACAACTACTGACGTGGCAAGTCGGGGCGGTCAGTTTGATGTAATGACAATTGGCGCGTATGAGGTACCGATTTGGGCAAAGCGCGGTTGGCTTAGACAGTTGGAAGATCTTCCGGCTGACTATGATGTGGATGATTTGATTACGCCGATTCGCCAGGGCCTTTCTGTTGACGACAAGCTTTATGCGTTGCCGTTTTACGGTGAGAGTTCGATGCTCTACTACCGACGCGATTTGTTTGAAAAGGCAGGAATTACGGTTTCTGATAATCCGACTTATTCGCAGGTAGAAGCGTGGGCGAGCGAAGTGAACGACCCGGATAACGGCGTTTATGGAATGTGCCTGCGCGGTAAGCCAGGGTGGGGAGAGAACATGGGTTTTCTCACAACGCTGGTGAATACCTACGGCGGACAATGGTTCGATATGAATTGGCAACCTCAAATCGATACGCCTGAGTGGAAAGAGGCAATAAGCTTTTACGTTGATCTTCTCAATCAGTACGGGCCGCCGGGCGCTAGCTCAAATGGGTTTAATGAAAATCTAGCGTTATTTTCTACGGGCAAGTGCGGTATGTGGGTTGATGCAACGGTGGCTGCGGGATTGTTGTCTAATCCGGAACTATCGGAAGTCGCTGAGCAGGTAGGGTTTGCACCTGCTCCTGTAGCAGAGTATCCCAACGGCTCTAATTGGCTGTGGACTTGGGCGCTGGGAATTCCAGAGACATCGCGATCGCCTGAAGCCGCTGAGCGCTTTATCACTTGGGCTACCTCTAAAGACTATATTCAGCTCGTAGCTGAGCAGTCCGGCTGGGTTTCAGCGCCGCCTGGAACGCGCACGTCTACTTACGAAAATCCCAACTATCAAGAAGTTGCACCCTTCGCGAAGACGGTGTTGAACTCTATCGAAGCGGTCGATATTGAAAATCCTGCGGCTGAGCCGACACCTTATAAAGGCGTTCAGTATGTCGATATCCCGGAGTTTCAAGCGATTGGGACGCAGGTAGGACAGCAGATGGCAGCTGCGTTGGCAGGTCAGGTCTCAGTTGATCAGGCTTTGGAGCGATCGCAAGGTGTAGCCGAACGGTTCATGCGCCATACCGGATACATCGAGTAAATGTCTCGATGCTGAACAGCTTTATCCCAGTTTCTTTAATTGAGCCTTTAGGCAAGCCCCTTTTAGTCGAGATCTAGCGAGTAAACAAGATAAACAATGACTTTAGCTGCTACTCCGCCTCAAAATTCGCCACCGTCTGCCAGCCGGAGCAAATCGTCTCAGAAAGTGCCGACGCTTGCCCTGGTTGCCCCCTCTGTGATCGCTCTGCTGCTGTGGATGATTGTGCCGCTAGCGATGGCGATTTGGTTCGCATTTCAAAGGTACAACCTGCTTGCGCCAGACAATCGTGAATTCGTTGGCATAGGAAATTTCACCTTTATTCTTACCGACCCAACGCTGTGGGTTTCTATCGGTATAACGCTGGTGCTAGTCGCCTCTGTATTAGCGATCACGATTGGGCTAGGCACGGTGTTAGCGGTGTTGTTCAATCAAGAATTTCTGGGGCAAGGCATTGCTCGGGTGCTGGCGATTTCGCCCTTCTTTGTGATGCCGACAGTGAGCGCGCTGATCTGGAAGAACATGCTGATGCATCCGGTTAACGGGCTGTTTGCTCAAATTACGCGAGGTCTTGGCTTAGGCGCAGTTGACTGGTTTGCAGACTTGCCGCTGCTATCTATCATCATTATCGTCTCGTGGGAGTGGCTGCCGTTTGCGCTGCTGATTTTGCTCACAGCGATTCAGTCACTCGATACCGATCAGCTAGAAGCGGCACGGATGGATGGGGCGAAGCCGTTCGCGCTATTTCGGTTTGTGGTGCTACCTCATCTGAGTCGGGCGATCGCTGTGGTCGCTATGATTGAAACCATTTTCTTCCTCACCATCTTTGCTGAAATCTTTGTTACCACAGGCGGTGGCCCTGGTCTTGCGACCACTAATTTGGCGTACTACATCTACCTCAAGGCGCTATTGGAGTTTGACGTAGGCGGCGCTTCAGCAGGTGGTCTGATTGCAGTGGTGCTAGCCAATATTGTTGCCATCTTCTTAGTGCGCAGCGTTGCTCGCAATGTAGATGCCTGAAGATACCTGGTTGTCTTTTCAACGCTATCCCGATTCCTAGACTCTGAGGTGAATATCCAACATGGCCGTCAATAACAACAAATCTAACCAATGGCTGGTCGGCCCGCTGGCTTGGCTAGTTGCCCTCATTCTGTTTTTTCCAATTCTCTGGATGTTTATCACCAGCTTTAAAACAGAGGTCGCCGCTGTCGCTACGCCGCCTCAGCTATTCTTCGCGCCAACGTTAGAAAACTACGTTGAAGTTCAATCTCGTGCTGCCTACTTCAACTACGCCTGGAATAGCGTCATCGTTTCTGTGGGAGCCACTGTTCTAGCGCTACTGCTTGCGGTTCCAGCGGCCTACGCAATGTCCTTTTTCCCCACTAAACGGACGAAAGGAACGCTGCTGTGGATGCTCTCTACTAAGATGTTGCCGCCTGTCGGTGTGCTAGTGCCAATCTACATCTTGGGCCGTGATTCAGGGCTGTTAGATACTCGGATTGGACTGATCATTATCTATACCCTGATTAATCTGCCCATAGTCGTCTGGATGATCTACAGCTTCTTTAAGGAAGTTCCCAAAGAGATTCTAGAAGCTGACCGGATGGATGGAGCAACCACTTATCAGGAGGTAGCCTATGTACTTCTGCCCTTAGCTCTTCCAGGCATCGCTTCTACCGCGCTACTCTCGGTGATTTTGTCTTGGAATGAAGCCTTTTGGAGCTTGAACCTCACCACCTTTGATGCGGCTCCGCTGACGGCCTTTATTGCTTCCTTCTCTAGTCCGCAAGGGTTGTTTTGGGCCAAGCTGTCGGCGGCTTCAACAATGGCGATCGCCCCCATTCTTCTCTTCGGGTGGTTCAGTCAAAAGCAGCTGGTTCGCGGTCTCACCTTTGGTGCTGTCAAGTAGGCATCAAGTAGCTTCAGATCAGCTTGCCGTAATCAAAATCTCATAAAACACGCAGTCAAAACTTCTTCAATAAGTAGAGCAATTTTATGTCCACAGTCACCCTCAAAAACATTCGCAAAACCTATACCGATACCGAAGTCATCAAAGGCATCGATCTCAATATCGAAGACCGCGAGTTTGTTGTCTTTGTAGGACCTTCCGGTTGCGGTAAATCTACGCTGCTGCGCATGATTGCCGGACTAGAAGAGATTACTTCCGGTGAACTCCTCATTGATGGACAGCGGATGAATAACGTCCCACCTGATCAACGTGGCTTGGCGATGGTCTTTCAAACCTATGCGCTCTATCCCCATATGACAGTTGCTGAGAATATGGCATTCAGCCTACGGCTAGCAGGCGTTTCTAAAGCAAAACGATATGAAAGAGCTAAAGAAGTAGGCCGAGTCTTGCAGCTAGAGCCGCTATTAAATCGTAAGCCTGGCGCACTTTCAGGCGGACAGCGGCAGCGTGTTGCTATTGGCCGGGCGCTAGTACGTAGTCCAAAAGTGTTTTTGTTTGATGAGCCGCTTTCTAACCTAGACGCTGCTTTGCGAGGTCAGATGCGGTTAGAGCTAGCAAGCCTTCACGACAGCTTGCAGGCCACTATGATCTATGTAACACACGATCAGACTGAGGCGATGACATTAGCCAGTAAAATTGTTGTTTTACAAGGGGGAATCGTCGAACAAGTTGGTTCACCAATGGAGCTATATCATCACCCTCGCAATAAGTTTGTTGCTGGGTTTATCGGCTCGCCTAAGATGAATTTTTTGCCTGTGATGACGACCAGCGTTCAAGACTCTGGCACGACGCTTCGACTGCCTGGGGACGCGACAGTCACTGTACCTGTAAAGCCCAAAACGCTTACAGTGGGCGATCACGCTACTCTCGGCATCCGCCCAGAACATCTGCGCATTGATGCCAACAACCCCACTATCATGGGTGAAGTGCTGGTGGTTGAACGATTAGGCGATGCTACTTCTCTATACGTCAAAGTCTCTGGCGGCGATACGCTAATTATTCAAACAGATGGTAATAGGCAAGTCGCTGTCCGCGACCAAGTGCCCATTCATATTGATGGCGCACTCTGTCATCTATTTGATGGCAACGATAACGCTATTCCAAAAGCTCGAAAACACCATCTCGCGCAACAGCCCGCCGTCCAACAACCCGCCGTCCAATCTCCTAGTGCAGCAGCGCAACCTCATGACAGATCGCTTCGCTCTATCTAGCCCAGTTCATCCTTCGACCCCCTCTGGTCAGCCAACGCAAGAGCCCATCCCGCTGAATTCGGCTGCGCTTGCGCGATATCCTCAGCAGGTTCGCATCCCTCGCTATGATCGCGCCAGTATTACTGCTAGCGTTGTTCATATCGGGGTAGGCGGCTTCCACCGTTCTCATCAGGCGCTCTACATAGATAACTACATAGAGAAAGCCACAGAGAATACCGAAGAGAAGGCCACAGAGAATACCGGAGAGGAAGCCGAACGTTGGGGAATTTGTGGTGTAGGTCTGCTGAAGTACGATGAGAAGATGCGAAATGTTTTGCAGTCTCAAGACTGTTTATATACCTTAGTAGAACGCTCTTCTAAGCAGGATACAGCTCGCATTATTGGCTCAATCACCGAATACCTGTTTGCGCCCGAAGAACCACAGGCAGTGATCGACAAGCTGGCGGATGAAACCTGCCGAATCGTCACCCTTACGATTACAGAAGGTGGTTATTACGTGATTGAAGGAACGGGTGAATTCGATAGCCAGCATCCTAATATTCAGCACGACCTACAGTTCCCAGATCAGCCCGCAAGCGTTTATGGCTTCCTTACAGCGGCGCTGAAAAAGCGCTGGCAGCAAGGCTTACCCCCTTTTACTGTGCTCTCCTGTGACAATGTGCAAGGCAACGGCAACATCGCTAGCAAGATGCTCAGCGCGTTCGCCAAACTGCAAGATCCAGACTTGGAACAGTGGATTGCTGAAAATGTGACTTTCCCAAACAGCATGGTTGATCGCATTACACCTGCGACAACGCCCGCTGATATACAGATGGTGGCCGAACAGTTTGGCATTGAAGATAGATGGCCCGTGGTTGCAGAACCCTTCATTCAATGGGTGATTGAAGATAATTTTTGTGCGGGACGGCCTCGGTGGGAATCGGTGGGCGTGCAAATGACCGACGATGTCCATCCCTACGAAATGATGAAGCTACGTTTGCTGAATGCTAGCCACTCACTGCTAGGTTATTTGGGTTCACTGCTCGGCTATACCTACACGTCTGAGGCGATGGAAGATAACCTGATTCGGCGGGCGATCGCACAGCTCATGGATGAAGTGACACCGACGCTTCTACCGCTGCCAAACGTTGACATCGAAGACTACAAGACAACGCTGATTGAGAGATTCTCCAATCCTAAAGTTCGTGATCAGCTCTCTCGCCTTTGTCTTAACGGATCGGACAAGCTTCCTAAGTTCGTATTCGGCAGTCTGCAAGATAAACTTGCCCAAGGCGGTTCTATTAAACATCTCAGCTTTGTAGTTGCGCTTTGGTTTCGCTATCTAAATGGCAAAGATGAACAGGATCAGCCTATAGCTATTAACGATCCATTGTCAGATCTTCTCACCAATAGGGCTAAGGCTGGTGGCCCTGATCCAACCCAGCTCTTTGCAATAACAACCCTATTTGGCAGCTTGTCTAAGCATCCAAGCGTTATAGATACAGTCACTTATCACCTTCAGCAACTGTATGCATTAGGCGTTGAGAAAGCATTGGTAGAACTCCTAACAGAATGAACGAGAGGCGATCGCCTCTTCTAGTGCTCCCACGGCGGCATGGGCCAGAACCGTTTAAGCAGGAAATCAATCATTGCGCGAACTTTCGGAGCGATCATGCGGCGACTTGGATAAAGCAGCCAAATAGAGGCTTCTGTAACTAGTGGAAAGTCAGGCAGCACTTCAACAAGCAGACCGGACTCTAAGCTTTCGCTAGCATTCCAAACGGACTTCATACCGATACCCATTCCATACTCGATCATATTTCGCATTGCCTCACCGTCATTGACAGTAGCTGAAGACGAAACGCTAACAGTCTGACCATCTTCAAACTCCCATTTTGTCTCGCCGAGGGTGACGCAACGATGCCTCGCAAGATCGGCTGGTGTAAGCGGAACGCCATGCTGTTTGAGATAGGTAGGAGAAGCCACAAGCAGACGTCGATCAAAGGCGAGCTTTCGGACAATTAGGCTGCTGTCAGACAGCGGTGCATTTCGAATAATGAGATCGTAAGCACCTTCAACAACATCAAGCACTTCATCAGATAATCTTAAGTCAAGACGAACTCGTGGATAGCACGTCTGAAATTCAGCTAAAAGCGGAATGATATACATGCGGCCAAAGGAGCCAGGCATGGCTATTCGCAATAGGCCCTGGGCTGATTTTTCTTGTCCTTGTACCGTGTTCAGTCCAGTTTCTAGCGTCTCTAGCGTTTGTTGAGCGTAGGGCAAAAACAACTCTCCATCTGTTGTTAGCGATACCGCTCTAGTCGTTCTGTTGAATAGGCGAAATCCGACGATCTCTTCAAGTTTTACTAGACGAGCACTTGCACTTGCTGGTGAAAGCGATAGATCGTGAGCCGCTGCTGTGACGCCGCCTAGTTCTGCAATTCTGATAAAAAGTCGCAGTGATAGAACATCCATCTATCAAAAATATCCGAATTATCATTTAGCTTCAAGCCTATTTATCTTTCTAATCCAAATGGTTAACATGCTCTTATCGCTTCCACAAACTGAGAGATAGCAGCATGAAAGCAATTGGTTATCAAAATGCAGGGCCCATTTCAGCCGAAAACGCCCTAGTTGAATTTGATGCGGATACGCCGGAAATTGGACCGAACGACTTATTAGTAGAAGTCCGTGGTGTTTCAGTAAATCCAGTTGATATCAAAGTCCGTGCGACTGCGCAGCCAGAAGGGCAGCCCCGTATTCTTGGGTTTGATGCAGCAGGCGTTGTGAAAGAAATTGGTGAAAACGTTACGCGGTTTCGCCCTGGTGATGAAGTATTCTATGCAGGTGATATTACTCGTCCTGGCACTAATGCTGCGCTTCATGCAGTCGATGAACGGATCGTAGGTCGTAAGCCAGTCTCTCTCAGCTTTGTGGAGGCTGCAGGTATGCCGCTCACGAGCATTACGGCATGGGAGATTCTATTTGATAGCTTTAGCCTAAACGAAGAAAAGGGTGAAGGTGAAGCGCTATTGGTTGTTGGCGGCGCCGGTGGCGTAGGCTCTATCTTAATTCAATTGGCGAAGAAGCTAACAGCCCTGACGGTAATTGCTACGGCATCGCGCAATGATACACGCGCATGGGTAGAAAAGATGGGGGCAGATCACATTATCAATCATCGCAATCCGCTAGATGAAGAGATGAAGGCGCTGAATATCTCGCCGAAGTATGTGGCGTCACTCACGCATACAGCTCAGCATTTTGCATCTATTAACGCGTTAATCAAACCGCGTGGACACATCGCGTTGATTGACGATCCAAAGTCGCTAGATGTCGCTTCGATTAAGCCAAAAGCCCTCTCTTTAAGTTGGGAATTTATGTTTGCTCGCTCGATGTTTCACACGGACGATATGGACGAGCAGCATAAGCTATTGAACAAAGTCTCAGAGCTTCTAGATAGTGGCACACTACTTTCAACAGTCAACAAACAGGGTGGTACTCTAAGCGTCGAAAACTTACGTGCCGCGCATGAATTTCAGGAAAGTGGAAGCGCGATCGGCAAAACCGTTTTAGAGGGCCTAAGTCAATAAGATCGGATACTAACCATCCACCAAACAAATAGGCAGCCAATGGCACATATTCGAGCAGCAACCAGTCTTGATATCGCAGATATTCGCAAGGTTCATTTGTGCGCTTTCTCTGAAGGGGAAAAGCAAAAGGTTTCAGCGCTTGCAGTGAATCTTTTGAGTGAAGAAACGAACCCAAGCACGCTCTCGCTAGTTGCCGAAGCTGATGGTGTAGTAGTTGGCCATGTGGCGTTTAGTCCTGTAACCATTAACAACAAAAGCTGGCTCGGCTACATCCTTGCACCGCTCGGCGTCAAGCCGGAATATCAAAAACGCCAGATTGGTTCGAACCTAGTCAAAAGCGGCATAGAGCGATTATCACAAGTAGGCGTAGACGCTGTATTCGTTTACGGCGATCCGCACTATTATGGCAAGTTCGGATTCAATTCTGATATTGCTTCAAAATATTCTTCGCCTTACGAACTTCAGTATCCTTTTGGGTGGCAGGCAATTGCCCTTAGTGAGAATATTCTTACATCTAAGCCTATAAAACTCTCTTGTGTAGCGCCGCTGAGCGATCCAGAGCTGTGGTAGGCGTACTGCCTCAAAGTCATTTCTGTCAGAAGCAGCACAAAGCAAATTGTTCAATCGCACTCACTGGTGACAGCTACATTGCCATAGTTTGGCGTGGCTACGCGCGGCCACCTCTTTCGATACACTCCATGCAGGTATGGAATAAACCAGCTATCAAAGCCACCTCAATAACAACTTGAAGCTGGACAGGAGAGGAGACTAGGCCGACTAGGACCAGCCCTGAACCAACAAAGAGCGTCACGATGAGCAGCACTTCATCGTCAAACAGCTTTAGCCCTGCCCATAGCGCGCCGAAACCAAGAAGCAAGAAAATCAGGTAGTTCATTATTACAGCGTACGGAAGAAGGGTCTATGCTCTTCAGGAAAATACTTGTTCTCTGCGAGTTTGAGAAACAATTTTCCCAGATTTTATGTTAGTGCGATTACAGGGGGGATCACCAATGATTTGTGAAGGTGAATGCGCATTAAGAACAACTAGATCAGCTCTATTGCCAGCCGCGATGCGATGGTTAGCGATACCGATAGCCTTAGCTGCGTGGGTTGTGGCCATAGCGAGGCAAAGGGCGTGACGCTCACGGGTGCCTAGCTGTAGTACCTGCGCTAGCAGAGTACAGATTTTCAGCGGATCGCCGTCACCAAAAGGGGTAAAGAGGTTCTGAATGTTGTTGGTAGCGATCGCACAGTTCACACCCCAGTCAGACAAAGTTTGAACCGGGGCAACCCCGCGACGAACATTATGGGTATCTTGGCGAGCCATCATGTAGAGATCAGAAGCAGGCAGGGCTAAAACAGAAATCCCCGCTTCTTGTAAAAGAGCGGCGGCGTCTTTGAGCGCGGCTGGCTCTAGGCCCGCTAGCCGAGTCATATGACCAAGGCAGACGCGATTTTGCCAGCCGCGCTTGATGGTTTCGCGGGCGACAATAGGAAAGAGCAGCGGCTCATCGTCATCTAGAAAATCGAGGTGAAAATCAACATCGCAGTTGAAAGTTTGTGCCAGGTCAAACACAATGTTGATGTTGCGTTCAGGATCTGGGTCGGTGTAGGGGGCTGAGCCAATAACGTCGCCGCCTAGGGTGAGGGCTTCATGCAGGAGTTGTTCGGTGCCGGGCTGATTAGTGATGCCCTCTTGGGCAAAAATAGCTAGCTGAAGCGTGAGGCGTTGAGCGTATTCTTGCTGAAGTGGCAGTAGGGCCTTGATGGAGGTGAGCTTGAGAACAGGATCGACTTCTACATGGCTGCGGATAGCGGTGATACCAAAGGCGATCGCGTTGTTAATGACGCGACGGGCTCGCGCCTGAATATCCTCAATCGTAAACTCTTTCTTGAGCCGTAGCGTTTCTTCTAGCGCTTCTTGAAAAGTACCTTGCTTAGCAGGAGACTGCTCAAGTAAGAAAGCCTTATCCAAATGCAGGTGGGGATCTATCAGACCAGGAATCACCAGATTGCCTTTAGCATCGAAAGTTCGAGCCGCAGGCGCTGAAATGATGGGTGAAATGTCTTTGATCAAGCCGTCGTGGATAGCAATCGTCTGTTGCTCACTGTGATTTGCCAAGGCCGCATTTTCAATTTTTAGATCAATCTTCAAGTCAATGTTTTGATCAACAACCTGGCTCTGTTTTGTCATAGGGACTACGCATTAGAAAGAGGATGAAATGAAAGCTTGATTGACCATAATGATTATCCCTAGTTTAGTTGTATAGCAGCTCTACTAAAACTTTATTCAACTGGAGCGGCTCTATTTTGAGATAGAACGATTTGAGACAGGACTATTTAGATAGAGCTACTTAGATAGAGCTACGAAGTGGAACCACTCAGGTACACCTTCGCCAGGTCCGGATCATTCCGCCAGTCTTCAGCAGCACCCGAACGCACGATTCTTCCCGTTTCTAATAAGTAGGCCCGATCAGCGATCTCTAGCGCTAGACTCGCCATTTGATCTACGAGCAGAATAGTTATGCCTTCATCTCGCAAGCTTGCCAATGTCGCATACAGACTAGTTACGAGCTGAGGCGCAAGTCCCAAAGACGGTTCGTCTAGCAGCAGCAGCAGTGGTCGAGCCATCAGGCCACGGGCAATCGCTAGCATTTGCTGTTCTCCTCCAGAGAGCAAGCCCGCCTTTTGCTGCTGTCGCTCTCGCAGTCTTGGAAACCGCGTCAGCATTCGCTCAATATCGGCCTCAATCTCCTTATCCCGACGATGGAATCCGCCCAGCCTGAGGTTGCTGACCACATCCAATTCCTTGAGCACCTGACGACCTTCAGGCACCAGTACCAGCCCCTGCGCTGCCATTTTGTGTGCTGGAACGGTCGCCAGCGAATGGCCTAAAAAGTCAATATCGCCTGACCAGGCAGGCAATAAATTAACTAGACTTTTTAATAGAGTGCTCTTTCCGGCCCCGTTAGCGCCAATTACGGTTACCAGCTCACCTTGGCTGATGGTCAAAGACAGCCCGGCAATCACCTGTAGCGCGTCGTAGCCCGTGACTAGATTCTTCACTACCAGCACAGGTTCTGGCGCAGCTAGCGTTTCGCGGCTCAGTTCAGCATCTGTTGCGCTAACTCCTAAGTAAGCCGCTAATACTTCGGGATCTTGCTGAACTTGAGCCGGTGGGCCATAGGCGATCGCCCTGCCACTATCCATCACCAGAACCTGATCAGAAATCTCCATCACCAGTTCCATATCGTGCTCAATCAAGATCACCTTGAGCCCGCTGCTGGCAATTCGACGAATCAGCTGAGCTAGCGTTTTCTTGTCTTCTTTGCTTAACCCGGCAGCAGGCTCATCGAGCAGCAAAACTTGGGGACAAGTCACCAAAGCACGAGCAATTTCGACTAGACGACGATCGACAAACGGCAGCGCGGCGGCTGTGCGGTGAATATTCCCTCGGTAGCCGACAAATGAGAGCACTTCCAATAGCTGCGGTTCAGGCTGACGACGAATGCCTATGCCCAGCAGCGCTTTCAAAATAAACCCTAGACGCTTGCCGACAGCGGCTACCCGCAGATTATCTAAGACAGAGAGAGAATTGAACAAACGGGTCGATTGAAACGTTCGACTGACGCCTAGGTCGGTAATTCGGCGGCTACTCATACGATTGAGCTGAGCTGAACCAAGTTGAATAGAGCCTGATTGAGGACGATAGAAGCCGCTGATCAGGTTAAGTAGTGTGGTTTTACCCGCCCCGTTGGGGCCAATTACGGCTGTGATGGTGCCCGGCTGGGCAGTAAAGCTGACGTTGTCTACAGCCTTAATGCCACCAAACTGAATGGTGAGAGCATCAATCTTCAGCGAGGTTTGTTGTTTATTTTGGGCGATAAAACTAGGCAGGTCGGGCGGGTCTGACAGGGGATGAATAGCCGCTTTTGGCTTTGCCCAGCGATGGAATAGGCTCATAATGCCGTCCGGGGCTAGGCGTAGGGTGAGCAGCAGTAGCGAGCCAAACACCAATAGCTGATAGTCAACAAAGTCGTGCAAAAATTCTGGCAGAATGACCAGGATCAAAGCACCGATAAAGGCGCCTTCAGCCGTACCGAGTCCGCCTAGGATAATCGCTAGCAGAAACAGAATAGAACGGTGAAAGGTGAAGCTATCAGGGCTAACAAAGCCGACAATGATCGCAAAAAAGACCCCTGCTAGTCCAGTGAGCGCGGCTGATACTGCAAAGCCCATAACCTTCACATACAAAGGATTTAGGCCAACCGCCGCCGCGGCGATCGCGTCATCACGCACCGCCTGGAATGCCTTTCCCCAGGGATGACGCTTCAGCAGTGCAAAGGAGACAACCGATAAAAACGCCAGCACAATCACAAGCAGAACACTTTCGCGTAAGGCTGGCTGAAGTCCCAGAAGAGTGGGCTTAGGGATGCCAGAGAGCCCCCCAAAGCCGCCAGTTAGGCTCACCCATTCGATCAGTACTCGCTCGATGATGATGCCGAAAGCAATGGTGACCATCGCCAGGTAAGGACCGCTGACCTGCAAGGCTGGACCGGAGAGGGCAACGCCCGTTCCAGCAGCCGTGATTGCACCCAATAGTAGCGCCGCGCCAAGATGCCAATCAGCCCTCAACATCAACAAACTGCCCGCGTAAGCGCCAATAGCAAAAAAGCCTGCATGGCCAATCGAAATTTGCCCTGACAGGCCCGCCAAAACATTAAGCCCTACTGAGACAATCGTCGTTACCGCGATCATGCCTAACACAAACAAGTAGTAGGTATTTGGCGCACCTAGCGCAGCGGCAATCGCCAGCGCAAAGATAGTCAGCCCAACCATCAAACGAGTATTCATGGCGATCACACCTTTTTCACTTGCGATCGCCCAAACAGTCCATTGGGCCTGACGCTCAGTACCGCAATCACCACCAAAAAACCAACAATTTCTCGATAGCTACCGCCTAGCGTTCCGGCCGCCACCGATTCGACAATGCCATACATCACCCCCGCTAGCATCACCCCCCAGGGATTACTCAGACCCCCGATCATTGCCGTGGCAAAGGCTTTTACGCCTAGCAGGGTTCCCATCGTGGCCGAGACATTGGCAATGGGTGCAATCAGCATACCGGCGAGTCCGGCAAGCATGGTGGATAGGCTAAACGATAGTGCAATCAGCCAGGTCACTGGCACGCCTAGCAATCGGGCGGTATCGGGATTTTCACTAGCGGCGCGAAAGGCTTTGCCCCACAGCGTTCTGGTGAACAAAAGCCGTAGCGCGATCGCACTAGCTAGCCCTACTACTGGAATCACTAGCTCCAGCGGATATACCCCAAAGTTGAGAATTGAAACTGGTGTTTCAGCTAGCACAGAAGGATAGCCACGAACCTCTTTGCCAAAGGTCAGCATAGCGATGTTCTCAGTAATAATACCCAGTGCAATCGTGCTCAGCAGCCACGACTGAGAGCCATTACGCGCAAAGGGCCGAACCACCCAGCGTTCGATCAGTAAGCCGAAGATGGCGCAGAGAATCAGCGTGAGCGGCACCGCGATCACCGCATTCACACCCCAAGTGATATTTAGGCAATAGCAGACCACTGCCCCTACCATCACCACCGCCCCTTGGGAGAAATTCATAGTGTTAGAAACGGCGTAGGTTATTTGAAAACCTAAAGCAACCAGGCCATACATGCTCCCAATTGCCATACCAGACAGAATCAGCTGTGGCCACATAAGGATTCGTAGAACTTCGTAGAAGAAAGCGTTAAGCGTCTAGCGGCACAATCTGATCCCCATCCCACTGCACCAAGATGTAGTCATCTTCATCTAGGGCATCGTGATTGTCAGGGGTAAAGGGCTGCTCGTAAGTTTTAATTAGCCCCTCGTAGGTCGGTAAATTGTAGAATGCTTCGCGCAAAGTTGGCCCTTCTAACGATTCGGCAGTATCTAAGGCTAGGGCCATCAGGTTCATCGCATCGTAGGCGTTAGCTGTTCCAACCGGCGCGAGAATCTCTTCTGGGCCAGACAGGCCATACTTTTCTTGTAGGGCAGCCAGTACTTTCTCACCAACCGGGCTTTGCTCACCAAAGAAGCTGTAGGTCTGTACAAACGTGACTTTCTTCGCAGTCTCTTCCCCCGCTAATTCGGGAAAGCGCCCACCCGAAATTCCCCAGTGAGAGATAACAGGCACATCCCAACTGAGCCGATCCAAAGATTTCATCATCTGAGCACCTGGTGCGGCATTGGCCACTAGCAGCAGTGCTTCTGCCCCCCCGGATTGGAGTCGACTTAACTGCGATGAGATGTCAGTATCGCCATCGTTGAATTTCTCGATTCCTACAATCTCTAGACCGTATTTGGGTGCCCATTCCTCAAACCCCTTCTGATTTGACTCGCCCCACGGGTTGTTAATCAGCACCAGCCCAACTTTAGAAGCGCCTTTTTCCTGTTGAGCATAGCGAGTCAAAAAGCTATCGACAATGTTGTCGTTGGCAGAGACGCGAAACGCATAGTTCGGCTCAAAATCATTGCGGGTGATACCTGTCGCTGCGGCCCAAACCCCCATATAAGGTGTCTCTAGCTCATGAATGACGGGGAGCATAGCCAACGAAACGGGCGAATCTAGTCCGCCAAAGATAGCCGCAACCTGCTCTCGTTCAATCAGTTCACGAGCTGCTGCTACGCCTTTTGCCGGGGTGGACTCGTCATCTCTAATCACCAGCTCTATCGGGCGATCGCCCATCACGCCACCGTTAGCATTTATTTCGTCAATCGCGACTTCTAACCCACGCTTAATCGATTCGCCTGACAGCGCAGAAGCGCCTGTAATCGCAGCAATTAGCCCCAACTTGACTGGTTCGCCACTGGCGTTGCCTGTACCATCGCCAGCCGTTTCGCCTGTGGCTGCAGGCTGACAGCCGGTTAGTTTTGCAAGTGCGATCGCCGAAGCAAATCCCACCCCTCCTCGTAAAAAGGTTCGACGACGAAGCCCTCTGCTCTGAGCATGCTTAAAAACCATAAGAAAAGAATCCTATCTTCTGCAAAACGTTAGGACAAGAACGCTGTTCAAGAAGAATACTGTATTTCCTATTCGATGCCGATAGAATTCCTACCGATTTTCCGCTTGCGGAAGTCACCTTCTCGTAACTTCTGCTGATACCTCGTTACAAAAGCTACAAACACTAGCGAGAATCACTTATCCGCTTCCACTCCAAGCTTATCGACAAGTCCGGGGAATGATAAGACAGCAATCGTCATATCCTTGCTGACCTGACAAGATTTTCAACGGGCCCATGAACGCTTCAACAGCCGTCACTGCTTCGAACTTTGAGCGTGATCTTCGGTATTTAGTGACTCAAACCATCGAAATCATGGCCTGTCACGGGTGTGATCGCCAATACAGCGCCGTCAGCCCAGCACTTACCAAGCTACTTGACTGTTCTGCGGAAACCGTCATCGGTCAAACCGATTTAGATCTTGCTTCGTATCCGCAACAATCAGCGGCGAGGCAAGCCTATTGGAGACAGGTCGCTGACGCAGTTACCATCGTGCTGAACACAGGACGCGCCGAGCGGCGAATTCAGAGCGTTCCTACCGCAGCTGGTATCGCACACTATGAAACAAGCTATACGCCTTTGAGAGATAGTCAAGATCGGCTGTGTCAAATTCTGAGTGTCAGCCGCCCAATCATATCGTCTCATTCGCTGGTAGGAGCTGAAATGCCAGGCCTAGAGACCGCTTCTTTGGCAGATGTCCCAATCGCTCAGTCAAGCGCGATTGATCGCAGGAATAGTCCATCAGCTAATTATCCAGCAGATAGCCTAGCCGATAGGCCGAGCAGACAATTAGAGCCTACAAAACTAATAGAGCCCATAAAACTGAAGCCCAAAGAATGTACCAAGACAGGTAGAGATGCCCAAAAGTTGGAGTCAACAGAAACAGGAGTAACGCAGCATCTAGCCGACTTTACACAGATTGTTCTTGATAGCATTCCTCAGTACATCTTTTGGAAAAATCGAGAAGGCGTTTATCTTGGCAGTAATCGCCGTTGGGCTGAAATGGCCGGGCTAGGTGACTCTAACAATGTTCCAGGCATGACCGACGATGACCTGCCTTGGACTCCAGAACAAAAAGACTGGTATCGCAAGTGCGATCGCCAAGTGATAGACACCAACACACCGATGCTCCGGATTAAACAATCTCAGCGTCAGGGCAATGGACAACTTAGCTGGCGTGAAACCAGCAAATTCCCCCTACATGACACAGAAGGAAACGTCGTTGGGCTGCTGGGGACTATTGAAGATATTACCGAACGTAAGATTGCTGAAGATTTGCTCAAACAGTCTGTAGCCACCTTTCGTAAACTTGCAAAACAGAGTGAACTGCTCAACCGGCTTTCAACTCAGATCAGGCAGTCGCTCAAGCTAGAGTCTATTCAGCAAACCACAGTCGATGAAGTGCGCCAGCTGCTCACTGTTGAGCGAGCGCTCATCTACCGTTTTAGCGAGAATTGGAATGGTCAGGTTGCGGTGGAATCTGTTGCTGAAGGTTGTTCCTCTATTTTGGGTGATACTGGCGTGAATAACCAGTTTCACCAACAGCTTGTGCCCCAATATCAGCAAGGACAGGTGCATGCGATCGCCAACACCGCCACGACAGAGCTTGACAAGCATCATCAGAACTACCTGATAAGGCTGGGCGTAGTCGCCAACTTAATTGTGCCTATTTTGGTTCAAGATACACTCTGGGGGTTATTGATCGTCCATCAGTGCTCGGAGTGTAGAAACTGGAAAGCGCACGAAATAGATCTGTTAAAGACCCTGGCGGCTCAAGTAGGCGTAGCGATTCATCAGTCAAGTCTATTAGCTCAGGCAAACAACAGCGCCACCGTTGCTGAAGAAAAAGCTCAACAGCTAGAATCAACGCTCGAAACCCTAAAACAGGCCCAGGCCCAGCTCGTTCAAACTGAAAAAATGTCAGGTCTTGGCCAAATGGTGGCCGGCATTGCCCACGAGATCAACAATCCTGTCAGCTTCATTTATGGCAATCTCGAATACATAGACAGCTACACCCAAGATCTGCTTCGTATTGTACAGCTCTATGAGACGCACTATCCTGAGCCTTGCAAGGTGATTCAAGAAGCTATCGAAGAACTAGAGTTAGATTTTGTTCGAGAAGATCTCAAGAAAACAATTCAATCTACGAAAACAGGGACAGAACGAATTCGAGAGATTATTTTATCTCTACGTAATTTCTCGCGGACAGATGAAGCCGGACGTAAGACTGTTGATATTCATCAAGGCATAGACAGCACACTGCTAATCTTACAACATCGACTCAAAGCTCAGCCTGACAGACCGGCGATCGCCGTAGTAAGAGACTTTGGTGATCTTCCGCCGATAGCGTGCTTTGCTGGCCAGCTCAATCAAGTCTTTATGAATATTTTGGCAAATGCGATTGATGCGTTAGAGAGCGAACTACAGAAGAACCCAAATGCTAAGAAAACACCCCAAATTACGCTTCGAACAGAATCTTATGATGAGAGGATTATCGTTAGCATCTCTGATAATGGCACAGGTATTCCACCTGCTGTCAGGAACCGAATTTTCGATCCTTTCTTTACCACCAAAGAAGTGGGTAAAGGGACTGGCATGGGCATGGCAATTAGCTACCAAATCGTGGTTGAAAAGCACCATGGCCAAATCGAATGCCTTTCTGAAGAAGGCATCGGGACTAAATTTGTCATTACAGTCCCCATTCGTAATTGCTCCGAACGAACCAGGCCTTAAAGTCACGTTTCCGCAGAGTGGGGCAGTCTAGTTCATTAGATTTGGACTGACTACCAAGCTAAGGGTTTGCCATCACGAAAGAAGCCACCTGTCGGTCCGTCATCTGCTAGCAACGCAGCCCAAACAACGCTAGCAGCGCCCGCTTCTACAGGACGGCCACCAGAGCCACCCATATCAGTTGCGACCCATCCGGGACAAACCGCGTTGACTAAAATGGCATCTTCCTTGAGGTTTTTCGACAGCATAATAGTTAGCGCGTTGAGTGCGGCCTTAGAAACGCTATAAGCTGGCGTTTTCCCACTCATACCACGCAGTGAGCCAGCACCGCTTGAGACATTGACGATACGACCGTGCTCACTGTTTCTAAGCAGTGGCAAGAGTCCTTGCACCATTTGCCAAGGGCCGAGTGTATTGGTTTCAAAGGCAAATCGAACTTCTTCAAGATCCGCACCTGCTGCTGTTTGCCAAGTGTCGTATAAGATTCCAGCGTTGTTAACTAGAATGTCCAATCGGCCATAGTCTCTAGAGAGTTGTGTAGCGATCCGTTCAACGTCAGCTGAGCACGTTACGTCCAGCTGACAAGCTACAATGTTTAGACCTTCTGCCTGCAGTTGTTCGGCAGCAGCTTTTCCCTTCTCCGAGCTACGAGAGCCTAATAGAACTGTCATGCCTTCACGAGACAGTTGACGAACCACTTCAAAGCCGATGCCACGATTAGCACCCGTTACCAATGCGACACGCTGCATCATTCACTTTCTCCTTAATATCGGTCGTTAGAAGTTTAATAAGCTATCCAATATTGAGCCTTGTTCATGCTAAATAGCCCCCTGTCGCATCTAAATCCATGCCAACAATGCAGGTTGCTTCATCCGAGCAGAGAAACAACACACTTCTCGCAATTTCTTCAGGCATGACAATGCGCTTGATTGGGTAGTCTTGTGAGATTGCTTCAGCATTAGTGTTCCACGCTGCGATCGCCCTTCTCAGCATAGGAGTATCCACAGCACCTGGGGCGATCGCATTCACCCTAATGTTCTTGTCCGCGTATTCTAGTGCTGCGACCTTCGTTAGCGAGACGACCGCGTGCTTACTGGCGCTGTAAGGCGCAATCGTTGCAAAGCCCGTGTGCCCAGAAACAGAAGCATTGTTGACGATGATGCCGCTACCTTGATTTAGCATTTGGGGTATCTCATGCTTCATAGACAAGAAAACGCCGGTGGCGTTCGTCGTCATTACGTTCATCCATTCTTCTAGGGGCCGTTCGGCAATTGTGGCGGGCGAACTCTCTACACCCGCATTGTTGAAGGCGATGTCGATTCTGCCGTACTGTGAGACGCAAGTATCAACAAACATTTGAATCTCGGACTCAGAACGAACATCAGCTTTCTGGTAAGTTGCTTTTCCACCCGCCTCTCGAATACTTTGTGCGACTTGCTCTCCAAGTTCTTCTCGACGTCCGCAAAAATGGACAGTGGCACCTTCGGCGGCAAAGGCTCTCGCGGTCGATTCTCCGATACCTGACGTAGCGCCTGTAATCAGCACAATTTTGTCTGTAAATCGGCTGCCGTTCGAGACAACAACTTGAGGCGCTGGTGGGTTTTGCGTGTTTGCGTTTGCACTTTGAGCGCTAACAGCGGCTGTCAGGCCAACCGCTCCAATTGCTCCGGCTGTAACCAGCTTGCGACGGCTCATATCAGACATACGGAAATCTCCTTTTTCTCTTACTTTCTCTGTTCAACCGTCTTCTCGTCTTTTCTTCTAAGGCTCTGCTATGCCGACCAGCGGGCGTTACTGCCTGCGGCAATATCAATAGCGCCGCCCGTTAGATAACGAGCTTCTTCTGAGACAAGAAACACAACCGTATCAGCTACGGCTTTAGGCTCAAGGATGCCAACCGGGAGCGCATGAGCTTGCTGGGCGATCGCTTCTAACTCCTCTACCGTTGGGTTTGGCATTCCAGGTAAAGCGGTGCCTTGGGTCGTCAACACCGTATCTATAAAAGTCGGACAGATAGCGTTTACTCGAATGCCATTTCCTCCAACCTCAAGCGCCGCTGCTTTGACAAGACCGATGATGCCCCACTTTGCCGCACCGTAGTTAGCAACACCTGGGGTACCGATTCGACCGCCAATAGAGGAGTTAGCGACGATGCTACCAGATCCTCTTTCAACCATATGTGGTAAGACCGCTCTAATTGCATTGGCCGTACCAGTCAGATTAACTTCTAATACATCGCGCCACTGAGCATCGGTCATATCAAGCAGCGAAGAGTCCATCGTGGCGATACCAGCATTGGCAAACAAGATATCCACTTTGCCTAGCTCGTTGATTGCCAAAGCGACTGCTTGACGCAGGGGGTCAATCTCCCTGACATCTGCGATTGTAGTCAGACACTGTTGCCCCTCAGCTTCTACTAGCCGCTTTGTCTCTGCTAGATCAGCTTCAGAAGCCATTGGATACGGCGCTGTTGGAATGTTTCGGGCAATGTCTATGGCTAGGATGCTCGCGCCTTCTCTTGCAAACGCAACCGCAGTGGTACGTCCGATGCCCCGACCTGCGCCTGTGATCATGGCGATTTGTCCAGCGAGTCTACCAGAACCTGCCGCTCGAACCTGCGGTGATACTTGTGCTTGCTGAGCAGTTGCACTCTTCGACCCGGCAACGCCCACGGCAGCAGCGCCTGCTGCACTTACGCCCCCTAGTAGGATACGGCGGCGGCTTACGTCTGACATAAGAACAGTTCTCTTTTAGCTCGATACTTACTTGGCCATTAGCGTATCAATCACTCCAAAACAGCTCTAGGACGATATTGCTATCTGGCTGGTGTATTTTGCAGGCGTGGTACCGACGTGCCGCTTGAAGTGCTTACCAAAGTGACTTTGGTCGTAGAAGCCAGTAGCGATCGCAGTCTCTGAAATTAGAGTACCTTGCGCCAGTAACCTTCTAGCTTCCGCCAATCGTAGCTGTGTTTGATAGGTACTTGCCGAAACGCCTATCTCCTTTCGAAACAGGCGACAGAAATGGAAGCGACTAAGACCAGCCACTGCTGCTAGATTGTCTAAGGAAACATCGTCACTGTAATGTGCCCGCAGATAGTCTCTAGCTAGTAAAACCGCTTGACGAGAAGGCTTAGACGAGCTTGTTGTAGGTTTATCAAGCGCGTAGCGGCTAATCAAATAAGAGAGAAAATCCCAGAGTGCAACGTCCTGCTCTAGCTGCGAACTCTTTTGCAGAGTGATCGTAGACAACTCCAAAAAAAGGTGGTTCAACAGCGCATCTGGAGGCAGCACTGCTGAGAAAAAAGGGTCGCTCTTAGGGTTATCTAAAACTTCAGCCGCCACTGAGTTCAGCCATTTCGGATGGATGTGCGCCATAGCAAAATGGGCCGGCTCATCTAAAGCAGGGCGATCGCTAGGTGCATGAACTTCACCTGAGTGAATGATGCTCAACTGACCTACCGGAATCTGATGAACCTCACCCCGATAGGTATACTCGCCGTGGTGATTGAGGCTCAATGCAAACTGATAGTCTTCGTGACTGTGATTAGGAATTGGCTCGACGAGCCCAACAGTGTAAGCATACTGCTCTAAAAGGAGACCGTCAGATTCATAGGCCTGGACGGAGATCTCAGCAGCTGGGGTTCTCATAAAGCAGCAATTCTGTACTAGAGCGTGAAGGCGTTCTTACTTAAAATGTAGCCTTGAATTGAGCTTTGAGAACAGTCAATATGGACTACTACACGCTTGGAAACACCGGACTAAGGGTTAGTCGCCTTGCCTTAGGAACTATGACGTTTGGCGAAGATTGGGGCTGGGGGGCTGGCGAGTCTACTGCTCGCCAAATCTTTGATAAGTATCTAGGAGCAGGCGGCAACTTCATCGACACTGCCGACATGTATACCAACGGTAACAGCGAGAAGATGCTAGGACAGTTTGTCAAAGATAGTAATAGCCGCGATCGCGTTGTTATCTCTACTAAATTCAGCTATAACGCTGAACCTGGCAACCCCAACGCAGGCGGCAACGGACGCAAAAATATCATGCGAGCGGTTGAAGGCTCTTTAGAGCGCTTGGGAACCGACTATATCGACCTCTATATTCTGCACACCTGGGATAGTGTGACGCCTGCTGAGGAGGTGATGCGCACGTTGAACGATCTGGTCAGCTCAGGCAAGGTCCGTCACATTGCCCTTTCTGATACACCTGCTTGGTACGTTGCTCAAGCCCAGACGCTTGCAAAGGAGCGTCATCTAGAGCCTATTAGCACTATTCAGCTTGAGTACTCTCTAGTAGAGCGCAACATCGAGTTTGAGTATGCGCC
Source organism: Synechococcus sp. PCC 7335 (assembly GCF_000155595.1). Taxonomy (NCBI): domain Bacteria; kingdom Bacillati; phylum Cyanobacteriota; class Cyanophyceae; order Synechococcales; family Synechococcaceae; genus Synechococcus; species Synechococcus sp. PCC 7335. The sequence continues at coordinate 309,219 of NZ_DS989905.1, read as the reverse complement.
GCTAGCGAAGGCGCTAGACACTGGCATTATGGTATGGTCGCCGCTAGCTAGCGGATTGCTCTCGGGTAAGTATAAGCCTTCAGAAGCAGGTGCTGAAGGCTCAGGCCGACTGGCTACATTGGCAGGCGGTGATAACCCCGCATTCAACAAATTCACAGAACGAAACTGGAAGATTGTCTCTGAGCTAGAGCAGGTTGCCAAAGCGTTAGATCGCTCTATGGCTCAAGTCGCACTAAACTGGGTAGTCAATCGACCTAGCGTTGCAAGTGTCTTAGTCGGCGCAACGAAGCTACATCAGCTAGAAGATAATCTAGGCGCTTTAGACTTCGAGCTACCAACTGATTTACAGCAGCGGCTAGATGATGTGAGTAAGCCTGAAACGCGCTTCCCCTATACTTTTTTTGAGCCAAGCTTACAGAGTATGGTTCATGGTGGTGCCTCAGTAGGTGATAAACCTATCGGCTATCAGCAACCTGTGCTTATTTCAGGAGAGGGTGCAGGTACGACAGAGAAGAAAGCAGACTAAACAAAAAATCCTAGAAGGCATAGCGAACGGTACAGTACGGCATCTCTCTGCTTAGTAACGCCTCAAACTTTCGCACCAACTGACCTTTGAAGCCACGGCGGTAACGAACGTTCACACCACCAGTTTGAGAACGTTTCTCCTCTTGAAGCTCAGGTCGCCATAGGAATGTTTCTGCTTGTGGATGCCAGCCCATGTTGACGTTGTGTAGCTGATCGTTATGCGTCAAGAAAATGACTTCGCACTTGAGCTGCTGTTTCGCTGCTTTGGATAGTACGTTGTTGAGAGCGCCGAACAGCTCTATATAGTCTTCTATCCACTGTTCATAGAAGATAACTGGAGAGAAGTTCACATGCACTTCGTACCCAGCTTCTACAAAGTCATTAATAGCCGCAATGCGATCGCTAATCGCGGAGGTCCTAACATCTACAACTTTGGCAATGCGCTCAGGCATCAGGCTAAAGCGAATGCGAGTTTTGCCTTGTGGATCGTAGGTGAGCAGATCACGATTCACCCGCTTAGTTGCAAAGGTCGCCTTTGCATTTGGCAAGCTACGAAAGAGTGTCACAATGTCTTTGACATTATCTGAAATGGCAGCATCGACAGAACAGTCGCTGTTCTCACCAATCTCGTATACCCAGTAGTGCGGGTCTACCTGGTCAGCTTGAAGCTTGTTGCCTTGCTTAGCCGAGTGCCGCTTCAGATAGCCTAAAATCCGTTCGATGTTGACAAAAGTCGTAATCGGATTCGCGTAACCTTTACGCCGAGCCACGTAGCAGTAAGCACAGGCCATCGCACATCCGTTTGCATGAGAAGGCGCAACCCAATTCGAGGAGCGAGTATTCTGGCGAGCACTAATAGACTTTTTTGTGCCAAGGACCAGCACAGTCCGCTTGATTCTATTCCAATCTTCTACAGCGCCTTCGTTACCATGCAGTTCAGGAATGTTCCAGTGAGAGGCAACTTCTATTTTCTTAGCATTTGGATAGCGGCCAAGTAGTTCGAGACCACGGTCATAGTTAACGGTATCAGGCTGGTAGTAGATTTCTTGAATGTTGAGTAGGCGCTGTAGTTGATCTTTGGCAAGGAGATTGGCAGTCGTAGCGGTTGACGTGCAAGCTTCCATATGTTGGCCTTTTGCGCTCGTTCTTTGACTCTTACATGATAGAGAGTTTGACAGTCGGTGGGAGGGCGGTAAACCGAGCTGAGTCTAAGTTCAGTCGTTTTTAAGATCTTGAATGCGATCGCTCAGACATGCGAATTATGACATCTGGCGATCGGGGCCCCAAAAAGTTACCTGTCTGATCGACTGGCATAAGGACATTACCGAACATTACTGAAAAAGCGAGCGGCGGTCGTTGCCATAGTCCATAGTCGGTTCATAGTCGGTCCATACTCGGCCTGAGTAACCTAAGGTCAGTACGTTGTGAGATTGTCTCTGTTTACTACAGCACTGTTTACTACAGCACTGAGCTATTGAGCAGACAAAAAAGCTTCGGATGCAGCTTGATCGCAAGTGCCGCCTAAACCATTGACGATAGTGCAGGTATTAGTAATAAGCATTCCCTGATAAGTCGCTGCCGATGTTTCAGAGCTGCCCAATCCATCAGCGTAGATTGGATCTTGTGAGACCGCGATATCAGTTTCTCTGGAGACGGTTTCAATCAGGCCCGGATTGCTGGTAGATTCTACAAAAATGCTAGGTACGCTCTTTGATTCGACAACTTCTGTTAGTTCCTTGACGTCTGCGGCTGAGGGCTCCCCCTCTGTACTAAACCCGTCAAGAGCAGGCTCAAGTTCAATCCCATAGGCATCGGCATAGTAGCCAAGCGCTTCGTGAGTGCTAATCAGCGTGCGGCTAGAGGCAGGAATGGTATCTATCTGGGCCTGAATCCAAGTATCAAGCTGTTCTATCTGAGCGATCAGGGTTTCAGCGTTAGTCTCATACAGCTCAGCATTCTCTGGAGAGAGTTCGCTAAGCTGAGCTTGAACGACTCTTGCCATCGCTATCCCATTTTTAGCATTGTGCCAAACGTGAGGGTCTGGCACCATTTCACCTTCCGCGTGATGTTCATGCTCGTCCTCGGCATGATGCTCATCTTCTGAGTGTACTTCGCCTTCTGCATGGTGCTCATGCTCGTCCTCATGCTCTCTCTCTGTATGGGCTTCGCCTTCTCCATGGTCATGGTCGTGGTCATGAGGTTCACCCAGTAACGGGTCTGATACGGACACCTCTGACACAGCAACTTTGGGCGCGGGTGTGTCAGTCGCCTCAATCATTTGAATTATTTCAGGCTCAAAGCTATAGCCGCCATATAAAACCAGATCAGCATCCTCAACGGCCCGCCGATCTGCTGGGGTGGCACTGTAGGTATGAGGATCTTGACCTGCGTCAATTAGGCAGCTCAAATCTACGGTATCTTGAGCGATCTGCTCAGTCATGTCACAAAGTACGCTGTGAGAAGCAACCACCTGAGGCCCAGTAACAGATTCTGCATCAGTCTGCGGCTGAGTGCTGTCGGACTGAGTGCAGCCCACTGCGCCTAGTACTAGTGACAAAGCAGACAGTTGCGAAAGCAGGCGTAGTGATTTATGCATGGCGCTATGCTTTGATAACGATTATCATTGTCAAATCATACTATCGCAAGAAGTTTCCTTCGCAACATCCTTTTAGTAGATAGTCGACTATTCTTCAAACTTGGGTCGATTTCTTGGACTCAAGGTCGGTCGGCAAAATCCAAAGGCAGTTGATCGATAGAATGAGTCTGTTTACCCTCATGCACCTAAATTCGTGATTAAAGCTTCTTCAAAAACGCTGCCAAAGGCTTTGCCTAAAGCTCCGTTGTCAAACGCTTCATCGTCTAGTGCCTTATCTAGAAGCAGGGCTAGGGACGTTTGCCAAGTTCAGTGCTTTAATCAGGCGCTGGTAACTCAGGTCAGTGAAGCGATGCCAGAGGAGGAACTGCTAGCTAGTGCTCAAGTCCTGTTTAGTGCGTTAGCAGATAGATCGCGCCTAAAAATTCTTCTTGCCCTAAGCAATGAGCGAGAGCTTTGTGTGTGTGATGTAGCGTCGCTACTCAACGTCAAGATAGCAGCGGCTTCTCACCATCTGCGGAAGTTGCGCGATCTCAAAATATTGAAACACAGAAGTGACGGCAAGCTTGCGTACTACTTTCTAGCAGACGAGCGGATTGTAGATGTTCTGAGTCATGCTTTGCAGCAGCTAAGCGAGTGACGCAGGGCACTTACCGTCTTTTCACTACTTTTCACTAGTAGTCAGCCTGGTCAAACTATGCGATCGCACGTGTAAAAAGACAGAAGAACCGTAGGGCGATCGCCTTTCCAAGAAACAATGGCGGTTACAGCGAGCAGGTACTTTGAACAAACCCTCGTTTACCAGAACAATTCATCTGCTTCCTTTGTACCGTTAATAGTTACAAATAGTGACATCTGTGTACTCAGCAGTACAAGCGGCATTGTCAAGTTGGCTAGATTTGACTGCGAGCTGTTGGATTTGAGAGGGTGGGCGAATGAATAATCCCTACGGTGGCCATCTTTTCCCAGCCGACATCATCAGCTACTGTGTGTGGCTGTACTACACTTTCCCGTTAAGCTTCCGTGACATCGAGAAAATGATGCTCTATCGGGGCATCACAGTGACCTATGAGGCGATCAGGGGATGGTGCCTCAAGTTTGCTCAAGGCTACGCGAATCAAATCCGTAAGCGGCGATCAAAGCCTGGTGACAAGTGGCACTTAGACAAAGTGGTCAGTAAGATTAAGGGCGAGCAGTTCTACTTGTGGCGGGCTGTTGACCAGCATGGTGTAGTGCTCGATATCCTAATGCAGCGCCACCGCAACAAAGCAGCCGCGAAGAAGTTTTTCCGGAAACTGCTCAAGCCAGCAGGCTTTGCCCCCAGAGGCATCGTTACCGATAAGCTGAAAAGCTATGGGGCAGCGAAGAAGGAAATCCTGAAGGGTGTGGAACACAGACAGCACAAAGGCTTGAACAATCGAGCTGAGAACTCACATAGACCGACCCGAATCAGAGAGAGACGAATGGGCCGCTTCAAATCTGTGAGTCAAGCGCAACGCTTTCTGTCGGCCTTCGAACCGATACGCGGTCATTTCCATCCCAATCAGCACAAACAGACGGCTTCAGAATATCGAGCAACGATGCGTCAACGGATCGACAGTTGGAAATCACTTACAGGGGTAAGTGTGATCGCATAGACCATCCGGACAGAATTCTCCTAGTAAAAACGTCTCAGTTTTTTGTAGTCGGCGTTAACTTGACAATCCCAGCTGGCCTTATCGCAAACGGAAGACAGGCGATTTACTTTTCGATGCGGGTCGAACCTGGCATAACCAAATACTGCTGTGGGTTGGAATTGCAGAGAGCGGCGTGGCTACTTTTGTGACTTGGCTATCATTGGAGCGGCTTTTGCAGAGCCCTGAGCCAACAGATAAACTTTTGCAGTTACCTAGAGTCATGTTCTGGTGGACACTTGCTATTTTGCTAATATCCCTTGGATTAAGCAAGCTAGAGCTAAGGGAAAACGGCTTTTGTTTTCTCTATACGTTTATTCCCTGGCGACGGATTAGCGCCTACAGATGGGAGGTTTCACAGCCTGATGTATGGACCATTCAGCTAAAGCGCCGCTTATCTTTGATATCTGAAGTCATCAACATCAAAGTGCCACGGGGGACCCGCGATGAGATTGAGCGAATTGCCAGCACCTATGTCTCTAATCAGTAGAAAGTTATAAACAGTAGAGCTACGAAACATTGACCAGCCACAAGATTTCATCACAGGTTTCTTGTGGTGTTTTTGACTTTGTATATACCGTAAACTTAGCAAGTTCGCTGTTCGAGGGATGTCTTACAAAATACTCATTGGTACTGCGGATGTCTGCTGGTAGATGTCGGTTACGTTCGGCTAGAATATCGATTGATTCCTCTACATCTGGTGATGGTAGCAAAAGAACAACATTAGGATAGCTTGAGAGAGCCTGTTTGACCCTTTGAAACAGCATAGACTGAGTGACCCGCACCGAAATCTATCACACAGTTTGTATGCTCTAAGAGCAGTCGCTCTACAGTATATGCCTCGAAAGGTTTCCAGTATTGAATAAGTCCCCGAGCGCCTTCAGTTTTTTGCTTCTGTTTTGCTAGAGCTTCGTCATAGCCAATCTCTTGGTAATAGCGCCAGCGGTGTTCATCCATTGAGCACTGCGGCAAGTTGAGGCGGTTTGCTAAAAGTGCGCCAACGGTAGACTTTCCAGCTGTCTGAGGGCCAATTAGGATAATATCGGATGGCATGACCTTCTCAACTTTCTTTAATTTGATTTTCTATGGCATTACAGGCTACGTCTACGCCCTTTTCTAAACTTATTATGCGTCCAATTTCTGCTGCTTTGGTTGCGTAGCCAAGAGTATCAAGGAGTGTTCTCAGTTCTTCTGTCAGTTGTGATGCTGAGAAATTCTTGCGAGAGAGCGTGCGAGACGTTCCTAATCGTTGAACCCGCGCCGCATTGTCGGGCTGATCGAGGCTGTACGGCATGATTAGCGTTGGGCGACCAGCTCTCAGAGCCTGCGCTGTGGTGCCGATGCCGCCCTGATGGACCATCGCACAGGCGCGGGGAAAGATTTTTGAGTAGGGGGCATAGTCACAGGCGAAGATGCTAGCCGGTAAGTTTTGGGGTGGTGGATTTTGACCGAGTAGCAGCACCGCACGGCGATTCAAGTTGATAGCGGCCCACGCGCTGGCGGCATAGAAATCACCAGGCGCGTTGACTGCTGCCGAGCCTAGTGTAAAGACGAGAGGTGGCTCAGCAGAGTTCAAGAAGTCTTCTAGTTCTGGACTAATGGGCTGCGCTGAGTTTCCATCGTAGAAGGTGAAGCCAGTGGTTACAACATTCGGTGGCCAGTCGGGTTTTAATGTTCCTAGCAGCGACGAAAATAAAGCTAATACCAAATGAGGAGAGTATTTGTCGTTGCCAACAATTGGGTTTTGGATGGGCTGTAGTCTAAGTTCTTTACAGAGTTGGTAGATAGGATCTCCCCATGGGTGAGTTGTCAGCTTAGCGGAATTTACAGCCAAACGATTAACCTTTGGCCCGAAACGGTGTAGCTTCGATAGAGCGGGATAGCCCGAGATGACAATTGGCTCATAGGCTGAGAAGAATGCAGCTGGCGCTAAGGTGCAGCTAGCCCAAGGTAACTTCAGCACTTCCGCCACTAGAGGCGCAGCGTAGACGATCTCATGAGCAATTAAGAGATCGGCAGCTTGAGCAATCGCCATCAAGTCATCATAGGTATCTCGCACGCTGCCTAAAACAATCTCTTTTAGAACAGCTTCTGATCCTGTTTTGGGATCTATTATCTTACTGATTGTCTGTGGATCTTCGGGTAAATCAGGACGAATTGCGTAAAACTCAAGTTCTAGAGACTCGATTTGGTTTCGATAGCTTTCTGCTGTTGCGAGTATGATGTGGTGACCGCGATCGCGCAACTCCAGACTCAAAGCAAGCATAGGATGCAGATCGCCCAGAGAACCCCACGTAGTCAACACAATTCGGCTCACGATGTCACCTTTGAATTTTTCAACAGTTGCTTATCAAGCTCAAGAACATGCCCTGTGGCCGAGAAAGCCTCATTGCCAGCAAGCTTTCCTGTTTCTGTCTCTACAATCTGAAACCCCTCACTTAAGTAGAGCTGCAAGGCTGCATTGTTATCGCTTAGCACAGAAGTACCCACGGTTTTGCCGCATCGGTTAATGGCGTGCCGTAACAGTAATCTTCCAATTCCCTGGCGGTAATAGTCGGGCGACACATACAGCCAATTCACCTCATTATCAGCAAAGGCAACAAATCCAAGGATGAAATGGTCGTCGCAAGTAACCCAAACTTCTCCTGCAAACAATTCTTCCTCTTCAGCTGTAGCCGCTAATGACAAGAACGCTTCGGTTCCAACTGAAGCATTTAGTTCATCTAATCTGGTACGATCATGGATTTCAGCAATAGCATCCCAATCTTCTGAATCATATCTTCGTAGGCGCGTCATGAATATTCTCCTATCTTACGTGTATATTAATCAGGGATAGTCCCTTCACAGGCTCAATCGTCCGTCTTCAATGTGCAAGATGCGATCAACAATATTGAGAATGCGAGTATTATAAGTAACCAATAGGACAGCGCAGTAGAGAAGCATTTAGCTTTGCAACGCTTTAATTAATGCGTCTCTAGATTGCAATCGATTGAAATACGATAAAATGTTGCTGTGCTTATCGGCAATTAATCCAAGCATGTTAGCTGATAGCAAACTGACCGCTAACATGATGTCTGCGCCAGTAAATTTTTCTCCCACGATATAGGGCTGATTGGCCAGTTCGTCACTGGCGAAGGCAAGCGCAATATCTAGCTCTTCTTTCATCGTGTTCACTACAGTCGGCATTGATTTTGAGAACCTCTGAATAGCGTTGAGATAGGGATTGATTGTTCCTTCTGGAAAATGTGTCCACTGGAGATACTTTGCTCTTAGGGAAGAATTGATCGAGGGGGCAAGATGGCCTTCTCCGTAGCGTTCGATTAGGTATTGAGCGATCACTCCCGACTCGCAAAGTGACGTTTCTTCATCTTCAAGCGTTGGAAATCTTCCGGTTGGTGTCTTTTGAGAAAAGATCTTACCGTCAACGGGTGGAACAAACTCAACTGGGATTAAACGATAATCTAGGCCCAATTCTTCGAGTAGCCAGAGTATTCGAAGAGATCGGGTCATTGGATTGTGGTAAAGCTTTAACATTGTGTGAATTCCTCTTTTTTACTTTCTTTTTGCAAAGTATGCTATACGCTCAATCGTCCGTCTTCAATATGCAAGGTGCGGTCAGCAATATCGAGAATACGGGCATCGTGAGTGACGAGTAGAACGGTGCAGTGCTGATGGTGGGCGAGCTGTTGAATTAAATTTACAACGTCTCGCCCGGAGTGGCTGTCTAGGGAGGCGGTGGGTTCGTCGGCTAGGACGATTTTGGGTTGAGAGACTAGGGCACGCGCGATCGCAACCCGCTGCTTTTGTCCACCGGAAAGCTGGCTCGGATGCTTGTGACTATGCTCTCCTAGTCCTACTGTTTTTAGCATTTCATGAGATTGGTCGCGGCGATCGCGCAATGACCCACCGTGCAGCTTCAAAGCCATTCCCACGTTCTCTGCTGCAGTCAAACAATCAAGCAAATTATGAGACTGAAAGATAAACCCAATCTGGCTGCGTAGCTTGACTAGCTTTCGCTTTCGCGCGCCCTTCAGCTCTTGATCGAGAATCTTTAGGCTGCCTGACTGCACCGACCGCAGAGCACCCATCAAGGTGAGTAATGTGGTTTTTCCGCTGCCGGATGGCCCGGTAAGTAGCACAATCTCTCCTGGACGAAGTTCTAGGCTAATATCTGTCAGCACGGTTCGGCGGAGCTGCCCTTTGCCAAAAGCGTGACTGAGATTGTTGATTGTCACAGTTGGAGGCATAACGCTTTCTCCTGTTTAGGTGCTACTGAAACCATCACTAAAGGTACCCTTAAAAAACGTCGGCAGGATCGGCTGACTGGAGACGTCGCATGGCGATCGCACCCGACAGACTACACATCACCAGCGTCAGCACAAACACCTGAACAGCAACCGCACTCTTCATCACCAGCGGGATCCGAGTCATCACCGTTAGCACCTGATAAAGTCCTAGAGAAGTCACAAACCCAGGAACAAAGCCCAGCACCGCTAACAAAATAGCTTCTAGCAAGACCACCCGTAGCAACGCCGCATCGCTGTAGCCCATTGCCTTGAGCGTGGCATACTCTGGCAAATGATCGCTGATGTCGGTATACAGCACCTGATAAACAATCACAATGCCTACCACAAAGCCCACCATGCTACCAAAGCCGAAGATAATGCCGCCTGGATCTTCATCGGTGAACTTTTTCTCTTTTGCCAGCAGCTCCTCTAGGGTCAAAACATCAACAGTACCTGGTAAATACTGTTGAATCGCTGTCTGCACCGCTGCTATGTCACTGCCTGGCTCTAGCGTCAAAATCCCCAAACTCACCTGCTCTAGCGCCTGCGGCCCGGCCCACTGGGTATAGTTCCAGTCGCTCATCACCACCGTGCCCTTTTCGATTACGGTGCTGCCTAAGCTAAACAGACCGACGACCGTGACTCGGCGACCGCCCATCAAGGTTTGTACATCATCAGAGGTAGATAGCAGGGTAGGAATCTCTCCTAACGAAGGCTGTGAGAGTCGATCGAACAAAACAGCATTGGCACTGCTGAGGCGATCGATCTGCTGCTCTACCTCTGGAATATCCAAAATAGGCTGTTTTGGATTAAAGGCCACTATCCGCACCTGGTTGCCAAAAATATCGCCAGCGGACTCTTCTTCTGGTGACCACTCAGGACGCTCCTCAGCAGCACTATCTTCTAAGAAACGCTCCGAGGGTGATTTGATTTGATCCGGATCTGTCCAGTTTGCGCTGCTGATGTACATCGGCGCGGCCATACTCACGCCGTCTACCGAATCCGCCTGCAGCAAATAGGCACGCGGAATCGGTAGCGGTATCCGCAGCGTAGGACTAAATGAAGACATAAGAAAGAGGTCACCCTTTAAACTTTCGTGCAGAGTAGTAGCGCCATCCGTCAGCAGGGTCTGCAGTCCCATCATGGTAAACATCAGAATGTTGGCAAAGCTCACGCCTGTAATCGCAACCGCTAGCCGAATCTTTTGATGAGAAAGCTGCGCCCAGGCTAGTGGCCTCTCAAAAGGCATCTGTTTGATCAGCATTCGAGGAATCAGAGACTTCCGCATAAAACAAGTCCAGTAATGATTTTGCTGATAGATACTGATTACGCATCGGTGTCAATAGAGACTCTGACCTGCATGCCAGTCAGCGCCGCTACCCGCTCGCTGTCTTCATCATTTAGACGAATTTTTACCGTCACAACGCGCGCATTGACGTCTTGCGTGGGATCAGCATCTTCTCCACCAAAGCTCGCTTTCCCTATTTTCAAGCCAATTTGATCGACTACTCCCGTCAGATCTGTTTCCACCCCACCATATTCGCTAGTGACTTCTACTGGCTGACCTAGGCTCACCTTGCGAATATCCGTTTCGTAGACCTCTGCTATCACCATCATCTGATCGGTTTGGGCCAGTTCCACGATGCCTTGCTGTGTATTCACCTGTTCTCCCACCCGAGTGTTGATCTTGAGAATTTGCCCCGCCACCGGTGCTCGCACTAGCACATCGTCCAAATCAGCCTGACTTTGAGAAACCTGTATTCGAGCTTGTTCTAGCTGGGCATAGGCAATCTCAACCGCTTCGGGTAAGACCTGGCCTAGCTCAGTCAGCCTGGCTTTTTCTTCTGCAATCTGAGCGCTGAGTGTCTTTTCTGTTTCTTCTCTGGCAGATTGTTCTACCGCTAAATTGGCCTGAGCCGTTTCATAATCGCGTAAGGCAACATCGAGTTCTACGCGCTCAAGCGCTCCGGCAGCGGCTAATGCTTGATAGCGTTGGTACTTTGCCTGAGACTCTTGGAGCACAGCCTGAGCCTTAGCGATCGCAGCTTCTCTTTGGCGGCTTTGGGTCGAAAGCTGAGCTTCTAGCCGAGCAATGGTTTCCCGCTGCGCGCTGAGAGAGGCAGGCTTGACGCTGCCATTTTGTTGCTGAGCGAGTTCCGCCTGTCGCTGTCGCACCAGTGCGTAGGCCGAATTCAAATCGGCCTGCCGCCGCTCGGCTCCTTGCAGCACGGCGATCACCTGCTGCGCTTCTACCCAATCTCCTTCACTGACTCGAATCTCATTAACGCGACTATCCGCCGCATTTGACACCGATAGACGAATCACTTCACCCTCTGGCTCAATCCGCCCCAGGGCAACCACCGAGCTAACTTCCACAGTTATTGGTGTAATCTCAGTGCTGCCTGTAGCACTAAACGGTGAGCTGCACCCGACAGAAATTAAAGCAATCAGGGTAAGTGAGGAAGTCCATCGAAGAGGCCATTGCAGAGGCCGCCGAAAATCCCATTGAAGAGTATTCTGTTTCAACATGAACTAGCCAACTTCTGTTCTTATTTCTAGCCCAGATTGTTGGGCGATCGCGATGACATTTGTCATTAGGTTCGGTGACATTTCTCCTCACTTTTGCCTATCACTGAATCGTGTCGATATCTACCGTTAGGCTCTCTAGCTGTGTGGCTAGCTCCGGCGACATTTCTGACTGGTAGCGCCCGCCCAAATGTTCAGCAAAGAAACGCTCTAGAGCAGCCGTCATCGCCAGCGCGTTAATCTCTTTTCTAAAGCCGTGTCCTTCATCTGGCGCGACTAAGTATTCTACCGGTCGGCCTAGATCTCTTAGCGCCTTTACAATCTGGTCGGACTCTTGCTGAAGCACGCGCGGGTCGTTGGCACCTTGTACGACCAACAAAGGCGCCTGAATCTTGTCTGCTGAGAATAGAGGAGACTGTGCGGCTAGGCGATCGCGATCAACCGGATCACTTGGATCACCGACTCGTAAATCCATAGAATCTTGGATCGGCACCCAGTAGGGCGGAATATTCTCCATTAGGGTAATTAGGCTAGAGGGGCCAACGACAGAAGCCCCTGCCGCATACCGTTCTGGTGTGAACGCCAACCCCGCTAACGTGGCATAGCCCCCATAAGAGAATCCCATAATCCCCACCCGCTCAGGATCGGCAATGCCCTCGTCAATTAAATGCAGCATGCCATCGGTAACGTCATGCTGCATAACGCCCGTGCCCCACTGTTGATTACCCGCATTCAAAAAAGCCTTGCCATAGCCCGCCGATCCTCGAAAGTTCGGCTGTAGTACCGCATAGCCGCGATTGGCATAAAACTGAGCCACCGGACTATAGCCCCAGGAATCTCTTCCCCAAGGCCCACCGTGAGGAAAAACAATAACAGGCAAATTTTCTGGCGAGACTCCCTTGGGCAGCGTCAGATAAGCGGGAATCTCTACGCCGTCACGGGCCTCGTAGCGAATCGGCTTGGCCGAGGCTAAGTGTTCGCTTGGCAGCGCTGGCGAGACATCGTAGAGCTTTTCCAGGCTCTGAGCACTACGGTCGAACAAATACATCGCGCCGGGATTCACGTCACTTTGAACGCTCACTAAAGCAAGCTGGTCGTCGGTAGTCACAGAGTCTACCGAAAGCTCAACGTCGGGAAGCTGCTGTTGGAGAAAAGCTAAATCGGCTGACCACTCATCGGACTTGGGATAAATGCGGCGACGATCGCCCACATAATAAGTCGCTACCAGCTCATCGGTTGCGGGTGAAAATAACGCGCCGCCAAAATCTACCTGCTGTTCAGGGTCGGTTTCTACCAGCTCGGTTTCTCCTGTGTCCACATCAAGCAGCTCTAGCTGAGCAAGATCTACGCCTTTGTTCGTTTTTAGATAGATCTGTTGATCATTCGGATGAAACTGAAGTAATCCACAAGCTTCTTCGAGGCTACAGGTGTAGATAGGCGTTAGGTCGCCGTTCTCTTCTACTTTGAGAATCTCCTGACCATTTTCTAAAGACTGACGGTAGGCCAAGCGAATGTCGCCTTTATGGTCGGCAGCCCAGGCAGCAACAGTGCCATCGTTCTGGATGAGTAGCGTGCGATCGCCAGTCGTCAAATCTAGACGGTAAACATCATGCACTCGCGGATCGCGATCGTTGAGCCCAATCACAATTTGATTCGGTGTCTCCTTAGGAATCGCATAGACTGTAGCTGTAACATTTTCTATCGGTGTTAAATCGCGCGCGCCAACACCCGCCTCACCTACCACTTCCGGCTCCACCGCATAGAGTCGAAAATTCTCATTGCCGCCAGTATCTTGTCCATACAGAATATAGCGACCGTCGGCGCTCCAAAAGTAAATCATAATCGGGCTTTCTACATCCGCTGTCACGGGGCGAGCGGCATCCATTGGCTCGTCAATGCCCTTCACCCAGACATTAACAATGCCATCTAGTGGCTTTCGAAAAGCAACAAACTGGCCGTTTGGAGAGAGCCGCGCCCCCGAAATCTCTGGATCAGAAAAGAACAGCTCCCGCTCGATTAGCGGCGGCAGAGTAGATTGATTGGTCAAATCTTCGGCAGTAGCGACTGACATTGGTACAAAAGGTAAAGGATTAAAGATAGGGCCCAAAGTAATCATGCTGGCAGATGCGAGCATCAGTCCCGTTTTTAGATAAAACCGTTTCATATTCACTAATTCGCTTTAAAGGCTGCTTACACTATGAAAGTTAGCGAGTCTAGCAAACGCTTTCCATATCTAAAAGTCATCGTCTCTAATGACCTTTGTCACGACAAAAGTAAGATTACAATGAAGACGTTTGCTGCATATTGCTGACTGCTCTCTCGATTGAAACTAGCGCTCGGTTATAGCCTAGAATCGCCGATATGCTATTGCCTTCGGCCTCTATCAGCTCTCTTTGGGCAGTCAGCACCTCTAGCTGTGTACCAACCCTGATTGGCTGACAAAAGTTTAATCAGGAACAAACTTAACGGTAATCACGCTGAAATCGAGCAAGCGCCCGGACTTCTTGTTGTGTTGTGGCCTAGAAGCCATCGCCGGTTGCGGATCAATGTGAGAGGTAAAACAAGCCTGTTTAATCACCTGCCAACCGTTGAGCAGAGCCGCCTTAGTCCACTCCAATCCGATGCGAAAGTAGCTGTTGCCTCTATCCCAGTGTGTGTCAATCCATCGCCTACGGCCTGATTGCACAACCGCTACGCCTTGAGCCGTGACGTAAAGCGTGGCTACTGCCAGAATAAACCATAAGCGAGAGAGGTCAGTGAGGCCTCGAATCTCAGAGCGTTGTAGATTCCAACCGGCGGACTGGTCGTCTAAAAATCCTTCCTCGATATCGAAGCGCAAGGCATATTCCATAAAGGTTTGCGGGCTAGTGGGCTGGTCGCTGACGACGGCCCAAAGTTCACCATTGATGTTGTTGCGCCCGATGATGACATGCACTGGGCCGTACTGTTCGTGACGATGGAGTCTGATGTGGTGGAAACATAGTGCCCGACCTCGTTCTAGGTGAAACGATTTAGGTTGACACCAGCCGGAACCGGGTCGCCAAATCCAGGTGTCACTTTTGATACGGATGCGGTAGTGCCAGCCGAGTTGTTTTATCAGCGTCATCGCACGGGTATGCACAAAGCCTCGGTCGGCCAACAGAATCATGTTTGCGTTTGAAGGCAAGTATTGCGTAGACTGCCTGAGCAGTTCTTCATAGGCTTCAAACGCAACAGAGGCACTGTTGTGTTCTAGAACTCGCCAAGCCAGAGGAATGGAGCGGCCTCGATACACCACGGCTAGCCGAATTAAGCAGTACTGCTCCCAAAACAGCGAGGTGTCTAAACAAAGATAAAGGCACTCGGCTTCCCAGGTCGCCAAGGCCGCTTGAATCAGCGGTTTGTACAATCGGTGGATGTTGATGCGGCTATTGCCTAACCAGCGACGCACCCGTCTTTGTTTACTCTGGGCGTAGAGACCGCGACAGGGCAAGTAGGTTGTCCACTTTGTCAGGCTGACGCTGCCGGTTTGAATCAGCGCAAACACCATCCAACAGCAGGTCGTTAGATGCGATAGATGTGCCCAGGGGCAATCTTGACCCAGCCAGGCTTTCAAGGCATCGTAGAGGCGGGAGTTTTTTTCACAGCGTTCCTTTGGTTTTGAGTTGCATCTAAATCTTAGAACGCTGGCTCCCCCTCGCAACCTTTGCGGCTCTCAAGTCCCTGTATGACAGCGATTCAACCTGGCTATTGCATCTTTTGTCAGCCAATCAGGTACCAACCCCAGCCTGTAAGCGCAAATTTGCCAAGGCAAGTGCGTCCGCAGCTTGGGTCACAGCTACTTGAGAAGTTTCAATATTTTCCTGATTGGACTGTAGATTGAAATAGGCTTGTTCTACTTCAAATCGGACTTGGTCGAGGGTTTCACTAAACTGTTCTTCCCTAACAGCACCAGCGATTTCTCGCTGTCTGGCACTAGCACGGGTCGCACCTCCATCAAAAAGAGTCATCCCAAACCGGATTCCTATTAGGAAATCATCATTGAAGTCATCTTCTAGGACAGTAGCGCCCTCTAGTACTTCTGAGATCTCGTAGTCGGCAAAAAGACTCACTTGCGGGCGAGTGCCTGCTAAAGCAATTCGGCGCTGCTGTTCAGCAATGTCAACATCAATTAGCTGCTGCGCTAGCTCCGCACGGTTTTGAAAAGCGAGAATGATGCTTTCTTCTAAAGCAAGTGACCAGGTTCCAGCAATGGCGACCGGAGTTGCTGTCAAACCATTCCTAAGGGGTAGATTCAGCAATCGAGCAATATCTCGACGGGCAATGCTTACTTCTGCCTGTGACGAGATCAGTGACTGACGAGCATTAGCAAACTGTACCTCGGCCCTCAGCGTATCGAACCGAGTCCCTACACCGACCTCCTGACGCAGCCGAGAATCGCGTAAATTGCGCTCAGCTTCCGTGAGAAATGATTGATTGATACGGACATTTTCGCCCGCCTCTTGCAGCGCATAGTAGGCGGTAGCTGTGTCGAGGCGAATTTGCTCCTGCTGCGTCTCCACAGCTAGGGCACTTGCCTCGCGCTCTAGTTCAGCCACCCGAATCGAGGCCCGTCGCGAGCCACTCGTTAGAATGTCATATTCAATTTTTACAGTGGCATCTGCCGTGGTTCTAGATCCGCTGTCTTGAATATTGATTAGGTTTGCTTCTGTAGAGACTGTTGGAAATAAAGCAGCTCTCGCTTCTTGTACGGCAGCTTCACTCTGTTCTAGGGTAAGTAAGGCTACCTGCAACGCCTGATTGTTTTGGTAGGCTACCTGCACTGCTTGCTCTAGGGTGATGACTGGATTTTGTTCTAGCTGTACTTCCTCTGGCAGGGTTGGTACGCTGAGCGGATTGGGATTTGAAACGAGATCTTCTTCCGTAGTTTCCTTTGAGATTGAGGTTGCGATCGTAGCTTCTGACAGCCAACTAACTAGCCCACTAATCAAGAGCAGTAATAAAGTAGACTTGAGACGTTTCATGTGTAGATAACTTACTCAAAACAAATTTGTCGGCAGAAACAACCGCACCCATGCCCTAGCAAGATATGCAGTCTTCAGCCTTCTATCTTTTAGGAACGCAGAAATTCTTTTACCTGCTGATTGAAGTCTTTTGCTTCTTCGTAGGCACCATGGCCAAGTCCTTTGTATAAAACAAGCTGACTGTGCTTGATGCTCGCTGCTATTTCTTGTGAGGTGCCTTTGCCTGCTACGCGATCGCAGTCTCCACCAATCACAAGCGTAGGACACTGAATAGTACCTAGCTCTTGATAAGCGTCATGCGTCAGGCAGGCCGATGCCTGAATCAAAAACCGGGTAAAGGATGGAGGCTTTCCAATTCGGCTAATCACCGGATAAAGGGGGCGATAGAGTCTAAGATGCTTATCAGTAAACGTCTTTTCCATCGTGTCAATCACGAGCGATCGATAGTCGCCTGCTTTTGCCAGATTTATCCAACTTTTCACAACGCGCTGAATGATTTCATTTTGTCTGGCGATTGAGACCGCGATTGCCAGTTTCTCAACGCTATGAGGAAAATCAATTGCCAAATGCTGAGCAATCATCCCTCCTTGCGAAACACCCATAACGTAGGCTTTCTCAATCTCTAGCCTTTCCAACGCAGCATTCTGATCTCTGGCCATATCCCGCGTGCTGTAGCTTTCTTCTAATTCATTTTTTCTACTAAAAACGTAAACTCTAAAGTCTTTTGTAAACTGCCTGCAGTAAAAAGCTAGCGCCACGGCCTGCCCCTTAACAGTCTTGAGGCCATCGCTCAGCCCAGGTAAAATCACGAAAGGTTGCTGCCCTCGACCAAATGCAACATAGTCCATATGCGTATTGTCGATACCTACGCTATTTTCTTCAATGTTGAGGGCCATCGGATTGAAAATCATAGGCGCTTGCTATATGTCTCACGGTGACTGAGCGTAGCTGAATCGGGTCTGCGATCGCGATGACAAAAGTCATTCAATTGCGTGACTTCTGAATATGGATAATGACAAAGAATCTCGCTTCTCTAGAGTAAGCCACCTTAAAGGCAAGGAAATTTATATGATTGGTTACATCACGTTAGGCACAAACAATCTAGAAAGAGCAGAAAGATTCTATAACGTTCTGTTGAAGGAATTAGGAGCCACGCAGACGTTTAAAACCGGAAGCTCTGTGTCATGGGGCTTTGGAGAAAAAAGGCCAATGCTGACGATTACTCAGCCCTTCGATAGAAAGCCTGCTAGCGCTGGCAATGGGGTAATGGTGGCCCTGATGGCTAAAAGTCGATACGTTGTAGATAGCTTTCATGCAAAGGCATTAGCGCTGGGTGGTAAGGACGAAGGCGCACCTGACTTTCGAGGCGATGATTTTTATGTAGGTTACTTTAGAGATTTGGATGGCAACAAGTTGAACATTTTCTGTTATCCATGTGCATGAATTAATCGCGGTACACTCCGCTCCATTAGGGAACCAATCGAGTTGATTTTTATATGTCATCACGTCTGGTTACAAGAAGGTATGACAATAGTCATCTGATCGCATGACGCTCCGCTATAGAAAATAACAGTAGCTTTCGCTTCTATTGAACTAGCAGGTGCCTTTATCGATCAAATACTGACAGAGGAACTGCAATTAAGCATAGCTAAAATCAATAAAAAATGATCAACGCAATAGCACATCCCAATATCTCTCTAGTCCAGCAGCTAAACTTTGATAATTTAGCTGCATCTCCTGATCTCTTTAGTGATAAATTCGTCTGGCATTCTTTCAATCCAAAGCTGAGAGATGTTCAAGGCAACTACGTTGGCATAAAGGGTCTGAGAATATTTTTCAGAAGGCTACAGCGATATACTGGTAGTACCTTTCGGATTGAACCCGTCAGTCTCGTACCCATCGGTGATGAATTGGTCATCGCTCACGTTGTAGACCATATGCTGCTGTACGGTGCTCATATAGAACTAGACGCGGTTATTGTTTGGCGGATTGTCAACGGCCTGATTGTAGAAGTGTGGGATATTCCTTCTCTCTATGTAGATCGCACAGAGCCCTTGAAACCGGATTCCCTAGAGCGTGCTTTAGATATGGCTGCTTAATCAAGTATCAGCTCGCCCCATGCGATCAGTCCTGTCTTGTGGTTTTATCAGCGCTGTCCTTTGTCCAGAGTTTCTAAAGACGCTAGAAGCTCTCATGGATGCTTTGCCAAAGATTTAGAACCTTGTTTGCATTATTCTATTTCAGTAGGAGAGTAATTTAGCCGTGAATCGCAGCGTAAAATTGATTCTCGACATCGTTATGGGATCTGTTATTCCCATCTGGATCTTGAATAATCTGAATGAACAACTGGGAACAGTTATCACCTATATTGTCGCTGCTCTAGTTTCTATCTTTTGGGTCTTACTCGATTTATTTTTTATCACCAAACGGTTTAATCTGATTACTAGCTATGTTGGTGCTTTTGCGATCGGGCGGGGCTTGTTAGCATTTTGGTTCGTCGATGGCGTACAGTTTGCCTTCAAAGACAGCGTAGGTACTATCTTTATAGCGCTGGTGTTTGGTGGATCAATTATCGTTCGCAGACCTGTTATGTATTACCTAATTGTGCAAGCCTTTAATCCAAATACACCAAAGCAGGAACAGTCACTTAAGGCATTGCTCAAAGAGTCAAAAGTCTATCGCTCACTGGTCAAAGGCACCAAAACGATGCTGGTGGTTACACTATTAACAGGAATTGTAAACTTCTTTCTGAATCTCCAGATTGTAGAAGCCGATTTTGGTACGGCTAGCTTCAATCAGCAGGTAGCACAGGTCGATGCCATCACTCGAATTGTACTCACAATACCTGAGTTTGTTGTATTTTGGATTGTTATTGTTTCTATTCGTCGGACAATGTTTTACTTTCTACCAAAAGAAGGTATAGATCAAAGTGAAAGTGATCTATGGGATTTGTTAGAGCTGCGCGAAATTCAACGATCAAGATCGCAATCGCAACTAGTCAATCGCAACTAAACGTAGGTTAGGCAGCTGCAGTTGAAAATGGCCGTCACTTCGCAGCGATCGCATCTTAGATATTCAGACGCTTTCTCCTGAACGACTACAGAACAACTCGCTTGTACAACTCTTCTAGAGCTTGTTTCGAAGGTTTCTCAAAAGCCTCGAACATAGCTCAACACTATTCTTTCATTCTCGACTATAGACCGACGATGTGTTTAAAGAACATTTCAAAACGTTTTCGATGGCTATCGAAGGTGATCGCAACCGCTTTTTTCTCTAGCATGGCGGCAGCGCTACCAGCCGTCTCAGCCGAAACAATCTACTTTGACTATGGCTATCTAGGCAGAGCAATTTCTACCGCTTCTCTAGAAGCCTTTGTAGAAGATGGCACCGTCAATGACGAACTAGCTCCGTATATTGGTGGAATGTCGGCCTCAAGTCGTCAAGAATTACAGCAATTTTTAGGTACACCTCTACCGGCTCTAAATACAGGCGCTTTAGGCAGGCTCAGCGATCCTTTCGTGCTCTCTCAGTGGCTACATGCCCCTACGGGGGAGCTGATGCTGACTAGGCTGGGCGCAATGATCCAGACGCAGGGACGTCAAAATGGGCATCAGGCAATTCGAGGTGCGCTAGTTGCAGCCGCTGCCGACCCAGAGGGGCTTTCGGTGATGAACGTTATTCGCTTTTCTCCGACAGAAGCAGTTCGACTGAACTTGCTCAAAATCTTGGCCCTTTCTCGAAGTATTAGCGCCAATGAAAAGGCAACTAAACAGTTGGTGAGTATGGCTATTGAACAATCTGAAGCTGCAGCACTACAAGTATCTTCTATTAATTACAGCGCTTTACCCATACTGTCGGATATAGATCAGTTTGAAGTCACAAAGCAGCCGTTGGTACTAGAAGATCCAAGCCGTGATCGCACCTATGCAGCAGACCTATATCTACCGAGTAGCGTTCATGATTTATCCCCCAATACTCAGATAGAATCGATTCCAGTGATGGTCGTTTCTCACGGGTATGGAGATGATCGACACCTATCCGACATAGTGACTTTGGCTCAAAGCTTGGCAGCTAACGGATTTGCGGTAGCGGTATTAGAGCATATTGGTAGCAACAGAGACTATAGAAGCAACCTATCTCGCGGTCTGACGCAAGAGTCATTCGAGACAATGGCGTTTGTCAATCGCCCGTTAGACATCACATTTCTACTCGATACGCTAGAGCAGAAAAATAGTGCTGAGTTTCAAAGTCGCCTTCAGCTAGATCGCGTTGGCGTGATTGGCCGCTCATTCGGAGGCTATACGGCCTTAGCCGTAGCGGGTGCCACTGTTGATATTGAGCGACTGCAGAACCAGTGCGATCCAGCGGCAGGGTTCACACCTGATACGGTGAATATGGCGCTGCTGATTCAATGCCGAGCATTAGAGCTAGCCGCCTATCCCAAGAGCATTCAACGGCTATCCGATGGCAGCTTGAAAGACAATCGGGTTTCACTAGTGATTGCTTCCGCTCCGCTAACAAGTTTATTTGGGCCTCAAGGGATGGGCTATGTGGATGCACCTGTGGTGATTATGGGAGGTGCTCATGATATGACCTCTCCTATCGTGCCAGAACAAATGCATGCATTTCAGTGGCTGCAAACTAATCAAAAGTATTTCTATCTGGCTGAGAATACAGCGCACACCCCAGAAATGAGCCGATTCATTTTAACGAGGGTTCATCCGCAAAGCGATATTTTAGATAGGTTCGATCAGTCCGAGAGGGCACTTTTTAGCTTGACAATTTCTCTAATGATCGCTCACGGGAAAGTTCACTTACTTGAGGACGAATCGTACCGACCTTACTTAAGTGCCGCATACGTTCAGGCCGTTAGCCCCGAACCTACCCGGCTTCATTTAATAAGGGCGATTCCATAGAAGCACTAGCCAATTACTTTTGTCATGGCGATCGCACTCAGAACTGCCGTACGATTGAAACCGAAGCAGACCTATTGATAGTACGAGTTTAGGCGCATGACTCAGCCAACCGTTAAAACAGCCTGTTCTTCTATCCACAAGATCTTGCGTCACGTAGAATGGGTATTTCTAGGAATTCTTGTACTTAGGGCAACGTTTCCCATTCTCTATAAGCCGCTAGGCTACGAGATCTCTAGCGGCGACTACGTTGTCCTGTGCGTTTTAATTCTATTTTTTATTCTCAGCTTCCAGCTTCCTATAGACCGTCCGCTATGGCAAAAGCGGGCTTATCTATGGATAGAGATTATCGCACTGTTAGCAACGCGCTTGTTTTCTGAGTGGGGCCTAGACATATTTCTATGGTTTGTTCTGGTCAAAAGTTGCTTTCTACTGAGTCGTCGTGAAGTTATTTTTACTGCGATCGCTTCTGGCACTGTTTGGCAAATAGCGCTGGCAAAGTTCGCTTTTACGTATTTAGATAGACCCATTGAGGAAGCGCAAGCAGATGTCACAGCCATGTATGAGATTCCTCAATCCATTCAGGTGTTTGACTATGTGCTCAATAGTACAGCCGCCTTTATTGCTGTCAATTCGTTGATCATATTCCTGTGCCTGACGATCATCTCTGAGCGCAAAAGCCGTCAGAGGGAAGCGGCACTTGCCCAAGAAGTAGAGCTATTAGCCGCAGACTTAGAACGGGCTCGCATTGCTCGCGATATTCACGATTCGCTAGGTCATACGCTGACCTCGCTAGACATTCAGCTAGAGCTAGCGCAGCGCCTCTATGAACGTAATTCTACAGGGGCTAGGCAGGCAATAGATATCTCTAAGCTGCTCTCTGGGCAATCACTGCAAGAGGTGCGACGCGCAGTAACAACGCTTA
Source organism: Synechococcus sp. PCC 7335 (assembly GCF_000155595.1). NCBI lineage: Bacteria > Bacillati > Cyanobacteriota > Cyanophyceae > Synechococcales > Synechococcaceae > Synechococcus > Synechococcus sp. PCC 7335. The sequence continues at coordinate 286,775 of NZ_DS989905.1, read as the reverse complement.
GAGAGGAGGCTTTCGATCTAAATGCGGCGATCGCTAACTTGGTAGAACCGCTAAAATCTGATTCCAATTTGGTGGTAGAAAACAAGTTAACCCTGCCGAAATTGCCGCTCCAAACCAGTCATCAGCTCTATTGCATTATCAAAGAAGGACTTGAAAACATTCGTCGTCATGCCCAAGCGCGGGTGATCGGATTGTACAGTTGGGCGACGCCTGAAAATATTGTTGTATACATTGAAGATGATGGCGTTGGCTTTGATGTAGGATTGTCTGCTACGGAGTCAGGCTCTAGATTCGGGCTACGAGGTATGCAAGAGCGATCGCAATCCATTGGTGGCTGCATGAAAATCGATAGTGCTTCTAAACAAGGAACGCGCATTCAAATTACGGTGCCCTATGATCAAACTCTTACTCGCTGACGATCAAGCTATCTTTCGCCAAGGACTATCTTCTCTGCTGTCGCTAGAAGAAGATTTGGAAATTGTAGGCGAAGCAAATCACGGTAGGGAAGCCATTACGCTGGCGGCGACCCAACAGCCCGACGTGATTTTGATGGATATACGCATGCCAATTTGCGATGGGGTGTATGCCACCAAGGAAATTCATACTCGCTATCCTTGGATTCGGATTTTGGTATTTACGACTTTCGACGATGATGAATATGTATTTCAATCGCTGCAAGCAGGCGCTTTAGGTTATCTGCTAAAAAGCACGCCATCGCAGGAAGTGGCAGAAGCAATCCGCAATTTGCAAAGAGGCTACTCTCAGCTAGGTCCAACAATTGCGCCAAAGGTATTTTCTCACATCGATACTGATACTGAAGCGCAGAAAACAGACTACCGCAGCCAATTTAGTGAAAGAGAGTTGGATATTCTCAAGCAGTTAGGTCAAGGAAAGCGTAACCGCGAGATTGCCGCAAACCTTAACTTGACGGAAGGCACGATTAAAAATCATCTGACAAATATCTTTTGTCAGCTAGATGTACGCGATCGCACTCAAGCAGCTCTGTGGGCACACCAGCACTTACTGTATTAATTGGTCGTTCCGACAAAACCGCTAAAAGCACAAGTTTCACATAGAGAGGAAGAAGATATGAGTTAGAAAGTAAAGGAGTAGACTGCGTAAGGCCAGGTCACACGACTGGCTATGGCTTACTCGATATCGACATTGATAGTCCTTACCATCCGAGGCAAGACGCGGTGCGATCGCCCGCATAGAAGCCACCTTCGAAACCATTGGCATCACCCGAACACTCCGCATCCGCAGCAGTTGGAGTGAAGGAATACGTCTCTACATTTCTCTACCCGAGTCCGTCAAGACCTTCGATTTTGCAGTTGCAAGAAAGAACTGCCTAGAGCTACTTACTATTGGCAGGTAGCACCGAAACTGTAGAGGCAGTTCGATGTAAAGTGAACTAAAACAGTGCATCAGCGACAGCGCTATGAATTTAAGCATCAAAACTCATATGGCCCCGACGGGGCCTTGCACATAGAAGGACTTGATCAGATTGCTGGTCAGGACGTAACCGTAACAGTGTCTTGGCCGACTACATCTGTTGGCTCCTCAGAATTTGACTTAGAGCAGTATGCCTCACCCACTATAGGGCCAGAGGTTGCCGCTAGCATCATGGCTATCGGCGCCGCTTGCTCTAGTCTGCCTGTTTTGGATGATCGCAGTGCAGATGAAATCTTAGCCGATAATGTCTATCGGCCTACCTGAGTAAGCCAATAGACATTATCGGCAATAGTTGAGATATCTGTAGCAGGGCTTCGAACTCCTCAGCGGTCAAGCCTGTTAAGCTGCGAAGGGTGCGGGGCTTGTTCTTCAGCTCTCCATACTGCATTTTCATGGCCCTACCTCTACCTGCTTCCTCCTGCTGCTTATGCTAACAAATTCCCTAACGTCCGATTAAGTCTGATATTCAAGATAGAGTTCGTAGCCCTTCAGGAAAGATTCTCTATAGATATCTTTTATCACAAAACAATATTCTTTCAGAAAATATTGTTTAACCTCTTTTTACCAAAGAAAGAGTAGCTAGGAATTAACAATATTAGAACAGATAGACGCATAAAATCTGCCGATTCTATGCTTAGTCAATGGATAGATGCCGTCGATCAACAGCTAAATGCAGTTTCACTGATTGCCTGGTGAAAATCTACTGACAAAACGTGGATGTTGCAGTTTTCCTGGAAGCCTATTGATGTGAACTAGCCAAGCGGGCCCTTTCACCATAAAATTAACCTGGAACAAGTTTACAGTTCGTTACGTGAGGAAGGCTACGATGATCAAATTTTCTAGAATCAAGCTATTGGCAATCGCAGGTGCTATTAGTTTTGGAGTGGTCCCAGCGGTAGATGCTCGAGCACAAGTATTAGAGGCCAACCCTACCACGAAACAAACGACCGACGATGTCGTTACCGAAAGTGATATTGCCACTATCGTCAGTGATGTTGAAGGACTAAGCACCCTGGAGGCAGCGCTAGAGGCAGCAGATCTAACTGATGCACTTATGGGTGAAGGGCCTTTTACTGTTATTGCTCCAGTTAACGATGCCTTCGCTACTCTTCCAGATGGTGTTTTAGAGTTTCTATTGCTACCTGAAAACAAAGACCTTCTAACTGATATTCTGACCTATCACGTTATTCCTGGGGAGGTGATGTACGCAGACCTCGAACCTGGCACTGTTGAAACCCTCAATGGTGAAGAGCTAACAATTACGGTTGAGGATGATTTAGCATTCGTTGATGGTATTCAGATTGTCGGCTCTGATGTTGCCGCGACCAATGGATTGGTCCATATCGTACAGGACGGTGTACTCGTCCCAGCTGATACCGCTGCAGAGCTTGACTCTCGCTTAGAAGCAGCTATGGATGAGGAAACTATGGATGAGGAAACTACGGTCGAAGAGCCTATCGATGAAGAGCCCACAATCGAGGAGCCCACGGTCGAAGAGCCCATGGTCGAAGAAACTGCTCCTGCAGAACCCGTACGCGGACTCTGGTAGGTTAGATCCAGCTAGTCATCTGTAGTTTTGTTTGGGTCCTTTTAAGCTCTACAGACGGATGGTAAGACGTTTTCTCTTTAGTACTCTCTGACCTTCGATCCGTTGACACATTGTTGCTTAGTACTTTGAAGCAGCCTGTTTGTACGGATAGGGATAGATATGGACCCGTATAGGTTCAAAAGCTGAAAGAAAGCGCCGTGCCTGACCCCTGACTTGAATCGGCCAATTCGTCATTCTCCTACTCGAGTTGGCCGATATGAGTTCTCAGTTTGATGATTCAAATCTGTACAATGTGCTGTGTCAACGTTCCATCTATGTGTTGAAACGCTCGATTACCCACCGGACGGTAACCGGAATAAACCCTGTTTGGTAGTCCTTTTATTCGTGTTGTCTTTTATAGTCTTGGAAAAAGTAACACGAATAGTTCTTTACAACTATCTGCTGAAAGTCTACTGAAGAAAAGCAACTTAATACGATAGCTGCAAGAGCGTAGTAAAGGTATAGTTATACAATTGTATAATATCAGTGCGGCAAGATAGCTACTAGGCACGGCAGAGACTATGAAGCTATGGCCTGCTAATTCACAGACCGTTATTCTCCTTTGGCTCTCGACATCGGACTAGAAGCCCCTTCGCTGTTTACGACCTCTTAGTGCTACTGCACGACTAACAACGGGCGATCGCGCAGAGCTAGCAGAACGGCGGGCGATCCTCCGGAAATGAAGCAGAGAGACGGGTGATTGCTCTCTAGTGAATAACAGGCAATGAGGGTGATCGTGCTGAAACACGATAGGAACAGTCGAACTACCTTGCTGTTCTTCAAGAACTAAACGAAGAAATCTGCAGTAATCTCAGAGCGTTACTACGTTTAGCGGGTTGTGGTACGACACGATTGCTGCCCTATCCTGGCGGCTTCTAGCACCCTAGCAAGCTATCAATTCCGTTTAGGCATCGAATCACCTAATATATCCATATATACTTGTTTCTATATCTGATAGCTTGCGTATACTAGAGTAACGTATGTAATTAGCTTCGCGGTCGAGGACTTAACGTAGCATCTTTCTAGCTCATGCCTATCGCCACTACGGCAATGATGACAACACTCAAACACAACTGGGAGGAGGCGATCGCGCAATGCTCTACTGAGTGGCTAAAGTCGCTACTGAGAGAGCTATTACCTCAAGTTGTCGATGTCGCTGATACGGCTGATGGACACCACCAGGCTCAGCAGTGGGATGTCTTAGTTAAAGAACGAATGGCACAGCGAGGGTTGAGCACACCTAGCCAGCAGAAGAACCCCATCACCGATGTTAGACGGGTGCTTAAAGCGATTGATCAGAATCATCCGGCGCTAGCCGATGTGGGCTTTAACCCAGAAGAATGGACAATGATCAATATGCCTTCTGAACAGGCGGTATCGCAGCGCTCGGCTAAACCGCTTAATGACCCCGATGAGATTGCCCGGCGAGCGGCGGTACTCTTGCAGTCTGAGTCCTGGAGTGAACTAGCAGCAGGCTTAGCAGTAGCCACCGGACGACGCGCTGCTGAGGTGATTCAAACCGCTCAGTTTAAGCAAGCTTCTCAGTGGTCTGTCTGGTTCACTGGCGCGGTCAAACGTCGCGGTGAAGCTGTTGCTTTAGAGTTCGAGCTACCAACGCTGGTTGAGGCGGCTAGCGTTGTCTCTGCTACTAGACGATTGCGATCGCTCCTTGATACCGAGGGTATGAGTAACCGCGAGATTAACCGCGCCTATAGTCATGCAATCGCTCAGGCTTGTGATCGCTCCTTCAAAGACTTAGTCCCCGCTAGAGACGGCAAAGATAATCTCTATACTCATCTATTTAGGTCTGTGTACAGCACAATTGCGACTTTCTGGTTCTGTCCAGTAGATGTGCCTGAATTGGAGTTTAGAGCAGCGATTCAGGGCCATTACAAAGTACTGGAGGAAGGCAGGACTGAGCTGAGGCGATCGCTTGCTGCTAGTCGTCACTACTTCGACTATGAAATCAGTGACCAGGTGATTGCTACACACAGAGGACAGAGGAAGGGAGTGCGCCTGAATGAACCAGGAGTCCAGATAATTACAGCTTTTAGAACAACAGAGGTAATTGAAAAGGAGAAAGTCGTGATGAGTCGGATTGGTATTTCTGAGAGCGATAAGCAGCGGGTGTTGGCAATTCAAGGTGAGCTAGGTTTAGGGACTCAGCACGATACGATGCAGCTGATCCTAGATGCAGCAGATACGGCAATTTCTTTAGCCGATGCGCTAGGGTGCCAGCCGATTGAACTAGGTGAGAAGATCGAGATGATCAACCAGCGGTTAGAGGAAGAGCAACGACGGAACGGTCAACTACGGGCTAAGCTCGCTGAGGCAGAGAAGATGGTAGGTGGAGTAGGGACTAGTCAGATAATTGAACAGTCTCTAGCCATGGCGCATGAATTTAATGGGCATCTCAAACAAGAAAATCAACGCCTTAGAAAACAGTTGGCGCAGGCGCATGATGATAGGGAGAGCCTCAAAGCTCAGTTGGTTCGCTTTGAGGCCGCTCAACATCAACTGCAACAATTGCAACAACTTCTTGGTGGCACACTGAATGATCAAGCGAATTCTCAGACTACGGTAGCTCAGATTGGGACAGACCAGCAGACTAAGGAAGTTCAGACACAATCAACTACCCAACAGAATCGGACGGTAGCTGCCAAGAAACCCGCTAAAGAGCAGAATTACTCCGATCAGGTCGAACGTGAAGTCGCCAATCTTATTCGCGAGATTATGCAATATAACGACCAGCAGGCTACCGATGACAGCGAAAGGTGGTTGATCAACCAATCTACCCTTAAGCAGTTAACGACTCGTAATCAGGCCATCATTAAAAGAGTACTCGAGGGGGAGATGGCAGATGAATTGAAGGAACATCACGATAACTACGGTCTCTATGGACGCATGGCGAACCGTGGCAAAGATATTGAACAGCTTAAGGCTGCGCTCGGTATTAGGAAGTAGATAAGGGGATGAGAGCAATCTTGCTTCATAGATGAACATAGTCATTGATGAATATAAAGGAACAGTGAGAATGAATATAGAGGAACAGTAAGGCAATTCCTCTGACAAAGAAAACTAGACAGGTAGGTTTAATGGATATTTTTGATCGAGCCGAGCGCCTGATGACCATGAATGACCAAACCTGGCAAAGGCATGCCAGCCCTTGGAGCGTTTGGACTCGGATCTTTACGGTTGTACCACTGATTAGTCTGGCAATATGGAGTCGAGTTTGGCTAGGCTGGTATGCGCTAGTGCCTATCGGCCTAGTCCTTTTTTGGATCTGGTATAACCCACGGGCATTCCCAGCACCAACCTCTACCAATAATTGGGGAGCAAAGGCAACTTTTGGCGAACGTATTTTTCTTGATAGACAGAAAGTTAATATTCCACAGCACCATCTACGAGCGGCAAATGTTTTGACACTGATGTCATTGATTGGTTTGTTAATTTGGAGCTATGGACTGTTTAGTCTGAACTTCTGGGCAACTATCGCAGGTATCATAGGAGTCGTTCTGCCCAAAACGTGGTTTTGCGATCGCATGGTCTGGATATACGAAGACATGAAGCACACCAATCCGGTTTACGAGTCTTGGTTGAAGGAATAAGGGGACTCCAGCTAATAAGCAGGCATTCTTTGCTGTTTCTGTTGTAACCAGCAAGCTTTCATTGTTCCCCTCGTTACAATAAATAACTTAGACCAATTGGTCAATATTTATTTCATAATAGCCCAGTTAGATAACGACTGGGCCCACTCAGTGCTCGAGGCAGCGCTCAAAGCAGTCCTAGCTTCTTCTTGAGTTGATAGAGCTCATGTTCTACTTCTAAAGCTAGAAACAAAGCTTCTTGCTGCGCTAGAGAGGACGGCTCCCTTGTGACAGTCACTCGGTGGTCAGGATCTACATCGACTTCCTTTTTGAGTTCTTCCATCTCGCATTGAGCTTCGTATTTCTTCCAAGCTTCCTCGTACCAATCGATAAGCGGAGAGCCGTGGTCCGATCCACAGAGACTATCTAGAATCAGGAGGCCACCAATGATGGGAAAAGCGTTCATCACAAACAGTCCCACCTTCATACTGCCAAATCCTACCCATGCTGCAGTGGCACTGGTCTGAGCAGCACCATGTAGGGTGCCAATAGCGGTGCCTGTCTTGGCAACGCCAGCAGCAATAGCGGCAGCGTGAAAGATAGGATTACTAGCTGCAAGCCCTATTCCAACGGTTGTTTTAGCATCCATATTGAATAAGATCGATGTGAATGGGTATGTTTATGATCAGCATTCCCTAGAAAGGCTCTATTACTTCTTTTCCTTTTGAGCCAAACAGACGAACTATGTGCTTTATTTCGTTAGCATGAGCGAATGCCTTTGCTAACTCTCCTTCCCATACTCAACTCATCTACAAACGATAATTACGCTTGGATAATACAGACACCTCAAACGATTGAAGGCTATCGGATAGATCAATGATCTTATCCGTCTCGTAATCTGTAGAAATTAAGACTGTCCAGCCAGTGCAATCAATCTCTACATCTGTTGCAAATGGCTGCTCATAGCTAAAATTAATCGCAACTAGTACAGTCTCATCTTTATACTCTCTTAGATATGCTAAGTGTTCGTGGGGATAATGAATCAGAAATCTACAGTTTCCTCGCCTTAGCGCAGCACTTTGCTTTCGTACTCGAATTAACTGTCGATAAAAATTCAAGATTGAATCTGGATCTTTTAGCTCAGAGGCGACATTACACTCAGTGTAGTTTTTGTGTACGGGCAGCCAAGGTTCAACATCCTTACCAAAACTAAACCCCGCGTGGATGGAGTTATCCCACTGCATGGGTGTCCGTGCACCATCACGAGGTGGGGGAGTTTCTCCAGTGCTACTCTTTCTAATCGCGTCATCTTGTTGCTTTTCCGTAGGGATGTCTGTGTTATCCTCCATGCCTAATTCTTGCCCATAATAAAGGATGGGTGTGCCGCGTACTGTCATTAGCAAAGTGGCTGCTGCTTTGGCGATCGCGGTCGAATCTACGCACAAACTACACTGAATCCACCGTGACAAATGGCGAGGAATGTCGTGATTGTCTAAAAAGTAGGTAGGCCAAGCACCTGATGGTGTAAGTCTCTCGACTTTATCAACTTTTCGCTGCAAATATCCGGGATACCAAGGACTAAACGGAAATTCGAATGTGATAGGTAGATGGAGTTCGTCGTTATCTTTGCCGTAAAAGATAATTGATTCGAGTAGTGAGCTATCAATAAATGTTTCGCCGATGAGAACGCGATCGCCATACTCATCTAAAACCTTTCGAATCTCTTGAATGATGACGTGGTTTTCGGGTAGGTTCTTATCGTATAAGTGATGATAGTTATTGTAATCGTTCTTGTCAGAAGCACCGTATTTCAGTGGATTATTACGAAAATACGGGTCTTTTACGTAGGCACTAGACGCATCTAAGCGAAAGCCATCCACGCCTCGGTCTAACCAAAATCGAACAATGTCGTGGATGGCTGCTCGCACTTCAGAATTATGCCAATTGATATCGGGTTGATTTTTGTTGAATGTGTGAAAGTAAAACTGATCTCGCTCGGAAGAGTATGTCCAGCCAGGTCCACCAAAGTATGATTGCCAGTCGTTAGGAAATTTTTGGCTACCTTCTGCCGATTGCCACAAATACCAATCTGCCTTCGGATTGTCTCTACTAGAACTAGATTCAACAAACCAAGGATGCTGATCAGACGTGTGGTTTACGACCAAGTCCATAATGATCTTGACTTTGCGCCGATGCGCTTCTTCTACTAGCGTGTCAAAGTCATCCAGATCTCCAAAAGTGCTGCAAATACTCTTGTAATCAGCAATGTCATAGCCGTTATCCACCATTGGAGACTTATTTACTGGTGAGAGCCAAATTGCATCTATCCCCAGGCAAGTATTGCTATCTTCATTGCCATCATTCAAGTAATCTAGTCGCTCGATCAGTCCTTTTAGATCCCCTATTCCATCCCCATCAGCGTCTGAAAAAGTCAGCGCGTACACCTGATAGATAACGCCCTCTTCCCACCAGCGGTAATCTCTATCGGTTTTTACATCTGCCGTTATGGTGGATGCCATAGGCTATTCTATCCCTTGCACAATGCCGCTTTCAAGCGGAGTTTACCTTTGCAAAGTATCACTTAGAGTGAACCTGACACCTTAAATCTTGATGACGCGAGCATGAGGATTTGATGATAGGTTTGCTCTCATTCAACACGATCCCATAGTTTGCGAAACCACAAAACCACGCTAAGCAGCAAATAAACTACCATCGCTTACTCCATCAGGAACCTCATAGTGACGCCCCAGAATTATGTTGACGCTAGGTTACCTATGAATGGCTGCTCAATCCTTCTACGATCCAGAACTTGAGCAGCTAGCACCCTGATTTACCTGTAACAGAAGCCCTTCAACTATAACTAATTCTCTAGTTCATCAGGTGTAACCGGTATAGTTGGGGGGCGATCGCAGCACTTTGGCTTTCACGAATGCGACTGTTTGCTGATTCATGGCAGCATGGCGGGATATGCCGATGAGCTAACGCCAGAAACCCCTGCGACTGAACTGTGCGATCGCCTTATTCGCGCAGATGCCAACCATCTCTTCTGCGGACGCTCAGTCCGCACCTTTGAGTGCTGGGTCACTCTCACCCAACTGCACTCGACCGTCACCACCCTTGACGGCCCTCAACCTACCCAAGACCAAAGCAAAACGCCCCGGCGCATCGTCGGTGTCGGCTCAGTCGGGCGCAGCCTAGGACAGGCCACCTACACCTTGTACAGTCCAGGCAGTAACCAGCTTTCGTTTAGGACTGTAAACTACGAGCGAACCAAACACAGGAAAGTAAAGAGAGAGAAAGCAAAAGGATTTGGCTCTCACTAAGGTTTTGGCTTAATGCCAAACGTTATAGCCTGACTTCTTTTCTTATCGCGTTTTGGGTCGCTGTACCAGTTGAATCTGCTGAGATGAGGAGAGGATAGATCACAAAATTTAAGGCCGAGGGATGACTCTGTAACTCATCGGCTTCTTCATGGCGTAACGATAAATCGACCCAGTTATTTGGATGCAGCTGTGCTTTGGTTGGATTCAAGCAACTCAGCTTCGTCTCCGGTAGAAGTTTAACAAAAGTAAGAAAGTTCAGAACATCATCCAAAAAGTGAGGTAGTCTAGCTGCAGTCTCTCAATTTATAACTGTAAGCCTCGGTGTTGCCACCCTGCTGGTTTAACCCATTGCCGAAAGCTGCGACTATCCCTTGAGTTTCGTCTGATCGACTATGAGCAATACTATTCTTCTTACCCTGGTAACCGGATCTTTTCTCCTAGCGTTCATCCTAGCTAGCTTGGCTGAATATTGGGCACATCGCCTGATGCATACGATGCCTCACCTATGTCCCTCTCATATTGAGCATCATCAGCTGAACACAGGACAGGGCGTATTGGGTGAATTCCGAGACTATGTTCTGCCAGGACTACCTTTTGTAGGACTTATTTGCCTGCTGTTGTGGAAGATTGGATTAGGTATGGTTGGTCTGAGTCATGCACTTGGTGCGCTCTTCTACGCTGCCTTTGCTGCCTATTCCCATCAGCTACAGCACGACAACCCTGCAAAGTGCGCTTGGATGATAATGCCTGTTCACTATGTGCATCATCAGTACGATCAGTGGCATCACAACTTTGGCATAGCCGTTGACTGGTGGGATCGCATCTTCGCTACTTATAAACCAGTGGAATGGTCATCTACTATAGGTAAAGACAAATCTAATAAAGGGTTCTTGCAAGTTCGCTGGTGGTAGATTTACCGTAACAACAACTCAACGGTGATTTGAAAGCTTCACAAACAAGCGATAAATTTAGGCTCCTTTAAGGTTTCACTGGCCGCGTTTTTCTATCATGGCTTTCTATCAAGAAGAGATCCATCATGAACCATCCAGTGAATCTTACTAAACAAAATATCGCTATCCAGGGCTATGATCCCGTCTCTTACTTTTTAGGTAATCCTACAGCTGGAGAGTCAAGTAGGAGCGTAACTCACAAGGGCGCGATCTATCATTTTTCAAGCGATGATAACAAGGCTATGTTTGTGCAAGATCCTGAACGCTATAGTCCTCAATATGGTGGCTTCTGTGCGAAGGCGATCGCTGAAGGTAAGCTTGTCCCTATTAACCCAGAGACTTACACAATAACCAATAATAAACTGTATCTCTTCTACAACAACAATGGGACTAACGCCAAGCTAGCATGGGACGCAGACGAAACCGCCTTCATAGAGAAAGCTGAACAGCAGTGGGCGAACGGAGAGCTAAGAGAAATTTAAAAACACCGTAGCAGTGCCTTTCTAGATTGACTGTGGTAGGGCAACACTGTTAACTTAACAAGATTCTACCGCACGCGATGATGTAAGAAACCGAGTTCACTTCGAATGTAAATTACGCACCTTTGCTCCTGCCCTTGGCCTAGTTTTATGAGACCTCATTTCTCTATTTTAGCAACGACTTTAGCCTTTCTGTCTGCTATATCTCTACCAACTATCTGGGTTCATCCCTCAAAAGCAGAAACCACTGATAACCTAATGATTAGTCCAATCGCGACAGAGCATCTAGCGGGAGAACTAGAGACGGTAGCGACTTTTAGTGGTCCTATGCCTGCTGGCGTGACGGTTTCAGATAACGGACGAATTTTCGTTACCTTTCCACGATGGGGTGATGAGGTCCCCTTTACTGTGGGTGAGGTTGTTGACGGTGAAGCGATCGCATATCCGAGTAGTGAGATCAATGAACCAGAGGGCGCTGCTGCTGAAAGCCTGGTATCAGTACAGAGTGTCGTAGTAGCACCTAATAACTGGCTATGGGCGTTGGACGCTGCGCGAATAGAGTTTGGAGAGCCGCCGGAGAACGGCCCTAAGTTAGTGGCGATTGACCTAGCCACCAATGAAGTCGTCAAAACGATTCTGCTGCCAACGGATGTAGCGATGCCGACTAGCTACTTAAACGACGTGCGATTTGACTTACAGCGAGGTGAGTCAGGCATTGCGTATATTACTGATTCCTCTACTGTCGGGGATAATGGCCTAATTGTTGTAGATTTAGCTTCTGGGAACAGCTGGCGGCGGCTTCATCAGCACAGCTCTACGCTACCAGAGCCAAATTTTACGCCTATTGTGGAGAGTGAGGCTCTCTTGAATAGGTCAGCTGCTGGTGAAACTAGCCATATGACAATTGGTGCAGATGGAATAGCGATTAGCGCTGACGGCAGTCGGCTCTTCTATCGAGTGCTCTCAGGACGGCATTTATATAGCATTGACGCAAATTTGCTATCCGACCCAGCAGCAACCGATGAGGACATCATTGCAACTATAGAAGACCACGGAGACTTAGGGTTTGCCTCTGACGGCTTAGAGGCTAATACAGCAGATCAGCTCTATCTGACTAACTATGAAGACAACAGCATTATGCTCCGGCAACCTGATGGATCTTTAGAGACTCTGGTACACAACCCATCTGCACTCTGGCCAGATACATTGTCACTTGCCAGCAATGGCTACCTTTACTTCATTTCAAACCAACTTCATCGTCAGCCAGGGTTTAACTACGGAGAAGATATGAGGCAGAAGCCCTATGCTTTGTATCGAGTAAGAACGGACGCCGAACCTGTGAGATTGAGATAAAAAAAGCTTTCAATAGCCTTGGATTGAACAGGAACAACTTTAACTAGGAGTCCCATATTGACTTCTTCTCACGCACTTACCCAAGGAGGTATCCCCGTAAGGATGTTGATGCTGGGAAATGGTATGGAAAGGCACTTAGCTACGAGCGTATGATTAGTCTTATGACCGCTGAGTACAGTAACTCACATATTGGAGAAGTCTATAAAGATATCTTCGGAAGCAATTTGAAGAGCTATAGAATTCGCCATATTCAGACTGATATGATGCTATGAGCGCCTTTTTAGAATGTCTTTGATCAACGGGAGGGCCGCTTCGATATCTTCCGGTTGTGCTTCTGTTTGCTGCCAGCTTTCTCTATCGGCCAGTCGTGTTGCCCATTCCTTTAACCTGGGATGCCCCTCTAATGGAAGAGAGGACACCATCGTTCCGGTAACGACTTCAGCCCGTGTAAACTCACTGCCAGCAAAGTAGGGTTTGTTGCCGAGAAGCGTTTCAAAAAAATCTAGAATCGTTGTTACTCTTTGCTGCGCGGCTTCTAGCTTGTGAGCTTCAACCTCTAGTCCAACAGCAGGACGTGTTAGCGGAAACATAGCAGACTGAAGCTCACCTACTGTAATCATCTCAACCATGCGGACGATGACGATCGCCTCTGGTTCCGTAGGCATCAAAGCTGGTGTTGGATGCTTCGCTTCTAAGTAGTCAAGAATAGCTAACGATTCGATAACTCTAAAGCCCTCATCGTCTATGACCGGTACACGCTGGAGGGGGTTGATAGCCGAGAACTCCTCGCTAAACTGCTCTCCACTGAGATCTATCAGAATAGGTTCAAAGGCAATCTGCTTTTCAAGGAGTGCTACCCAAACACGTCTAGCGTTGATAGAGATAGGGTGATAGTAAAACTTCAGCATAGGTCCGCCAGAGAGTTGTCACTGAATAGACACATCATTATCAGTATAGGATCAGGTGCTCTATAGAATACGTAGACTCTCAAGCTGAGGGTTAGAAACTGTTAGCGAACTGTTTGGTACGTTTGTGTCTTGGCGAATCTCAGGAGATAGGCTAGCGGCGATAGAAAGGGTTGAGACTCATGAGGCGGCCATCACAATAGACAGTGGGCGACAAGTTTCAGCCTATGCGATCGCCTTCACTTGCTAAGGGGTGAGCTTGAACTTTATCCGATAATGAGTTCCCTGAGCGCCTCATTGGATTGTCACCTCAATCTCAGGATATTCTCATCGTGTATTCAAGTACTCTCATTCTTCGTATTCCGTAAGGTCGCATCATATGGCTCAGTTAAGTATGGAGAAAATAGAAACTGACAAAGGGAACTTTTACATGTGTTCTCCGAGAGTCTTGTTCACTTCATTTTCTTTAGGGATAAAGCTCTGTTCAAAAAATTTGGAGAAAAGAATGCATCTTCTGAATATCTATTGAAACCATCTCCAGAGAACTACTCATAAGCTTTCTGAGATTGTGCATGGTTGAATATTCAGAAGTTGTTCATTTGCGCTATTCTTGGCATTTGCCCAGAGACGCAATGAAGCTAGTTCTTTGCTACGGGCGTTTGCTAAGCAATGGTCAACCACATCGAAGTTGCCTATCAAACACCGTCTTTATCTCTCTTAGTTTTATTTTGAAGAGACTTTTTATCTCTCTAACTACGCACTTAGCTACAGCAATCTAGTTGCGAATTGCAAACAAGATTGGGATCGGATGCATCTGATTAACTTCAAGTATTTCTGCATAAAAAACATAGGAATAGATTTATGTCTGTTGTAAATCCTTTTGCTCAATCAGCATCGGTTCTAGATGGTGCGCAAGAAGTCGCTGCCGGCGATTCTAACGCAGCGGGCGTTGATACCCTTATTCTAGGTAGTAATGGTGAAAGTTTGAGCTATGAACTTACTGTTTCTGGCTTGGATTTCGGTGCTTTCTTCAGTGACGGAAAGCCGCAAACTGAAGATACCGGTGACGACGTTATTGGACTTCACATCCATAGCGGAAGCCGTGGTGAGAATGGGCCGATTGCCTTCGGCTTGATTGATATCGGACTAGTAGATCGGCAGTTTGATGGTCAGGATGTAGACGACATCACTTTCTCCCTCAATTCTGATGGCTCTACGACTATTCGAGGTGTTTGGGATGAAACAGATCCAGCTAGCATCGCGCTAAGTCAGTTTGTCGATGACATTCAAAATGCTGCGCCCGGTGAAGATATTCCTCTCTATTGGAACGTTCATACGAACGACTTTAGAGGAGGGGCTATTCGAGGCCAGTTTTTAGGAGAGAATGCACCTATTGTTGGAACCGCAGCGGCAGAAGAACTGCAGGGCACCGAAGGCAACGATATTCTCGATGGCCTAGGCGGTGGGGATACGTTAGTGGGACTCGGCGGCAACGACGTATTGCTCGGCGGTGGCGGCGCTGACATCAACGACGGCGGAGAGGGTATTGACACCGCTAACTTCAGCGACATTGGCGCACCAGTGACCGCGCTGCTAGGACAAGGTCTCGCAAGCTATGTTCCTGCATCTGGTGTTACTGTCATCGACACACTGATTAGCATCGAAAATCTCAGCGGTACTGAAAACGATGACCAGCTATTTGGCGATCGCGGCACTAATGTTATCGATGGTGGCGGTGGTAATGACCTAGTTGCAGGTGGCGGCGGCGATGATGTCCTGCAAGGCAACGAAGGTGATGATGTGCTGCGTGGTGGCGGTGGCAACGATACGCTCAACGGTGGGAACGGCAATGACACGGCTGACTTCTCAGATATTGGTTTTGAAGTGACCGCTAACTTGGCCCAGTCAAGCGCAAACTATGTTGTTGCCAGTGGTGCAAACGTAGTCGATAGCTTAAGCAATATTGAGAATCTCTCTGGTTCTAGCAACGACGACCACCTAACCGGCGACGATGCCAGCAACCTAATTGCGGGTGCGGCTGGTGACGATACGCTCTTAGGTGGCGACGGTGATGATGTGCTGCGCGGAGACGAGATTGGCGATGGGACAGCGCTTGTCTTTACTGTCGAAAACTTGCAAACCAATGGCGGCACATTCTATACGCCGCTTTGGTTGGGTGTACACGATGGAACTTTTGACCTATACGACCGTGGGGGCCCAGCTAGACAGGGATTAGAGCGTTTGGCGGAAGATGGCACTATTGCGCCTATCTCTGCTGAGTTTGTTGCTGAGCAGCTTGCTGTGGGCGGTGTCGACGGCACTATCTTCGGTGGACAAGGCGTCCCTGGACCGATTGATCCAGGTGAAACAGCCCAGATTGTTCTAGATGTAGATGATCCTTCTGTTGCTCGATTCTTTACTTGGGGAACGATGGTCATTCCGTCTAATGATGCCTTCTTAGCAACGACTGGCAACCCGCTGGGGGAGCCTATCTTTGATGCTGACGGTAACTTCCTAGGGCCAATTACAATCGAGCGCACCGGAAACGATGTTCTCGATGCGGGTACGGAAGTAAATACGGAAGAAGGTGCAGCTTTCCTTAATCAAACAGCACCCGATGAAGGCACACCTGAAAACGGTGTTGTTATAGCGCATCCTGGCTTCAACGGTTCTGAGCGAAATCCTGACGGTACGCCTGTGAACATTCTAGGAGGGTTAACTGCGCCGGGGGCAATGATCGATCCGGTTGTTGGGGACTTTACTCAAAATGGTGGTGAGGACCTGCTGCTAAGAATTACGATTGACGAGCTTGCCGCTCAAGGTGGCAACGATGTCATTGACGGCGGTTTGGGTGATGACCTCATCGAAGGCGGTGCGGGAAGCGACCTGCTAGCTGGCGGACTTGGCGACGATGTACTCTTCGGGGGTAAAGGCGACGATACGCTAAGAGGGGATCTCAACAACAGAAATCCGCAGGTTGGCGTTGGCGGTAACGATGTATTGCGCGGCGGTGCGGGTAACGATGCCATCGGCGGTAAAGGTGGTAACGACCAGCTCTTCGGTGATGATGGCGACGATCTGCTCTTCGGTGACGACGGTGATGATATCCTGACGGGCGGTGCTGGGAACGATCGACTACAGGGGGATGATTTCTCTGGTGGTTCGGGCGCTGATACCTTTGTGATTGAAGCAGGTGCGGGTACAGATACGATTGTTGACTTTCAGCTAGGCACTGACTTGATTGGTCTGGGTGCAGGTTTGAGCTTTGCTCAGCTAAGTCTCCGAGGAAATTCAATTCTGTTTGGAGATGAGACGCTCGCTACGCTTTCGGGCATTCAAACAGCTAGTTTGGCTGAGAGTAGCTTTATTACAATTTAGTCGGTAGCTATAGCTTTGGTCACTTAGCTTACGGCATAGTCATTAGCTATAACCCTTGTGTTTCAACAGGCTAAGTATAGCAAGGCACGAATGCATCCGCACCTTGCTATACTTAGCCCGGTTCGGCCTACTCCTCTGTTGTAATTTTAAAGGGGTGGGCCGAACTGTAGACTACAACGGTTCTCAGATAGGTAAGTTGCAGTGGTAACGATAAGGGAACAAATACCGAATATCTTGGACAAAGACGGTTTCAAAAGCCTCGGTAATCGCTTGTTCAAGCGTCTCGACTGTCCTCATAGTTGAGCGGCTGACACGAACGTCCAGCTGATCTTCTATCCCTTTCTACCCTATCTAGCTACCTAAATCTAACGAATTTAAAAGTGCGACACAGCCTACTTTTGATAGGGTAATTGATTCGAGATTATCTCCTAATGTTGTAGGTGTTGCTATCTTCCTTTAATCCAAAATTCACGTAACTAAACCTGTAATAGAAAATTAAATACCAGGAATTTCAGAAAGCTCACCTTGTAGCTCTTCTACTGAAAATCCTGTCGCCTCTCTCCATTCTTCTACCGTGAACTCATATCCCAGAGCCCGGCGCTTTGAGAGCATTGAGTAGCCTACAGACGAGGAAAATGAACCAAAAGAGTAGGACGAATGCTCCGCTAAACTGCAAACTGCCAGACAATCGGTTCCCAACCATAGGCATCGCCTTGAGTTCTCACATGACCTAGCCCTGGGAAAGGCATATGGGGCACCAACAACAGACGGCGCTCGGCTGTAACTGTTTCAAGCAAATCGCGACGAGCGATTACACCCTGCTCGGGGTCGCCATCGAACGCAACTTCCCAGTCTGGATTCTCTAAGTTGAGCGGATCGCTAAAGAAAACGTCTCCTGTGGAAAGCAAGCTGTCTTCACCAGAGGTGATTAAGAATGAAGCCTGCCCTGGCGTATGCCCAGCAGAATTAACAGCCTGGATATGAGGAATGACTTCATCGCCCATAGCAAACAAGGTAGTGCGATCGCCGATCACGCTCAAATTTTCCTTTGCCGCCGCAATCAGCCCTGCTTTTGTTTCTTCGTCCAGCAGGGATTTGGGTAGCTCTACAGAATCTGCCGTCCAGAAGTCAGATTCTGCCTGGGAGAGGTAAAACTGAGCATTCGGGAAACGCAGCTGCCCCTCGGCGTCTAAAATGCCGCCAATATGGTCTGGGTGGGCGTGGGTCAAAATGACGGTATCAATATCCGCGGCGGCAACGCCTGCGGCATCTAAATTTTCTAGCAGGTGACCAGCGGTGGGACCGAAGCTATTGCCCGCGCCAGTGTCAATCAGTACGGTATGTTCGTCAGTTTCAACATAGAGTGCGTTGACATGGGCAAAAATGTCTTCTGTAGAGAGGAAATGCTCTGTGAGAACCGCTGTCACGGCATTGGGGTCAGCATTCGGAACAAAGAAACCGGCAGGAAAAGAGAGGGTGCCGTCACTCACTACCATGGCGTTAAAGTCGCCTACTTTGAAGTGATAAACCCCTGCATTGGTCGGACTCATCTCAGGGGTTGTCTCGGCTGAATCCGCTGGAGGTGTTTGTGCAATCGCAAAATCACTCCCCCGCAACGGCGCACCATTGCCCAACAGCACCAAGCCAAGGGTCAACCCTGCTACTATCACTAGCAACTGCCAACGCCGACACCTTCGAGAAATATAGCTTGTGAGTCCTGCGACTAAAGCATTCAGCCGGCGCTGTTCTCTCATCTTTCACTCCCAATTTAAGCCCCTTAAGAATATCGCGCTTTGAGAAAATTCAAGAAGAAACAAGGGACGCTTCGTAATTTTTCGTGGTGAGACGGATGTATAATTGTAGTCTAATAACGATAATCATTATCATATTTTGAAGTTCGTTGCCTGTCTGCTCACTCAATCTAACCAGTCATCTGCTGACGAAGAAGTGTGGCTCAGTCTCAAACCGATATTGCTGTCATTGGCGGGGGACCGCAGGCGCTGATGCTTATTACTCATCTGCTGCAAAAGAATAAGCGAATGCGGGAGCGTCTAAACGCGGGTTTCTCGCCTGGGTTTCAAGTTTTTGACCCCAGTGGCACTTGGCTCACCCAATGGCACAGACAATTTGCAGATCAAGAAATTCGTCATCTGCGATCGCCTGCTGTGCATCACCCTGACTGTGATTCTCACAACTTACGCACCTTCGCCAGCGGACGAGAAGGGGTTTCAGCTAACTTTAGCAGATGGGAAAACCGTGGGCGCACGTAGAGTTGTCGTCGAGACGGTGCTGCTCAGGCGAAAGTGCTGGACTGGACAAAGCAAGTAAACAGCTATCCGCCAGAGCGACTCTGCCATGCGCAGGCGGTGTCTTTACCAGCATTACCATCGCTGGTAGTTGCCTGTGCTAGATCAGCATTTGCGCTGGCCAGGTTGCGAATTGTTTTTGATGGGGCCTTGGTCAGCATTGCAGGTAGGCCCTGTCGCGAGAAATTTGTTTGGTGCGAAGCTAGCATGCGATCGCATTGTTCCAGCACTGACGAAATCTAGCCTGTCTTTGGTTCGCACGAGTCATGGGTAAGGAGCAGCGAATGCTCTAATAGGTGATTGTCTAGGAACTGCTGAAAATATCTGAGGGTGAACGGATGATCGCACTCAAAAGAAGCAGAATGCTATTGAGGAAGGTTATGAACAGGTAGACTTGGATGGATGGTAGCTATTTGCTGGATTTGATCGAGTCGATCTATGCGTCGAATGAACACTTTGACTGCCTGAAAAGTGGGCGTTGCCTCAAATGCAACTAAGCTCGGGCGTTAAAGTCTCCTAATCAAGCTTTGGACTGCCCTCTACTACGGGTCAAAATCCCCTGACTAGGACTAAACAGCAACGCTGACAGAAAGCAGACAAATAGCGTCAACGCGATCGCCGGTCCAGAAGGCGTGTTGAGATAGTAGCTGATGTACATTCCCGTCAAACAAGAAAACACACCCAGCCCTGCGCCGACCGCCATCATCCAGTGCAGCTCCTTGGTTAGCAAATAGGCTGTCGCTGCTGGATTCACCATCAGCGCCACCACCAAAATCACGCCTACCGCCTTGATGCTGGCCACAATCGTCAGCGTAATTGCAGCCATCAACCCAGCGTTGATCGCTGCTACCGGCAGGCCAATTGCCTCTGCACCTAACTGATCGAAGGTAAAAAACAACAGCTCCTTATAGAACACTTTCACGCCGACTAATACAGCAAGTGTCACAAAACTGATCTCCCACACATCTGCTGGCGCAATGCTAAGAATATCGCCAAAAAGAAGTTCTTCTAGATCTAATCGGCTGCGTAAGCTAGTGAGTAAGGCAATGCCCAGCGAGAAAAAGCTAGAGAAGGTGATAGCCATGGCGGCATCGACCTTGACTTTGGACTGGGCGCGAATCCAACTGGTGACAAAGGTGCCGAACATACCGGAAATAAAAGCGCCGATGAGCAAAGGAAAATTCAGAAAGTTGGCGATCGCCAAACCCGGCAACACCGCATGTGCTACCACATCACCCAACAATGCCATACGCTGCACAATCAGATAAGTACCAATAATTGGACACAAAATGCCCATCAGTACACCCGCCGTCAGCGCCTGCCGCATAAACTCGTAATTCAAAGGATCTAGCAGCCAATCCATAGTGTCGTGAAAGGGATGATAATCGCTCACGTAATCATCTCATTTCTTGCCACGATTGTGCGAGCACTTTACCCAGTGAACCTACCAAAAACAAGGGTTAACATAGAGCCCGCTGCCGAACCCGGCAGTCCAAAACTTCGCTCAAGGTGCGCTGCTCGTTGTTGTCTTCAGTGTTAGAAGTGCCTTTTTCCGATATAGTCGAACGACTATCCTGCTTGCAGAAGCTACATAGGCCACTCCTACAATGATATAAAGTGGATTAAATAAAAGTACCTCATTGCGGACGTTTGGCCAGCACTCAGCGACAAGAGCCATAGCCAATAAACATAGAGAACTGGAAATGAAAGCCTCGTCGTATATGGGTAGGAGCCGTCGAATGTGCTTTCCAATTACAATAGCGGCATCAACTGGTAGCGCTAGCAGGTACAGCGCATCCTGATTGTGCTGTTTTAGCCCTTCTATGCCCAGGAGACTTCTTCCGAGCAGCGATCGCTTTAGCACCTTGCGCCGAGCTAATTTCTCATAATACGGAAGAAGGTTATTGTTCATTTTCTAGCATCTGAATATCAAACTCACCTATGCTCGCGCCTGCCTTTCAACAAGCTGCCAACGCTTCTACCTAAGCAGCCGACCTGATCGTTTGATTGCCTGCCCGGTAACCCGCACCTACATTATAAGGCAGGTGTTTATACACAGCATTTCCAGCCGGGAATTTAATCGAGGTGTCAGCAAAGCCAAACGAATTGCGGAGCACAGGCTACATTCATAACGGATCGTGGTACTCCTGCTCATGTAAGTTAACGTTAGAGGATTACCATAATCTATCTAGATGAAATAATAGCGTAGCGGCTTTGTTAGCTATGCCGGAGAGTGCTGAGATTGAATTTGCACCTACTTGGCTAACTAAGATTGCTATGCGAGCGGTAGATTTTTCATAGTGTTTTATTAGATACCAGCGTTAGTCTCAGCTTCGAAAAGTGGGTTCTAATAAAGTTGACAGCCAAGTAGAACAATGGGCAATATCTACGCCTAGCACTCGAACTTTCATCTCTACTATTACCAGCTTTAAGATTGAGCCAGGTGTTTTGCTAATGGAGCGACGATCTGTAGCTCTGGCAATATCTTCTAACGGCATTTTCTTTAGCAGCAGCAGATTATTCAGCTCAAGCCGTCCGTATCTTTCGACTTCCACTGGGAAGCTTCCACAAATTCGTTATGAAATCTCTTACTTGCTCGCTGTTATTGTGAGCAGGCCTCAATAAAAAAGTTCACTGCTGATAACAACAGTGAACAGTGTGTCTCGAGAGGATATATGATTACGTTCTAAGCTAAGAAGATAGAACGAGATGACAATGTACTACGAAGCAGCCGCTTTCGCTTCTGTTGTTTGCTGTGCGGCAGCGGCTGTTTTAGAGCCAGCAACTGCTGTTGACGTAACAGGAGGTTCGTAAGTTGCATCGAGGGCATTCGCGACTCTTGTAAAGTCGAAGCCCATTGCCCGAAGAGCATGCCATAGGTGCCCTTGCAGCATGAAGAAGGCTAGGAAGAAGTGGGCATTAGCCAGCCAACAGCGAGCCGTATGAGCGCCGGCTGGTAAACTCACCGTATCTGCGAAGTAAGGCGTAACACCGAGTTTGATCGTCAAAGGTGCGCCGTAAAACTCGGGTGGGTACGCAAGTGTGTTGACTGCACAGAAGTATGCAGCAACAAAGCCAGCTAGAGCAATGCCACCTAAAGAATAGGAGAGAATGGCCTCGCCGGAGAAGATCAATACGTTCTTAGCCCACTTCAGCGGAGGAACGAGAATATGCCAGACGCCTCCTGCAATCAACAAAACACCCACAAAGACATGTCCACCAACGAGGTCTTCAAGGCTGGTAATATTAGCGAAGTTAAACTGGTAGCTAAAGATAATCGCAGGATTTAGAGTAACATCAGTGATTGTTCTTACTTCTCCGATCGTGGAATCATACAAGCCGCCCCACCGAGTAGCTTTAGCTACCAGCAACAACGCGCCTGCTCCTAGAAACAACAAATGGTGGCCTAAGATAAGCCCTACTTTAGCCGGATTATTCCAATCAAAGGCGAAGTTCTGTGCAGGGCCGTCGGCATCTTTCAAATTACCGTCCATATTGCCGCGAACGGTGTGGAAGAGTGCGCCTGCTCCTAGCACCGCGGAAGAGATTAGATGTATAGAGCCAATCACAAAGTAAGGATACGAGTTGACGACTTCACCACCGTTACCAATGCCGATGCCCAGTGTCGCTAGGTGAGGAATAAGAATTAGACCCTGCTCGCCCATTGGCAAACTAGGATCGTACTGAGAAAGTTCAAACAACGTGAAAGCACCTGCCCAAAAGACAATCAGAGCAGCCTGTGCGACATGAGCCGCGATAAAAAGCTGTGAGTCGTTAGCGAAACGGGCATTACCTGCCCACCAATCGTACTTCACAGTTGGTTTTCCATACGCTTGCATAGTTGCAAAGCCTCATATGTTTTACAAACAGAAACTGTCAGGCGACGCGCAACCTCTCTACCATTTTCATCAACCTACTATTGCCATTAACGAAGACAATAGGTAATAGGTAATGAACTGTTAGATAGTTGATTTAACAAGCGGTCTTACGTGGAGTTTATTTTGATGAAATAGCTACATGAGCTGTTTCTATGAAGACCCTTTACTTTGACACACAGCCGCTGTTAACTGCGATCGCTCCTACACAACGCAAATTGCCTGTGCTTGATCCAACAATATTCTACTTCTTGATTAATGACAATAGGTCTTGATAGTGATGTCTCTTCGTGATGCAATACAAAGAGAAAAATTAAGGCCAAGAACCTTGTGTAAAGGGGCTATCAAATGATTTATTAAGTTTTATGTCGCGTGATAGGTACTGTTTAACTCAAGAAACTTTGTCAACAGTAAGTAGGATTTGTCGCTAAAAATAATTAAAAATATTAGCTCCTAGCCTAACTGAAAGAATCAATCTCAGAGACACTAGGTACTTTGGAGGCTTTACACGTTCAGAATACAGGCGTAGCAGATTGATGGCCTCATCAACCACTGATACTGCTTCTTGATTGAGAAGTGAAGGATGCACTCAAAACATTTGCATGAATGTTCTTGACACTAATTATCAACTAAAGCTATAAGTATCTTGATGAGACTGGTTCCCATGAATGAGCTACCTGAGTTTGGAGTACTGAAGCGCCTTATGCTGGCAAAGCTTATGTCGACAGAGTAGATCAGGCGAGGTGGATTAGCGGGAGTAATGAAGAGGTTAGTATGGTGGTATCCGCTGTGACTATTGCTTGTGAAGATCGTTGGCAGGTATATCACCGGCTTCAGGAACTAGATATTGACTGTGAATGTAGCGGCTTTCAACCGCTGAAGGTCAATCTTCAAACACCGACTGAAGCACTGCAGCTATGGAGCGTTGTCAGGCGCACTTCAGATTCGAGGCAGTCTCTTATTTCAGCGCTTTATCGAAGCTGGAAAGCACCAGATGCAAACGGCCCTGAATGCACCATATGAATCTTATTGCAGCTCTCTTGGCTGAGTTGCAAAAGGTCAGATTTGATTGAAAGTGACGCCATTTGAAGGGCTTTAAGGCCAACATAGAGCTAAAAGATGCGATTACAGCACCGCGCCTAGTATTTGCAATGTCGTCAGCGTTGCGGGTGTTAGCCCAGTAGCACCTCGCAAGTTCATACCTCTCTCCATAAAGGCGTTTGGCAACTAGCACTCCTAGGTAGTCTCCGGTACGAGCACTCCAAATTCTTATCGTCTGGTCTTGAGAACCACTGGCGATTGCCTCCCCGCCTGCGCTAAACGCCAAAGAAGAAACCAAATGCTGATGCCCTTCACACACATGTAGGCACTCTCCTATTGTGGCATTCCACACCCTAATCACATGGTTATGGGCGACGCTAGGGGGTGAGTACCATCCGGGCGAAAGGCCTCGAAAAATCCAGTTAGTATGGCCTTTTAAGGCCTGAGCACACTTTCCCGCGTCCCATATTCGCAGTGTACGATCGGTAAAGACCTGCACTAACGCCGCCTTTCTAAATTTGGATGGGGTGCGATCCGAGCCGCTCAGTTGGATAATGGGCTTATGCAGCATTTAGAGCTTCCATCTAAGCTAGCTATCAGTAGATCTAATCAAACAGCGCAGCAAGAGAAGACATTCAAAGGAGAACTTGACGTACAGCTGTCACCAACGGAGTTAGACATATAGCGCCAAGTCTGCTGAAATCGAAAACTGGCAAATTCCATTCTGACAGAGGTGAAAGCAAGCGGTTAGTTCAAAGGAGGAGACGCAAAAGTATGACCGGGAACTATCAACCATGGTGAATAGCAGTCTTCTACACAAACACTGTCCTACCCGACCAACTCATCAAACAAGTCACCGAGACTGAAATGAAATTTGAGACGTTTCCTTCGAGGAAATACTGCTTGATAGAACGCTTGGCGATCACATCCAAGAACCTGATCGATCGCCAACTTTCAATTCGCAGGCTCCTCATCTCTCGATGTTCTAAAGCTATCCCGTTCTATTCGTGCTAGTTCTTAAAAAACCGAAAAGTAACACGAATGCTCTATTGATGATGACACTGCCTTTAGAAGCTGCTCTACGCCAAAGTTTTGCTGGATGAAGAAAAAATGAACATTGTTCTATTATACCTGGTTTATATATTTGTCTTATTAGCAATACTCAACGTACTAATCTTAATCGACTACTTTTCAAATCGGAGAAAATAACCAAACGATGAACCACTAGGGATAACCCAAGCTCAAAGCGAATTCCCAGTTGATAATTCGTCTTAACGTTGCTAATCCAGATAAAAGATGAGCAATATTATCTTTGGCGAGCTGTCGGTCAACATGACATAGTGCTGAATGTCTCGATGCAGCGCTGCCGATAGAGTCATCGTCACTAATCAGCTCAATAAGGGAACGGCAGATAGGTCGACTCCGGTCAGTGGGCCGAGCACAGCGCTTTCTTTCAGCCTTAACCGATACGTAGTCACCTCCATTACCACCAGCAAAAGCACACCGCTCCTGACTATAGAGAAAAGATGCGACAGAGAATGGACAGCTGGCGATTCTTTGCTGGAGAGAGGATACTGTCAGCCCTGAGTAGCCAAAATAAAGGATTCGGCCAGCTGATAGGCTAGGTGCGATCAGCTCTACCTCTACCTCATGGATTGTCCGCATTGCCACTCGCCTCATATCTCGCAGCTCCAGCGCAAAACCCATCTAGGCTATACCATGTTTCGCTGCAAACGCTGTCGCCGGACGTTCAATCAGCGCACAGATACGCCATTTAATTTTGTGGAAGTCCCAACAGACATTATCTTCCAGGTGTTGCTCTGCCGCGTCCGCTATAAGCTCAGCTATCGGGATGTGGCTGAGTTCTTTTTGCTTAGAGGCTTTCAGTTTACCCACGAAACTGCAAGGGATTGGGAGGAACGTTTCCTACCTCATTTTACAGAGCAGATTAGAACAAAGCGAAAGGGCAAAGTCGGCAAATTATGGATGATTGACGAGACTTACGTGAAAGTCTGTGGGCAGTGGTGCTACCTCTACCGAGGCATTGATGAAGATGGCAATCTGGTAGACGTTCGCCTTAGCAAAACTCGCGACATGGCTGGCACCAAAGCCTTCTTTGCTCAAGCCATCGATCTGCACGAGGACGCTCCTGACAAGGTCGCGACCGATGGCTTAGCATCTTACCCACGGGCGATTGAAGAAGACTTAGGTGAGAAAGTTCAGCATGAAGTCCGCCCCTGCACAGCCAATCCAGTTGAACAAAGTCATCGGCGCATCAAACGCCGCTATTATCCAACCCTGGGGTTCGGTGAGTTTGAGGCTGCGCAGAGATTTTGCAGAGCAGTCGATGAAGTTGGCAACTTCCTGAGGCCTCGTAGCCGAATGGCAGAATTCGTGTGCCTTGGCGATCGCAGAGCGCAGTTACTGAAGGGAGTTGAAGAATTGGAAGATCTGTTCCAAGCTTCCTAAACAGAAATAGGGGTAGGTGCGATCACACTACTGATGAGCAGGTGAATTGTGGCTACTCAGTCCTGACAAATTCAGAAGCGCTTGTTTCTCTTGATACCGCCTTAGAAATTGATTCCAATAATATTATGGCCTGGAATAACAGAGGCCACCTACTAATCGTACTAGGACGATATAAAGAGGCGCTCGACAATCTGAACAAAGCCCTAGAAATAGACCCTGGCTATTCTTCCGCCTGGCATAACCAAGGTGAAAATGTCAGAACTGGGTAGCCAAATATAGTCAAATTGGCATTGCTGCGATCGCCTACAGCGGGCTGCGCCATCGCCCCCTCTTCAATCTGGCCTAAGCAGCCTTGAATAACGCTTCTAATTCCTCGATCCCTTTGACGAATCTTTGCCTACGCTCACTGAGACATACGAACTCTGTCATGCGCGATTGCGGCCTCAAAAAGTTTCCCACTTCATCTACCGCTCGGCAGAACCGCTGGGCCGCATCGAACTCGCCGAAGCCCAGGGTTGGGTAATAACGGTGCTTGATTCGCCGATGGCTCTGCTCTACAGGATTGGCGGTGCAGAGTCGAACCTCGTGCTCAGTGCCCTTGCCCAATTCTTCTTTGATTGCCCGAGGATAGGATGCCCAACCATCGGTGGCTACCTTCTCGGGTGAGTCCTCGTGAAGGCCGATGGCCTGGGCAAAAAAGGCTTTGGTTCCAGCCATATCACGAGTTTTGCTGAGACGGACGTCTACCAGGTTGCCATCCTCATCAATGCCCCTGTAGAGATAGCACCACGCTCTTTTTACTCGAACATAGGTCTCGTCAATCAACCAGATCTTACCGACTTTACCCTTTCGCTTTGTCCGTATTTGGTCGGTAAAATAAGGCAAAAACCGTTCCTCCCAAAACCGCACTGTTTCATGGGTGAATTGGAAGCCTCTCAGCAGAAAGAACTCGGCTACATCCCGATAGCTGAGCTTATAGCGGACGCGGCAGAGCAACACCTGAAAGATAATATCGGTGGGAACTTCGATAAAATTGAAGGGGCTATCCGTGCGCTCATTGAAAGTCCGGCGACACTGCTTGCACCGAAACATGGTATAGCCTAGATGGGTTTTCCGCTGGAGTGGTGAGACACGAGTCGATGGGCAGTGTGGGCAATCCATGAGCGATTGGTAAGGATGAGCTGATCGCCCCCAGCCTAGCAGTCAGCTGGCCGATGCTATATTTTGGCTACTCAGGGCTGACAGTTAATCCGAGACGCTGAGAGTGCTATTCCAGGTGCGCGGTTAATTGGCGCAGGGCCAAATCTAGTCGGTATTTCTGATATTGCGGCAATCCTCGAATGCTCTCGGTAAAACATCAGACAACATCTGTTAGATGCTAGCGCCCCCGTTCCTACTTACCAAGGCAAGCGAGACATATGGCACTTTGGAGAGGTGCTGATCTGGTTGCGAGACGCTAAGGGGGTGCAAATCGCGCCAGAGCTGATAGAGGTTGCAGCCTACGCTATGCGGTTCAATGCTGCCCAGGAAACAGAAAAGGCTGAGAAAGTCGCAACGCTGGTTTAGGCCGCACATCCACACAGATACACACTGCCCTCGCAACGTCTCGACCAATCAACGAACCGCTGCTCGCTCTGTCCACGGCTACCCTCACTTTCGCACCAGTTGCTAACGCGGCTGAAAGTATTCCTGCCTCGCTTCAACAACGTCGTATAGAGCAGCTCGATACCCAGACTAAGGCAGTCGATAACATTCAGGATGCTCGTCTTGAGTTCCTCAACAACCAAACCAAAGCCGTTGAGAACGTTCAGACTACACGGCTCGAGTTCCTCGATAGCCAGACTAAGGCAGTTGATGACGTTTGAGGCCACCCATATCATTGGCAAAAAGAATACGCGGCGGCTAGAGTGAACGAGGGAAACAATGTACTGGCTGGAGGAAGCGTTGGTCTCATTTGACAGTGGGGTAACAGTCTTTCTGCTCGGTTAGACTAGAGCTTGCCTTTGATCGATTTTGATAGCACTAACGATAGCCTGCGAGATAGTAGCATCTACTTCTTACTTCAGTATGACCTGTTCTAGATAATCTGTTCTAGTGGTGTCTTTTCTTCTATTTTCAGTATCGTTTGGGCTCAGGCTAAAGGGGTAGCTGAATTGTAAATTCGGTTCCCTTACCAAGCTCAGACTGCACAGACAAGTTGCCGCCGTGGGCTTCGGTAACGATTTGTCGAGCGATAGAAAGACCAAGACCTGTTCCCTTCCCAACTGCTTTGGTCGTAAACAAGTGGTCAAATATTTTTTCTTTGACCGCTTCCGACATCCCTTTACCATTGTCGCCGATGCAAATCTCTACTGCATTCCTCTCAGCGCGTAACGCTGTTTTTATCGTAATCGTCTGCGATCGCTCTTTCAGCGCTTCGAAGGATAGTTGTTGAGCAGCCTCGTCAAAGATATCAATCGCGTTCGCTAAAAGATTCATAAACACCTGATTAAGCTGACCTAAAAAACAGTCAACAAGAGGTAAGTCGCCATAGTCTTTGACAACTTCAATCGCAGGGCGCTGCTCATTCGCCTTAAGGCGATACTTCAAGATAAGTAGCGTACTATCGAGTCCTTCATGCAAATCTGCACTGACTTTATCTTTAGTATCTGCCCGAGAAAAGCTTCGTAAGCTCTTGCTGATAGCGATAATTCGATCCATCGCATCTTCCATCGAACCCAATAACTTCGGAAAGTCCGTATAGATATAGTCCAAGTCAATCTCTTCAGCATGGTCTTGTACCTTCTCAGTCGGCTGAGAGTATTCTGTCTGATAGACCTCTATATGCTCTTTTAGATCTTGAAAATAGCCTTCAGCATTCGAAATACTACCACTTAGAAAACCAATCGGGTTGTTGATTTCGTGGGCAACACCCGCGACCAAATTTCCTAGAGCAGACATTTTTTCATTTTGCACTAGCTGTAGTTTGGACTGTTGCAATTCATCTAAGGCGAGCTGCAGCTCACTATTTGTTGCTTGAAGTGCCTGCTGTCGGTAAACATTTGTGGTAATTACGCCACTCATCAAAAAAGCTAAAAACGGAGCCGCAACCGGTAGGAGCCATCCCTGTAGAAACGCTAGATAAGCCCCGCCGAATAACAAACCGCTCATACAGAAAACTGTGAGCAAGGCATTGAGCAAAACATTTCTATGAAAATGGTACTGCTGTTGGGAGCGCTGCTTGGAAGAGATAGTCCAGCTGCTGAGAGCGCCCAGCAAAGACCATATCAATATCCCAACCGCCTGCTGTAGTCTGGATAATCCGGATATCCCTCGACGACCAGTCAGCGCGCTTTGGGTTAATTGACTGGCAATGTTAGCGTGAATAAACACACCTGCCATAACCCCTTGATCGGAGTTGTGTAAGCTGTTGTAGGGTGTCTCAAAAAGATCGTTTATGCTTGTGGCTGTGCTGCCAATGAAAACCATGCGGTCTTGCATAACATCGGGCTCTACTTGGTTGCTGAGTACGTCAGCCATCGAGACGGTGATAAAAGCATCCGCTCGACCCCGCCAGTTCATCAGTATCTGATAACCCCCTAAGGTTTGCTTTGAATAGCCTGCTTCGTTTGGCCGTAGCGGAAGAAAGGAAGCTTTACCCAGCAGAAACTGTTGCCGCTCGGTATCTACTGGTGTCAGCTCAATTCCTTCTGTCTCCAGATACTTCAGCGCAACCCGCGTAGCCAACCCAGCCTTGATCTGGCTATCTTCTTGGTCATCGGTACCGGTGAGTAAGGCCCGACGGATTTTGCGATCGCCATCTAACACTAAATCGGCTAGCCCGACTTGATCTCGTTCTTCAAGTGCAGGCGGCGGATTAACCCGATTGCCAAAGATCTTTTCAACCCCAATTAGGTTAGGCATTGACTGAAAAGTGTTGACGAGCGCCTCATGGCCGGGGTCTTCAGGTAAATCTCGGTAGATATCTAAGCCAACGGCACGAGGGGAATGTTGGTTTATCTTTTGTAGCAGCTCGGCTAACAAAGCATCGGGAACTGGCCAGTCTCCAGCCGCTTGAATATCTTGCTCATCAATGGTGACAACTACGATGTTTGGATCAACGCTCTCAACCGGGCGAAACCGGAAGAAGCTATCTCTGATTTCCCATTCCACAGTGCTAAAAAGAGACAGCGCATCGCCAGCAATCACTGCAAAAGCAACCGTAGTGGCCACCACATAAACACTGCGGGTGCGGTGTACGAAAGCTCGAATTTTTGACCACATTGTTTAAAGATCTATGGATAGATGGCAATGAATAGATGGTGGAAACTAGCGTATTGATAGCATTCCCGGTTTCACACACCTAGCACGACAAAAGACGGCACGACAAAAGACGGACAGTGCTAGCTACCATCCGTCTTTTAGGTCAAGTTTGAATATTAATTAGCGCTGGTCTAGCGATATCACAATTGGCTCAGTCGCAATATCTGCTAGCCCAACTGATTCGAGAAGCTCATACCAGTGATTGGCGATCGCCTGATTATCTTGGGCACCGCCCTGTAAACGAGCGAGTTGCGCGACAGTGTCATACCAGACACCATTTTGCGCTAACGTTTTAACGTTCGATAAGCCCTCACCATGGGCCAACGCTAGCATCAGTTCAGCACTAGGCTCAATCCGCTTTATCCAACCATCCACAAAGGGACTACCCGGGGTTAGCTCGCCCTCCACATGCAAGGCTACATACCATTGATAGTTTTCTGAAACCACAAGTTCAGGTGCTTCATCTGGCATTTCCACGGCCACTACACCGCCGCGCTTTGGCACCGCTAGGGTCATTTGATAGATCGTATGCTTAGCTTCGTTTTTCAAGCTAAAGACGGCGGTATCGGTATCAGAAGCTGGTACGTAGACCAGAATAGTCGGCCTTGCTTCTAAGGTAGTGCCATAGAAACTACTAGGCACTACCGCCAGCATGGACTCGGCGGTCGGTGATGCAATGGTAGTTGGTATTACCCCACCGAGGTTGCTGCTCGCGTTACTGCTGCTTGTAGCGCCTGCCTCATTTTGCCCTATAGGCAACCCTTGAGGGGCTGCTTCGGCTGACCCTGGGGAGGTGGCCTCAGGCGGGAGCATAAGAAAGTCTCCGCGAGAGGCTCCGCTTGCGGTATCTCGCGGCGCACTGCTACCTGTGGGGGGAGTGAAGAAGTTGTCGCGAGAGGCGCCTCCGGTTGCCGAACGAGGGGCCGAGTTATCAGCTGGCGGAGTAAAGAAGCTACCTCTCGAAGCGCCTCCGGTTGCCGAACGAGGGGCCGAATTATCAGCTGGGGGAGTAAATGGAATCGCATTGGCAACGTCCATCCGTACCCAGGCTGTGGCAATCACAAGTACAGCAGCTCTGATAGCTCCTAAGAACCAATGTTTCATGTCTATTTCTGTTGTTCCGATAGCTAGTGCCGTCAACTCTCGAACTATATAGCGTTCGCGACTTGGCTCTACACATTTTCTAGGGCTAAACCCTTGAGGCATGAAGAGCTAAGTGGTCAGCAATGACCGTAGGCTTTGCCTTCTTGCAGAGTATGCATCTGGCCATTGCTATAGCTTTCAAAGAGTTGCTTGAGACATTCTCATCGGCTAAAACTATCATAGAGCAACAGGCAACTCTTCCTACAAAGTAAGAATGCATCCTTACTTTGCTATATACAATTGCTAGCCTAAAGAATTCTCCTTTGAACCGTGAGGCGTACTTTCGCGGAACTTTGTATTAAACCTTACATAGAGTACAGACGGTAATTACGGTCATTACAGGCTAGCGCCAATTCCCCACCAGAGTGTATGCCGACCAAAAGAACGGATCGCTGTAGCTCGGATCTGCTATCAGCGTTAGCTGCGCTTGCCTTAGCGCTTCTGCTTTGGTTATTTCTGATGTACTAATGCTTTCGTACAAGGCTTGCATAAGCATAGCGGCGGCTTGATCCTTGACTGGCCAGAGGGTGGCCACTGTCGATCTTGCTCCAGATTTAACTGCTAAGCCTGCCAACCCTAGCACGGCTCGGTCGTCTCCTAACGCCGTATCACAAGCACTCAGCACCAGCAGCTCAATTGGATCCAACTGCCCTCGGCTCTGTAGAATCTCGGAGAGTTCTTGCACATTCAAGCGTCCTTCCCACGTAGAAAGAAAGGTATCTTCCAATCGAGAACTGAACTGACCGTGGGTTGCTAGATGCACAATATTAGCTGTGCTGTTTTTGATATTACTAGCTAGGGCAGTGCTGGTAAATGCTTCATTTAGAAGCGTGTCGGTGGGAATCAGCTTGTCAATATCAGCGAGTTCTGTTTCTACTGCAGGTAAAGCGCTTAAACCGTTTCGCGCTTCACTAATCCCACCAGCGATCGCATTAGCGTCAATCTCATCAAGCGATTGGGCACTCATCAGCTGTAGGCCCGCAGAAAGTGCAACGGCGTACTTTTCAATCAGGTACTGTTCGCCATCATGCAGCGCAGCCATCGGGACGTTACGCAGCAGCCCGTCTAAGACAAACACCACTGTTTCGGTTGTAGTCGTCATCTGGCGTTCTTCGGCGGGCCTGATTAGCCAGTCGTAAACCTGTTGTGAGAGCGCTAGGCGGCGCGCATTGTCGGCAGCTGGGTGAATGACACCGAGCAGCTCGCGCAGAGTATCTTCTACTGTATCGGCGCTCACTGGTGCGGCATGGTATGCCAGGGGTTGACCAGGGCTAGAGGTAATGACAGCCAGACGATCTGGCAAGATAATGGGATAGACAATGGTGGCTTGTGTATCGACCTGATCGATTTGTTGAGAGGCAATATCAATGCAGGCTTCCTTGAAAAAATCATCCAGCTCTGCTAATTGTAGGGCTTCAATCACCTCCCGGGCCTGGGCTAAGTTCTTTTGGCTCGGTTGCGCCGCACGTTTGTTGCCAGAGCTGCCTGTTTCTAGCAACAAGCTCACAAGTTCTCGATATATTGGCTCTGTGTTTTCTCGAAAAGAGAATTGAACAGCCGGATCAATAGCCACTAAGTCGCTGCGCAATGACTGCAAACTATCGACGGCCTCGCTGTAGGCGGTGATTGCCTCAGCCGTGTTGTTTTGCTGCTTGTGAATGCGGCCAAGCTGCCAAGCAGACTGCGAGGCAATATCATCGGCTTGAATGGAACGGGCGATCACCAGTGACTGTTCGGTGAGGGTCAGCGCTTCTGACCACTGTTCGGTGAGGGTATATAGCGCGCCCCACTGGTTCAAGGCGTGGGCTTCAGCCTGCGGATCGTTAAGCGCTCTAGCTGCTCTTACAGCCTTTGCTAAGAGTTGATTATGCTGCGTGATCGGCAGCGATCGCCCTAAAGCCTCTTCTCTAGCTAGGCTTGCACTTAAATTCACTGTGGCATAGACGGCTGTTCGGCTTGGTGGCAGCTTTTCTAATTGCGTTGCGATATTATTCGCCGTAGAGGTGCTCTGTTCTATGTCGCCAGAATTCACATAGAATCGCAGTCGCTCCAGATCGGCTTTCAGGGTATCGGTAGGGTTTTGGGCCGCTTGTCTGGCTCGCTCAAACATTGCGATCGCCGCTGCCGTATCTCCCCAGTCGGCGGCGGCTTTGCCCAAGCTCAAATAGGTTGCGCTCAGTTCGTTTGTTGCATTGATAGCGACGGCAATATTAGCACTTTCAAATAGGGCGGCTCGGCTACCTTCTAGATCACCAAGTACACGTAGCGCCTCGCCCAAAGTCCTCAGCCCGTTAGCCTTCAGCGCTGAGTCTGGCAGTGTTCTAAGCTGCTGGGTAATCTCTTCTAACTGCTGGCGCGATCTTCGATAATACCCCAAGCTTTGCAGCGCTTGAGCCTGGTTGAGCTGACTCCCCAAAACGCCTGAAGTATCCTCCGCCTGCTGGTAAAATGCTTCACTCTGTTGCCACAAATCTAAAGCGAGTTCGGCCTGTCCGAGGTGATAAACCAAGCTAGCTTGAGTATTGAGCACCTGTGCCTGCAGCATAGGATGCGGACCTTGACCAGCGTTCTGTTCACCACGACTTTCTAACAGTTTGCTATTTTCTGATAGCTCATCTAATAGCTCAACGCTCTGCTCGACAGCAGCTTCTGCTAAATCCCAGTGACCTAGCGCCTGATAGGCCAGCGACAAATAGCTAAGCGCCATCATCTGAGTTGTTTTGGCATCTTGTGCTCTGGCAGCATCAACTGCGCTTTGCCACGCCTCTACAGCGCCTGAAAACTGCCCTGATGTATAGCGCTGACGGCCCGTTTCTATTAATTCCGAGGCGATCGCCCGAGTTTCGCCAGAAATCTCGATAGCGCTGTCCATAATCTCAGCCGAGACAATTCCCGATTGATTAGCTGCCTTTGCCAGAGACGTCAGACTGCCAGCTAGACTAATGCCCAGAAAAGTTGTTACAGCATACTTCCAGTTACATTTCATTGTTATTTCTAGTCAGCCTGTTCTAACAAATTAAGGCACTTGGTAGTGGGCAATCGAGACTGGGTAATTCAACGGTGAGGCAGCAGCCCGAATAGCCACATTTGTCCAGCAATTAGGTTTTAATGTCTGTTTCAATATCTGTTCAGAGCATGCCCGATCGTCAGCAAAAGAAACTTTTGTAAGCCACAGCGCACTTAAAGTTTCAACAGACTCGCTCATCCTATAAAGCAGCACTACCTAGCGCAGGTGCCATAAGCTCTCAGACCAAAGGGAGCTGAATCTGTAGCCATCAACTCTATCTGACCTGATGGGCTAGTCCGCCAACCATTGGCTTCAATCACTTTCAAGGTTTCTGAAGCTAAGTCAGCGGCAATATCTGTAGGAGCATCAGGAACAATGCCGCTAGCTATAGGTGAATCGGTAACAGTTGATGGATCATCGCGCCAGAATGTAGATAGGTCACGCACGTCTGACCATGTGCGATTGTCTGCCACTGTCTGCGTTGGACTAATCGGTATGCCACCTCGCCCAGTTGCCACAAACCTGTTATCACCTGTAGCTGAGCAGCCCTCGATGATCTGCTCGCTAGCATCAGCGGTCTCTTCAGGAAGTACGCTGAGGTCAGAGGTTGGTGCTACACCAAAACTGTTGATTGCGACCGTGCCGTCAACACCAAACTGAGAGCTGGCAGTAATATCACTCTCCGGGGTAAGCTGCTCGCGAAACATGAAGCCAAAAAGACCTTGAGTTGAAATGTTAATATCGCCGCCCTCTCCTTGAAAGGCGTTGGCAATGATATCGCTGTTTTCAGAACCCACAATAGCCGGAGCGGAAATCTCGATGTTGCCACCATCTCCGCTTCCTCCCTGGGCCGAGGTTTCAATCCGGCTGCCATTGCGAGCAATCAAAACGTCTTGAAGCTGCAGGTTGATGTTGCCACCTCCCCCATCTGCTGTTACAGCATTGATACCTCCTTGATTTAAGAAAACAGAATCTGCATTAATTTGAATCTGTCCACCATCGCCTTGCCCTTGATTGAGAACAGCAACACTATTGCCTCTACCTAGCACCCTCAAAACCGGAGTGGTTAGCGTTACACTTCCAGCCGATCCTTGGGGCGTACCCGATAGGTTCAGCAACAATTGATAAGACAAGGGCGGAAAGTCAACTGTCGAGGCAATTGTACTGTCGTTGCTGCTGGGCATATTACGACTAATTTCTATCTGTTCGGAGGCTCGAACATCGATATTACCAGCATTGCCTAGTCCCACACTGGTTGTGGTTAACAGGCCACCATTTTGCACCAATAGATTGCGGGTGCTAATGTTCACATCGCCTGAATTGCCGCCCCGGCCCGCTGTATTAGCGATAACGACGCTAGGGATATCGGCTGCGCTCGCACCTACAACATCGACAGTATCTGCGTAGATCGTGACATCACCGCCCCGGCCGCTGCCTAAAGTCGTAGAGCCCAAATAGCCCCCATCGCGCACTGATAAAGACTGTAGAGAAGCTGTTACATCACCAGCATCACTACTGCCAGAACTGGTGGTGCCCACAACCGTAAATACATTGGGTGCAATCGGAACAAAACCAATAATCGTTGCTTGCTCAGCGTCAAGCATTAGGTTGCCACTGCCACCAGGGCTGAAAGAACGGCTAAAGATGGTTGCTCCATTTTGAACTGTGAGCTGGGGTGTTGTAATGTCTATATCACTTGCTGCTCCTAGCAGTACGGTCTCTGCAACGACACCGCTAACCGAACTCACTGTTGGGGATGCGCCATCTATCAATAACTGCTCAGTTGCATTGATTGAGATAGGTTCGGCTGCATTGCTACCTCGATTTTGGTTCCAAACCATTGAACCACCGCTAAGAGTAACGTTGCGCCCTCTTAGCTGGCTAGCACCCACAAGCGAGCCACTGGTATCGACAAGTGATTGTTGCGACAGCGTAATGTCGCCAAACTGCTCTACCTGATCATAGCTGGCTGAAAACCCTCGTTCTTGTAGATTTAGAACAACGCTGCCAGCAGCAACACCGCTTAGCTCGATATGACCCCCGGAAGCGGTGATGCTGCCCCCTTGTAAGTTAACCGACCCACCGACTAGCGCTAGCGTTTCACCCGCAGTCACACTCAAACCAGACGCCGTAGCCTGGGTATATGGCAGAAAGATTGGATTTGTGGATGAGACTGCATGGCCATCGCCTAGCACTGTGATTGCCTTAGGCATGCCCGATCCAAACTGTAGGCCAGTGGGCGTACTGACTGTTAGCAATGGCGGAGCCTGCGGCGCGATCGCCGAAAATATTAGATCGTCAGAGAACGTCACAGCATCGGCAGTACTAGCAAAGAACGCCCCCGGCAGCACTAGGCGAGCATTCTTCCCAAAACGAATACCACTAGGATTGATTAAAAATAGTCTGGGGCTGTTTCCTCCGCTCAGCGCCAGTTCTCCATCGATTAGAGAAGCATTACCTCCTACTACCCGAGTGATAACCTGCTCAATGTTTGATTG
Organism: Synechococcus sp. PCC 7335; assembly: GCF_000155595.1. Taxonomy (NCBI): domain Bacteria; kingdom Bacillati; phylum Cyanobacteriota; class Cyanophyceae; order Synechococcales; family Synechococcaceae; genus Synechococcus; species Synechococcus sp. PCC 7335. The sequence goes on along the minus strand of NZ_DS989905.1, from coordinate 249,119 downwards.
GCTACTATCTAACTGGAACAATACATCGGCAGCTTCTGGGGAAAAGTCTTCAAAGCTATGGAACAAGGTGTTGAGCTGCTGAGTGCCGCCTGTCACTGTAAAATCAGTGGTTCCACTAACAACAGTCCGTGCCCCCCGTGTGTTCGAAGCGGGCGTTACCGTTTGAGCCACGGCTGGCATTATCCAACAAAGCCCTACAGCCAAACCTGCAACTAAATTTCTGAGATGCCTGAGCAAGGCAGTTTTCCTCAAGAGCCTTTAGCAATGATTAGCGCTATTGTTCCCGCTGCGACTTGGTTCAATACAGCATGAAAGGGTAGAACAGCGGCAGATGCTGAGATTCTGGACTACCGAGCAAAAATCATTTTGAGCGCGATCGCCAGCATTGCCGCGCCAAAGACCTTTTCTAGAAGTACGTTGGGCAGAGTAGTCGCCAGCTTTGCCCCCAGCAACCCTCCGATAAAAAAGCCCACACATAGAAGTGCTGCCACCTGAAAATTGACGTATCCTTGTCGGTAGTATGTCCATGCAGCCAGTAAACCCACCGGCGGGACCAGCATGGCCAGGGTTGTGCCCTGAGCATCGTGTTGTGCGAATCCAAACCCGAAGATTAGTGCAGGGACGATAATAACGCCTCCGCCGATACCAATTAAGCCACTCACAACACCAGCAGACAGCCCTAACAGTAGGTACAGAAAGATATCGCTCATGGCAGTAGGTCGTAGGTAATATTTCCTTTCATTTAAGCACCGATAATCGGAATTTCCGTTAATACTCTCAAGACTTGCTTCTACATTTGCAGCGTCTGACCTTTGTTCTCAATCCTTTGCTTGTGAGTCAAGGGGATAGAAGAGTAGAGTTATTCGAAACTTTTCCTTCTATCCGACACACTTGTCAGGTCAACCGTTCAGAGCGACGGCATTCAATCCAATAGCCAGCTTCCCTACTTCTTCCCTACTTCTTCCCTATTTCACTTTATTGTCGAAGCCAGCTAGATAAGTCAAAAATCTAGAGAAGTAAGGAACTAAGCACCCCTACGGCACCGACAAGGAGACCGTTCTGCTGTCTCAAAGTCCTGGAAACATAGCTTGTAGAAGCAAGGAGAAAACGTTTTAGTGGACAGTTCTGTTCTAGTCATTCGCTAATTCTTAATGCAATTTATCCAAGGCAGACATGTTAGATACGCGCACAGCTTGTATTTCTTCTAAGGAACCTTCGACTTCCAGAGATATGACCTCTTCGCCTTATGACACTGCAGCCGTAGCTATGGCGCTAGATGACGCACAGGTTATAGATTGGCTGCTTGTCCGTCAGTACAAAGATGGGAGCTGGGGCGGCCATATCCCTTTTCGTGCTGACCGGCTTTTGCAGACCATGATGGTAGTCCGCAGCCTGCTGTTTTTACAGCGCTGGCAACCTAGCCGAACCATCTTGCAGGATGCAATTAGCAGAGGCATTAGCTTTATATCAGACACTCTTAATCAGTGGGGTGATGATGCTTTAGAAGAGTGTGATCTAGCGGGGTTTGAGCTGCTTATCTCTACTCACCATCTCTGCCTTCGCCGGGATAGCGTGGCAATCCCGGCACTGCCTCTTACTCTAGAAAAACGATGGCAACGCAAGCTGAGATTGTTGCCAAGTACGCTCTCTAAAGATATTCCACCATCTCACGTTCTGCATGCTATCGAAGCCCTAGAAGGATGGGCAGATGGACAGCGGTTGGTCCATCACATTGCGCTTACTTTAGATCCTACTCAGTTGGTAGGATCTTCTCCTTCGGCCACCGCATATCTACTTCGAGCTGGTGGGTTGAACGAAGATCAGAGAATCTCTTTAAAAAAAACGCTTCGCCAAGCTCAGGTTGAAGATCGAGGTTATCCTGCCACAACACCAGTCAGCAGCTTCACATCGCTTTGGAAAATGTATTATGGCCTTAGTACTGGCGGTGACACGACCCATGAGCACGCTCAAGTTTTTGATGCTCTAATCAGGTGTCATCGGCCTATTGCTGGTATTGGCTGCAACCCTGAGTTTATCGCTGATGCTGACGATACAGCGATCGCTCTTTTGCTAGCTGCGAAACTAGGCCGGGTAAAGACAGCCAACATCCTGGCAAACGCACTACTCGAGAACTTCTACGAGGTTGGTAGCGGGTTCTTTCGCACCTACCCGTTTGAGATGACCGTTTCTATCTCAACGAATGCTCGTGTTGTTGAAGCACTGAGAACAGCTGCTCCATTCCTAGCTCAAAGTGGAATATTTGGAAGTCGTTATGCCAAGGCGTACCACAGTACTGCTCAGTTTGTACTAGATAATGCTTGGCAGCGTGATAAGTGGCACGTGTCACCCTACTATGCGATGCATGCTTGTAGTCAAGCTCTACAGACTAGGGGAGGGTTAGGGGGACAATGTTCATGGCACCAAGAGAAACTTCAGCAGCTTTTAGACGAGCAGCATTCGGACGGCGGTTGGGGTATTTCGGGAACAACCTGTGAAGAAACATGCTATGCGGCTTTGACGCTGCTCAACTTAGCGAAGTATAGTGCGTGCTTCCAGCTTGAGCTACCGCTGACAAGGGCGCTGCTGTTCCTGCGATCGCCAAATAAAACAGAATCCACTGAGCTTTGGATTGATAAAACTCTTTATCAGCCCAAAGCCATGTTACAAGGTCTTTTCAAAGCTACTTGCGCTGCGATATCAAACTACCTTCTCGGTTTGACTGAAGTCACTAGGCAAGACCACATACGAAGCCTCGCCTACCTTTAGAGTCGTACCTGAACCTTCTTACTTGATAGCGAGCAATCTAGCCTCATACTTAGCAATAGCTATGCAACCCACGGCTATGACCTGATTCTTTGTTAGTCTAGGCATACCCTCAAAAGAGCTAGATGAGTGCTAATCACAAGAATCATTTCTGGGTGCCAAACTGGTGTTGATCGAGCTGCTGTTGACACTGCAATTGAATTGGGAATCCAACACGGTGGATGGGTTCCAAAGGGGCGAACCGCAGAGGATGGAGAACTCAACCATCAGTATCATGTCAGGGAAACACCTAGCCCCGATGTCAACTTGCGTACCGAATGGAATGTAAGAGATTCTGATGCAACGCTGATCATTTCAAGTGGACAACTGACGGGTGGCTCTAGGTTCACCCAGCAGATGGCACATCAGTACAAAAGACCTTTACTTCATATTGATCTTGTCAAACTGTCAATTCCTGAAGCTGTGGAGCAAATCATTCAGTGGCTATATTCGACTCAAGTTGGCACTTTGAACATTGCAGGACCACGACGCTCAGAAGATTCTGAAATCTATCAGAGGACAAAAGTATTATTGCGTACAGTTTTGCTCTTAGGAAAGATCGAAAGGTATTGTCCTTTTTGTTAAAGTATTGGTGATTGTTGGGGCAGTCACTGAGAAATTGAGCGTTGCACTACTACCCGCGGGGCCATGTTTTGGCAACCTACAGCGATCGCTCCAAAGTGATGACCCTAAATATGACCAACACTAGCTCATTATGATGACGTGGTTGCACAGCACACACATTGTTACGTTTCACCAGCTTCTACATAGAAGGCTCAGACTATTTTTCCCTTGAAAGAAGTAGGAGCACGGTCAACCTAGGATGGGGGAAACCCTATGCAGCAACTATCCCTTACGTGACAACGCCGTCAGAACAGGAAGGAGTAGGACCCGTGAAAAGTCGAGAAACTTGGTTGCTCGTGACCACTAGCTACTGCATAGTCCTCCTAGCTTACTTTTTCCTTGGTTCTCGAGATACGATACTCTCTCAAAGGTCTTGGTGGTGTACCAGTGGCATTGCGCCGCTATCCTTCTTGATTTCAGTAACCCTACTGACAGTAGGTCTGAGCCTGGCTAAGCCTATAAAGTTGAGAGCAGTGTTAGTATTTGTCGGACTCCCTTATGCAACGTTTCTGCTCTCTTCTCTTCCGTGTTTAGGACGACGGTTTGGACTTGATGACGTTGTGTTTATGGTGGCTGGAGCCTTTTTCTTTTATCTCATCAACTTTCTCATCGTAGCTAGTATCTGTATCCGCAAATCACGATAGAGAGCTTTCTCCTTGTGCTTACATTCCATACGAACGCCGCGAGATTTGCGTTGTGCGTATGGAGAATGCGACGAATAAGGGCATACTCTGACCAATGCTTTTTTTGTGGCTTAAAACCCAGCTACCGTGTTGGGTTTTAAGTCACTATGTCGATCGCGCTTTCACTCGCCAGACGCATGAGCTAGACCTTGAAGCCCCCTGACTAAGATAAGGCACTGCTCGACTCTAAATACTCCTAACCTTTGACTGATAGGCAGCTACGGTCGTTGACTTCTCTCCGTTAATCCTAAACGGGTCTAGCGAGGTTTTGATTAGATGTAAACAGCGCTTCCACTCCTTTGTCCATACTAGCAGTGCTCTGTCCATACTGGCAGTGCAGACCCCTAGAACAAATTCAATAATCAAAAAGGAAGTATCCATGAAAAGACTATTCAAGTTCGCTCTACTCTCTTTTGCTATTGCCACGACGGTGCTATTGGGCCTGGGTAGTTCGTCAGAGGCAAGGCTCTATCAACCTATTAGATACTCACTAGGCGGCACAAACTACGCTGAAATCTGTTTAGAAGAAACGCCTCACGAGTACAAATGCTATGAAGAGAGGACTAATCCAGCTACGGGTGAAGTAACCGGCAATACCTATATAACCAGCGCCAAGCAAATGACAGAACACATCATGCGCTACTCGGGCAACGTCTGTATGTCTGTTTATGATTCTGACTTTGCAGACGGCGAGTTTATCTGCCGCAGTCAAGACGGCTTTTACAGAGAAGATTAGTCATCCGAGATTGTCAAGTTAATACGTACTGAGTCAAACAAACTGGGTCAAACAAGACACTCTTATCGGGAAAGCTTTTGTCTGGTCGACCTATGCGCTCACACCAAACCCAGTCAGCGTTGACGCACTCTCTCCGAATTTGTCAGGACTGAGTAGCCACAATTCACCTGCTCATCAGTAGTGTGATCGCACCTACCCCTATTTCTGTTTAGGAAGCTTGGAACAGATCTTCCAATTCTTCAACTCCCTTCAGTAACTGCGCTCTGCGATCGCCAAGGCACACGAATTCTGCCATTCGGCTACGAGGCCTCAGGAAGTTGCCAACTTCATCGACTGCTCTGCAAAATCTCTGCGCAGCCTCAAACTCACCGAACCCCAGGGTTGGATAATAGCGGCGTTTGATGCGCCGATGACTTTGTTCAACTGGATTGGCTGTGCAGGGGCGGACTTCATGCTGAACTTTCTCACCTAAGTCTTCTTCAATCGCCCGTGGGTAAGATGCTAAGCCATCGGTCGCGACCTTGTCAGGAGCGTCCTCGTGCAGATCGATGGCTTGAGCAAAGAAGGCTTTGGTGCCAGCCATGTCGCGAGTTTTGCTAAGGCGAACGTCTACCAGATTGCCATCTTCATCAATGCCTCGGTAGAGGTAGCACCACTGCCCACAGACTTTCACGTAAGTCTCGTCAATCATCCATAATTTGCCGACTTTGCCCTTTCGCTTTGTTCTAATCTGCTCTGTAAAATGAGGTAGGAAACGTTCCTCCCAATCCCTTGCAGTTTCGTGGGTAAACTGAAAGCCTCTAAGCAAAAAGAACTCAGCCACATCCCGATAGCTGAGCTTATAGCGGACGCGGCAGAGCAACACCTGGAAGATAATGTCTGTTGGGACTTCCACAAAATTAAATGGCGTATCTGTGCGCTGATTGAACGTCCGGCGACAGCGTTTGCAGCGAAACATGGTATAGCCTAGATGGGTTTTGCGCTGGAGCTGCGAGATATGAGGCGAGTGGCAATGCGGACAATCCATGAGGTAGAGGTAGAGCTGATCGCACCTAGCCTATCAGCTGGCCGAATCCTTTATTTTGGCTACTCAGGGCTGACAGTATCGATCATAAAGCACTCTAGGATCAAATACATCGCTTCTCAAGATTCCAGAATCACGCCAAAATTGTCTGAGTGAATCGGTTTGCAGCTGTGTTCCATCGTCCTTATCGTAGACCGTGTACCTCCCATTGATTAGTTCAACAATGTGCTTCGGCCCCACTGCGCCCATAGTGTCGGGGGGAATAAAGTTAGAGTTCACGAAGAGTGTACTACTTGTGAAATTTAGGCCAATAGTAGGAAGCAGTGGAGCCTCTGCATTCAGAGAAGCTTCAAAAGCAGCATTGGAATTACCGCTGCGCTCCGTGGCGGTATTAGAACGCTCGATAACTGGGCGATCGGTTCCATTGTTGCTGAAAGCTGCCGTTTGGCTGAAAATCTGATCGGGATGACTCACCACGTCATCGCTGTTGAAGTAAAACTCGTGGCTGCCTTCTAACCCTGATAAAGTTGTGACCGTCTTCAATTTCATCTTTTAAGAACTCCTGATTTTTGACTGATAGCTATGATGCGAATTTGCCTTGAATGTTTAGGGATTAGATATAGAAGTCATAACCCGCTGTTACAGAGAGTTATGCTATTAATTATCTATAGCTGTTGAAAACTAAAACTAAAAAGAGTCATTAACACCTTTAAATCCAGATTGAGCGACAGAATTGAGTGTTAGCACTTGCTAAAAAGGCTCTACTTTTATGCGAACTAGGCGCACAAGGCTTCTAGGACTGATTTGCCATAACAAGTAGCGTCAGAATGCCTGTCAGCGTGGCAAACGAGTCTGAGCACAAGTGGTTTTTCTATTGAGGAATGAGAATTAAGTCACAGCCATTTTTGTAGGCTAGTTGGCTTTGGCTAATGCCTGCAGAGATGCTGAGCGAAGTTGTCCGCTCAGCATCTGGAGATCCTAATCACCGAACCTTGAGCGAAGTAGAACGGTGGCGATGGAAATCAGATCGAGTTGTTTAATCCTCTATTCTAGTGCTATAAACTTTGCGTAATCTCTACACATTGTCTAGCTTATATGAATTCTCCTATTCTCTAACGATCTCCGTTGCAGTTCTATACATCTGTATGAATCGGACCAGGCACGAGGGCTTAGTTTTGGGCACTTCACAGCCAAATGTTCAGTTCGCCAACGGTATCAGATCTTTTCTACATTAATCCATCTCGAAGGACCTGTAGGATAATCGAGTGTTAATTAAAGATATTCGAGTCGCATCCTCATATGTTCCTCAATATTTGGCCGTAACCTACAGCGTAAGGCCAGTACTAAATTGTTGTATCTATGGCAGTCCAAACGCTTACTATTAATAATCGGCTCGTTAGCGCCAGACCGGGCGAGACGCTGTTAGACGCAGCAAAAGAAGCTGATATCCATATTCCAACGCTGTGTTATCTAGACGGACTCTCCACAGTGGGCGCCTGTCGACTGTGCCTAGTAGAGATAGAAGGAACAGGAAAACTTTTGCCCGCCTGTGCGACTAGCGCCGTAGAAGGCATGGTGGTACAAACGCATACGGAGCAGCTGCAGCGCTATCGGCGCCTGATTATCGAGATGCTATTGGCTGAGGGCAACCATGTCTGCGCGGTGTGTGTCTCTAATGGTAATTGCGAGCTACAAGATTTGGCGGTCGAGATAGGTGTTGACCACGTGGGATTGGCCTACCAGTTTCCTGACCGACAGGTAGATATCTCTCACGAGCGGTTTGGCCTAGACCACAATCGCTGTGTGCTCTGCACCCGATGCATTCGAGCCTGCGATGAGCTAGAAGGCGCGCATACTTGGGATATGGCTGGTCGAGGGCGGACTTCTCATATTATTAGCGACTTGGCTCAGCCTTGGGGCACATCTGATAGCTGCACTGCCTGCGGCAAATGTGTGAATGCCTGCCCTACGGGAGCGCTATTTACTAGAGGATCAACGGCAGCCGAAATGGTGCATAACCGCGACCAACTCAGTCTGATTGCTCATACTCGCCATCGCAGAGAGAAAACCCCATGACTCGACTCAAGTTTGCAACTGTCTGGCTAGGGGGATGCTCTGGCTGCCATATGTCTTTCTTAGATTTAGATGAATGGCTCTTTGAGCTAGTGAACCAGGTAGATGTGGTGTATAGTCCCTTTGCCGATATCAAGACTTATCCCGAAGGGGTGGATGTGGTGTTAGTAGAAGGCGCGATCGCCAATCAGGATCATCTCGAGACAATTCATCGAGTACGTGATCGCACCCAATATCTCGTATCTTTTGGAGATTGCGCGGTGACGGGCAACGTGACTGCTATGAGAAACACATTAGGTAATCCAATCGACGGCCCAATCGGCAATCCATCGGGCAACGCCGAAGCTGTCCTCAATCGCGCTTATCTAGAAACCGCTACTCAGCCGCAGCACCCTGGAGGAGATCTAGTGCCTGCTCTGTTGGATCGGGTTTTGCCAGTTCATCAGGTCGTCCCGGTAGACTGCTATCTGCCGGGGTGTCCGCCAGACGCCGAGCGGATTAAGGCCGTATTAGCACCGCTTCTGAAAGGGGAGCGGCCTGTGATGACAGGCCCAAAGATGATTCAATTTGGGTAGCATGGGTGCAATTTTGATATTGCTAGCTTTTGATACTGCCTGCTCAGGCTTCACAAGTTCCTCAGACTATTGCTATACAACAAAGTTGATAATTCCGCTTACTCAGGAGCTTGATCATGCTAACGGTCAGAGATATTATGACTCGCCCTGTTGTCGTCATTCGCGATACGGCATCGGTGGCCAATGCAATTTGGTTAATGCGCGTGAAAAGAGTGCGATCGCTAATTGTAGAGAAAAGCTATAAAGGTCCGCCCTGCGGCATCTTGACCGAAAAAGATATTGTCTATAACGTGATTGCGAAAGGAGATAATCCGGGCTTTGTTCTAGTGGGCGATATCATGCGTCACCCTTGCATTCAGCTGTCGGTAGACGCAACCCTGCAAGAAGCCGCTCAGCTGCTGTCGGATACGGGTGTCCATCGCGCTCCGGTGGTTCAACATGGAGAGCTGTTGGGCATTGTTTCAGTCACGGACATTCTCGACAAAGGCAGTCTGCCCGCGCCTCCTCATGACGAGCTATCTAGGCGAATCCGAGATGCCTTGCAGCACGCACGCATCATTGATGACGACGAAGCCAGCATTCAGCAGGAATGTGACATTGCTTGGCAGGTGCTAGAAGATATGAAAAAAGGCTCAACTGTTTCGGCATAGGATATGTGCTGATGCAACATTCCGGCTGTGCATCGATACGTCGTAGAGGCATGGCATGCTATGCCTCTACGGGTTAGGACTATTTGTCCGACCGGCTACAACAAACTCTTTCTAGAACCCTTGTCTCAAGGTTTTTTTTACTGTGACCAACAGAATTGTGATCGATCCGGTCACGCGCATTGAGGGCCATGCCAAAATCTCTATCTATTTAGATGAACAGGGTGAGGTCAGCGATGCGCGATTTCACGTCACTGAATTTCGCGGCTTCGAGAAGTTTTGCGAGGGGCGGCCCTTTTGGGAAATGCCAGGAATTACCGCGCGGATCTGTGGGATTTGTCCGGTTAGTCATTTGCTAGCTTCCGCTAAAGCGGGTGATCGCTTGCTGGCCGTAGAGATTCCCCCTGCAGCGGAAAAGCTGCGTAGACTGATGAACCTAGGCCAAATTATTCAGTCGCACGCGCTGAGCTTTTTTCATCTCAGCAGTCCAGATTTACTCTTGGGCTGGGAGAGCGATCCGGCTGGGCGCAATATCTTTGGACTGATGGCGGCAGAGCCAGAACTGGCCAGAGGCGGAATTCGGCTGCGGCAGTTTGGCCAGCTACTAATTGACTATCTGGGCGGACGTAAGATTCATCCGGCCTGGGCGGTGCCGGGGGGCGTCCGGTCTTGTCTTTCTGCTGAACACAAAGCTGAGATTCAGTCGCGGCTGCCTGAAGCTAAAGAGATTATTTTGCGGGTGCTAGCACGCTTTCGGCGGCTGTTAGAAAATCTGCAAGAAGAAGCTCATATTTTTGGCAATTTTCCCAGTTTGTTTATGGGACTGGTGACGGCTGATGGTACCTGGGAGCATTACGATGGGTGGCTGCGCTTTGTAGACAGCGGCGGCAATATTATCGCCGATCGGCTAGACCCGGCTGACTATACCGATTGGATTGGCGAAAGAGTACAGTCTGACTCCTACCTAAAATCTCCATACTATAAGCCGCTTGGCTATCCAGATCGAGACGATCTCTGTCGGCTAAAGAGCGGTTTGTACCGGGTAGGGCCGCTAGCAAGACTGAATATTTGTGACCGCATTGGCACGCCGCTAGCTGAGCAAGAACTCCAGCACTTCCGAAAGCACAGCGAATCGACAAACGGAATCGTCAACAGCTCCTTCTTTTATCACTATGCTCGCCTGATTGAAATTTTGACCTGTTTGGAGAGAATTGAGTGCGGGCTAGCCGATGCGGATCTGCAAAGTGAGCGATTGCGATCGCGCGCAGACGTCAACCGACTCGAAGCCGTCGGTGTTGGCGAAGCGCCTAGAGGCACGCTTTTCCACCATTACAAAATCGACGAAACCGGGCTACTCACGCAGGTCAATTTAATTATCGCTACCGGGCAAAACAATTTGGCGATGAACCGCACCGTCGCCCAGATCGCTCGCCACTACATCCACGACGACACCATTCCAGAACCAGTGCTTAACCGAGTAGAAGCGGGAATTCGGGCCTTCGATCCTTGCCTGAGCTGCTCTACTCATGCGGCTGGGCAGATGGCGCTACAGATTGAGCTAGTCGATGCCAAAGGCCAGCAGCTGGACCAGCTCTTTCGCTAGAGGCTGCTTAGTATCTCTTTGCCCCTCATAAATTCCTCATGCTAACTATCTACGCTGAATTTATAGACATTTACGTACCACAGCAACAGCGTTAATAGCCAAGGAGATTCTCTATGGTGACTACCTCTATTCAGACAAATCGTGACTCTGTTAGCAAAAATGCTCTGAGTGCTCCTACAACTGAGCGCAAGGCCACCCATACTATTCCAGCAGCCTCTCAGCCTCGGTTTTTGGTCATTGGCTACGGCAATGAGCTGCGAGGCGACGATGCTGTGGGTCCCAAAGTCGCCACAGCTGTAGCCAAGTGGCAGCTTAGCGCAGTTAAGACCTTGGCGGTACATCAGCTTACGCCCGATCTAGCCAGCGATGTGTCTCGCGCTGACTACGTTATTTTTGTCGATGCCTGCGGCGGTGAACACTGTGCTAGAACCGTTCAGCTAGAGCCAATTGTGGGCGAGCGCGTGCCCAATTCACTGCCGCGCAGCACGTCTCACAGCGGTGATCCTTGGATATTACTCAACCTCACCCGTCAAGTCTATAGCCACTCTCCCCAAGCCTGGCTGTTGCAGATTCCGACTGAGAGCTTTAACTTTGGAGACGCACTCTCTTCGACTGCTCAAAGCGGCTACGATCTGGCCGTCAGAACTATCGAGCACTTCTTGCAAACCTACCAGTAAGTTCTGTAGCAATCTGCACTTAGCTTGCACTGTTTTCAGGGGGTAAACCCCTGTCATATCAAGCTAAAGGACTTTCTCTTTCGCCTACTATGCACGAACTATGCACGAAGTTAGCCTCATGCAATCCGCACTAAATCTTGCCATAGAACAGATCGAACAAGCAGGCGCCCAAAAAATTCATCGCCTTGAGCTGCACGTAGGAGAACTCTCTGGAGTCGTGCCCGATGCACTGATGTTTGCCTTTGATGTGGTCAGTACGGGGACGCCGGCTGAAGGGGCTGAGCTGTTGATCAAAACGGTACCGACGCAGTGCTATTGTGATCGCTGTGATCGCCTATTTCATCCAACTAGTTGGGTTTTTAACTGCCCGCGCTGTCAGCAGATCAGCACTGACATTCGCCAGGGACAAGACCTACAGCTCGCTTCCCTAGAAGTCTCGTAATCAACTTCGTTATCAAAGACCCAACAGTGTGTGTGGACCGTATTATGTGTAGACAATGTGGATGTAATCAAACACCGTCAGCCTCGACTGATACAGGCTCGACTGATCCGGTGCGGCAGACTTTGCACCTTCAAGCGCAGGTGCTAGCCAAAAATACTCAATATGCCGATCACAACCGAGCGTTGTTTAGCCATTTACTCGCTGTCAATGTATTGTCTTCTCCAGGTGCAGGCAAAACGACGCTGCTTCAGCAACTGCTGAAACGAGACAATTTGCTATCGGCGGTAGGCATTCGCCCAGGAGTTATCGTCGGCGATTTGGCCACCGAACGCGATGCCGAAAGGCTGCATCAAGCTGGCATCCAAGCGCGGCAAATTACCACCGGAAATCTCTGCCACTTAGAGGCTAGCAGCGTGGCCAAAGCCGCCCATCAGCTAGATTTGGCGACGCTCGATTTTCTCGTAATTGAAAATGTCGGAAACCTGGTGTGTCCTGCGGCCTACGATCTAGGTGAGGATCTAAGAATTGTGGTGATGTCGGTGACTGAAGGCGAAGACAAGCCGCTGAAATATCCAACCACATTTAAGTTGGCTCAGGTCGTGGTGATCAGCAAAATTGATCTGGCCGCCGCCGTTGAGTTTGACCGGGAAGAAACGCTACGTCATCTTCATCAGATTGCGCCACAGGCAGTCGTGTTTGAGCTTTCGGCCAAGACGGGAGAAGGTATGAGAGACTTGGCGGATTATCTCCGGCAGGCGATCGCAGACCAGCACAATAAAGTTAAAACAGATAGCGTCTCTATCACCAGTCGTGCTGCCAGTCCTATGATCAGCCAGAGACTTTAGCCATGTGCCTAGCCGTTCCTGGAAAAATTATCAGCATTGAGGGTGAAGATCTCGATCGCACAGGGAAAGTCAGCTTTAGCGGCATTCTCAAAACTGTGAGCCTTGCCTACGTTCCTGAAGCGCAGATAGGCGACTATGTTGTGGTGCATGTCGGGTTTGCTATTAGCAAATTAGACATTCAGGCAGCGGAAGAGACGCTGTACTATCTCGAACAAATCGATATGACAGCTCAGGTATAAGCGTTAGAACTAAGAGAGTCTGGTTTGTTAGGTCTAATTTATATAGATCAAAGCGGTGACACCGCCCAACCCCAACGATGCGATTAAAATAGTCGTGCTCCAGCGAGCCAGCCGATAGCCACCGATCGCCAAGGCGATGCCCGCTTTCACCAGCGTATTCACAGCCACCGCTAGCAAGATACCTCGGACGGCTATGCTATGAGCGAGGCCGCTGTTGGCAGAGGCTGCCAAAGAAAGACTGACCGCATCGACATCCGCAATTCCTGAAATAGCAGAGAGTAAGTAGATGCCTGACTCGCCGAGCCAAGCCTCAGCCGCGCGAACTAGAACAAACAGCAGCGTCAGTCCACCGCTGTAGATCAGTGCCGATCTCAAATCGATAGGATTGCCCAATTTGACAGCTGCTGGTAGGTTTGACGCCGCTCGCCGCGTCGCTGATTTCTGAGCCGAGGCGCGACGACTAAGCATGTATGAGATCGCCACCGTTGCCACTAGCGGCACAATAGACAAGCAGGCCATCGGCGGCACCAGTACGGATAATAAATCGGCATTGACCACAGCAATTTCTACTAGCAGCCGCAGCGCCATTGTGCCAGCAGCCAAAGAAATGCCCGCCCCTAGCAGCATCGGTGACACGTTTGCCTGCTTGTTCATCCGGGCAAACGCGATCGTCACCGCTGTAGAAGAAACCAGCCCGCCTAGGATTGCTGTGAGCAAAAGGCCCAGGCGCTCGCCCAACAGCCGCACCGCAAAATAGCCGCCATAGGCCGTCGCCGAAATCAGCATCACCAGTAAACCCACCGTGCGCGGATTGACCGCCTGCCAAGGCCCGAGTGGCTGATTTGGCAGCAGCGGCAGTGCTACGACCGCAATCAACAGTAGCTGCAGCGTCGCCAGCAGCTCTGCCCGATTGAGCTTGTGAATCGAACTGTGCATTTCTTGCTTAAAGCCCAAGATCGCAGCGACCACCACTGCCACGGCGATCGATTCGGCTGTGTAGCCGACCACCGAGAGGGCGCCCAAGCAAAAGGTCAACAGCAGCGTTAGCTCGGTCGTGATACCAAAATCGTGCGTTCGCTTGGCGGTGAGCCAGTAGGAAGCGGTGACTAACAGCGAAAATCCTAGAAATAGCCCAGCGATCAAAAGCGGATTGCTCGCACCCGCTAGCAGCACAGTCAGACCACCCAACAGCCCAACAATGCCAAAGCTACGCAGCCCGGCGGCCGCTTCTTCTGCCGAATTCTGCCAGTTTTCAACCTGCTGATTTTCCCATCCCCGTTCTGTGCCGAGAATGAGACCCAATGCGAGTGCGATCGCTAACCTAGTGACAATCGTCCAATCCATAGCTCTCTCTCGCTACACAGCCACATGCGAGGCAGCCACAGCCGCTGCTGGCTCATTCTGCTCAGAGTCTAGAGCGATAATCATCACCGAACAGGGGGCGTGGTGCATGACATAGTTACTGACGCTGCCTAGTACGATCTCTTCGATTCCTTGGCGATGGTGGCTACCCATCACGATCAAATCTGCTTGCCAGCTCTTGGCCGTCTGACAGATGCCCTGACCCGGTGCGTTTCTCGTTTGCAAAAAGTCAGCGATGACGCCTGCAGCTTCGGCCCGGCTGACATAGTCGCGCAATGTTTCTAGGCTTTGATCGACGTAGCTTCGCCACTGCGCCTGGTAGGTTGCTTGCGACTGTTCGCATATCGGCGTAGCATACTCTCGGGCGATCGCGCTCGGCGAGGGTGGACTGGCTAGATCTTGCTCCGAGAGGACGTGCAGTAAAAGTAGAGTGGCCTCTGTTACGGCGGCGATGTCTACAGCCGTCTCGAAAACAGCAGGCTCTAGCGTATCGAGCGCCACCAGTATTCTGTTGTACATATTGTTTAATCCTCTTCGATCTCTGTACTCAAGTGCTTTTGCTGCTCAAGCGCTTTAGAACAATCTCAATTGAGAAAGCTATGAGGATCGCAATTATCTATGCGCTCGCAGGTTCGCTTTCTACAGAGGCTGAATCGACAGCTTGCTCTCCGGCATAGACAACTAGAACCGAACAAGGCGCATGATGGACAATGTAGTTACTGGTGCTGCCCAGCATTATCTCGGCCATGCCTGTGCGCTGGTGACTGCCTACCACTAGCAGACTGACGTTGTGAGTTCGGGCTAGTTCGCAAAGTACCGATTCTGGCGAGCCGTGTGGGTGAATGAAATCGGCGTCTACGCCAGCGGCGATCGCCTCGTCCGTCTTCCGCTTTAGCATCGACTCGTAGCGGCTGACATAGCTGAGCCATTCCTGTTCATAGGCGCGCTCAGCCGCTGCTTCTTCACCGCTATAGATAGAAGCGGCTGCAGGGGACAGTCGCGTTCTATGAACATCGTGCGGATTGAGCGCATGCACAATCATCAGCTTCGCGTCGAGGGCGCTAGCCAATGTGGTGGCCGCCGCCAGCGCTCTGTTGCTCACCTCGGTGTCATCAATGGCCACCAAAATAGTTTGAAATGGAACAGAAGTCATCAAACGTCATCCTCAAAATGTCAGCTAGGTCAAACCGCTCGCAAGAGCCCCTCAAAAGGGCCGCTTGCAGTGACTCTATATCGATGAGCATAGAAATTAGAGATGAGGATCTTGTGAGGGGTTAGTGACCTAAAATTCAGTCCTTGCGCTGAGAAATTATCCTTCATAAGTTCCTCAAACTTTTCTCGTAGTTTGAGCTTTGTAGATTCAACTTCTTGGGTAATGCAACCAACTGAGAAGCTTCAACGCTAGTAGAGAAAAAACTATGCAAGCTAAAAACCCAGTTGAAGTTCAAACAAAAGCTCAGTTTGTAACGCTAGACGGCAATGAAGCGGTTGCTCGAATTGCCTATGCGCTCAATGAAGTCATTGCGATTTATCCGATTACACCTGCCTCTCCTATGGGTGAATGGGCAGATGCCTGGTCAGCAGAACAAAGACCTAATCTGTGGGGCAGCGTTCCGGCTATTGTCGAGATGCAGAGCGAAGGCGGGGTAGCCGGGGCGGTGCATGGCGCCCTCCAAACAGGCGCACTCACAACCACGTTTACTGCTTCGCAAGGGCTGCTGTTGATGCTGCCTAATCTGCACAAAATCGCTGGGGAGCTAACGCCCTGCGTGATTCATGTGGCGGCGCGTTCGGTGGCGGCTCAGGCCCTCTCTATTTTTGGTGACCATAGCGATGTGATGGCGGCGCGGGGCACTGGGTTTGGCATGCTGTGCTCAGCGTCGGTGCAAGAAGCCCAAGATATGGCCGCGATCGCCACCGCTGCCTCTTTTGCCAGCCGCATTCCTTTTATTCACTTTTTCGATGGCTTTCGCACCTCTCACGAAATTCAAAAAATCGAGCTGCTTTCAACAGAACAACTGCGAGAGTTAATGGACGATGAGGCGATTGCTCAGCACCGGCTGCGATCTCTCAGTCCCGATCACCCAGTCATTAGAGGCACCGCCCAAAATCCCGACGTGTTTTTTCAGGCAAGAGAAGCCGTCAATCCATACTACCAAGAGGGCGCTGGCATTGTAGAACAAACCATGGAACGCTTCGCTCAGCTCACCGGGCGGCTGTATCGTCCCTTTGAGTACTGGGGTAGTCCTACGGCTGAGCGAGTGGTTGTGTTAATGGGATCTGGCTGCGAGACTGCCCAAGAGACCGTGGATGCTTTGAACAGATCAGGAGAAAACGTAGGCGTTGTAAAGGTCCGTCTCTATCGGCCCTTTGATACCCGGCGGCTGGTGGCTGTTTTGCCCAAAACAGTTAAAGCTATCAGTGTGCTAGATCGGACTAAAGAACCCGGTAGCAGCGGTGAGCCCCTTTATCTAGATGTGCTGACCGCACTATTAGAACAGCGATTTACGGCTCCAGACAATAGCTTTCCTATAATTGTGGGCGGTCGCTATGGATTGTCTTCCAAAGAATTTACGCCAGCGATGGTAGAAGGCATCTTCAAGAATCTACTGTGGGACAGCTTTCAGCGCAACTTACCCGACCCCAAAGATCACTTTACCATCGGTATTGACGACGATCTCACCCACTCCAGCCTCAACTACGATCCTACCCTTTCAATTGAGCCAGCAGAAACGCTGCGCGCGGTGTTCTATGGACTTGGATCGGACGGTACAGTAGGCGCGAACAAAAACACAATAAAAATTATTGGCGAGCTGCCTAACACCTACGCCCAGGGCTACTTCGTCTACGACTCCAAGAAATCGGGCTCGGTGACTATCTCTCACTTGCGCTTTGGCCCTCGGCCGATTCACTCGCCTTATCTGATTACGCAGGCTAACTTTGTTGCCTGCCATCAGTGGCCCTTGTTAGACAAAATTGATGTTTTAGCACCGGCTGTGCAGGGAGGAACGCTGCTGCTCAATTCTCCTTACACACCAGAAGAAACCTGGCAGCGGCTGCCTGAGAGAACCCAGATGCAGATTGTTCAAAAGCAGCTCAAGGTCTTTGCGATCAACGCCTATCAGGTCGCTCGCGCAGCGGGAATGGGCGGGCGAATTAATACTGTAATGCAGACCAGCTTTTTTGCCCTAGCAGATATCTTACCTCAGCAGGAGGCGATCGCGGCCATCAAAGCCTCCATTCTCAAAACCTACCGGCGCAAAGGCGAAGCTGTCGTTGAAATGAACCTGAAAGCTGTCGATCAAACGCTGCAAAATCTGTATACCATTCCGATTCCACAGGACACAAAAGTTGGCTCGCTGCCCCCGATGAAACCAGCAGTTGCTAGCGACGCCCCTCCGTTTGTGCAGTCTGTATTAGGAAAGATGATGCAAAGGCAAGGCGATAGCCTGCCTGTCAGCGCTCTGCCTTGCGACGGCACCTATCCTACTGGCACGACTCAATGGGAAAAGCGCAATATTGCCCAGTCCATTCCTGTGTGGGACCCAGAAGTCTGCGTGCAGTGTGCAAAATGCGTCATGGTTTGCCCACACAGCGTGATTCGCGCCAAAGCATACGATCCTAGCCTTTTACGGAAAGCACCCAAGACTTTCTTGCATACTGAGGCTCGCGAATGGGAGGGCAAGGCGTTTACCCTTCAAGTCGCAGCAGAAGACTGCACTGGCTGCGGCATCTGTGTGGATGTGTGCCCGGCCAAAAACAAAGCAGTGCCTCGACTAAAGGCGATTAATATGACGCCGGTTTACCAGCCGTCTCAAACTGAGGCCTTAGATAATCGTGCAGACCAGGGCACAGAAGAACAGACCGCAGAAGAACAATCAGCCGAGAAGTCAGAAACTCTTGGTGATTTGCGACAGCAGGAGAAACCAAATTGGGATTTCTTCTTAGCTCTGCCCGCGCTAGATCGACAGCGGCTCAGCCTTCGCAAAATTAGTCAGCAGCAGATGCAAGAGCCGCTATTTGAATTTTCGGGAGCCTGCGCGGGCTGTGGAGAAACGCCCTATCTCAAGCTGCTCACTCAGCTGTTTGGCGATCGCCTCCTAGTGGCCAATGCCACTGGCTGCTCCTCTATCTACGGCGGCAACTTGCCCACCACACCCTGGAGCCACAATGCTCAGGGCCGAGGCCCAGCCTGGTCCAATTCACTGTTTGAGGACAACGCCGAGTTTGGCTTGGGCTTTAGAGTCTCGATCGATAAGCAAACGGAGTATGCCGCTGAGCTGTTAGAGAAAATTGCCAGTGCAGACAGATTTAGAGAATCGGCGCTAGTGCCCGTTGCCAAAGAGATTCTGCAGGCGCAACAGCAAGACGAAGCCGATATTGTAGAACAGCGTGAGCGGCTAGATCTGATTCGAGGAATGCTAGGGAAAATGCGTGAAACTGGCGTTTCAGTAGCGCTTGACCAGGACATTCAGCGATTTCTCTCGCTCGCAGACTATCTAGCGAAAAAGAGCGTGTGGATCGTTGGCGGTGATGGCTGGGCTTATGACATTGGCTATGGCGGACTAGACCATGTGCTGAGCGGCGATCGCAATGTCAATATTCTCGTACTCGATACCGAAGTCTATTCCAACACGGGCGGGCAGCAGTCCAAGGCCACGCCTAAAGGTGCAGTGGCCAAATTTGCCGCTGCGGGCAAAACCTCCGCCAAAAAAGACTTAGGTCTGATGGCTATGACCTACGGCAGCGCCTACGTTGCCAGCGTTGCGATGGGCGCTCGTGATGAGCATACGCTCAAAGCCTTTTTAGAAGCCGAGGCTTATGAGGGCCCCTCACTGATTATTGCCTACTCGCACTGCATTGCTCACGGCATCGACATGGCTCGGGCGATGAGTCATCAAAAGGCCATTGTCGACTCTGGCCGATGGCTGCTATACCGCTACGACCCGCGTCGTCAGACCGATGAGGGCGGCGGTCTAATCATAGATAGCCGTTCGCCAAAGCTGCCGGTAGAGGCATCTATGTACGAGGAAAACCGCTTCAAGATGCTGGCTCACAGTCATCCTGAAACGGCGAAGCGGCTGCTTCAGCAGGTGCAGCAAGACGTCAAAACTAGGTGGCAATTCTATCAGTATTTAGCGCGCTCACAGAACCCTCGGGCTCAAGTCTCTCCAGAGAAACACCTCTAAGAAACATCTCTTCAAGACACTTTCAACACAGAAGAGAATCATCGCTTGTAACCCGCCCCCCTAGGAGAAAAATCTCATGAAAGAACAGTTCTCACACCCCTTTGCATGGAAGCCGCTTAAGTGGTGGCTCACCAGCTTACTGGCTTTGATCTTGGCCCTGTGGTTTAGCGGCCTTTCTGTTCCGGTTCAGGCTGATCCTGCCATTAATGCCAACAAATCACCGACAGAACAGGACGTCTTCAAAATTGGTGGCGACTTAATCGTCACAGAATCTCAGACCGTTAATGATGCCTTTGCGATTGGCGGTGATGTCACCGTCGAAACAGGGGCGGTAATCCGAGGAGATACGTTTGCGATTGGCGGCGATGTGCAGCTAGCTGAGGAGGTCGTGGTAGACGGGGATGTCTTTACCATCGGTGGACAGATTATTCGCGCGGATAGTGCTGTCGTTAGCGGCAACGAGTTCACTATGCTAGAGGGATTTAGCGGCGTGTTTGATCGCTTTGGGGTCTTTGGCACGCTCTATCTAGGCAATGTGATCTTCTGGCTGATTGCTTTCATTGGCGTAGGCTTAATTGGACTCTTGCTACTGCTGCTGCTGCCTAATCATGTGGGCGCGATCGCCTCTACTCTTGAAGCCCATCCCTTCAATAGCTTGATCTATGGCATTGGCGGCATTGCGGCGCTATTCGTGCTCACGGTGCTCACCGCTGGCAGTGCCCTAGGCGCTGTTCTCATTCCACTGTCTAATCTAGCGGTTTTACTCACTAGCTTGTTCGGCGGGACAGCAGCCTGCCTATGGCTCGGCAGACGCCTACAGCGACGACACCCAGAAGTCTCCTTTCGCCAGTTTTGGACAGGGCTGATTGTGTTGTTTGTGGTTAGCCTAGTGCCGTTTATTGGCGGGGCGCTGATTAGCCTAGTCGCCCTCTTTGGCTTTGGCGCGACGCTCCTGGCCCGATATGGAAAGCAGCCCAAGTTACAGTCTGATTCACCCTCAGATCGTTTGGAACCAGGTCGATTAGAAGTAGATCAATTAGAACAACTACCCGAATAGGTAAGGGGCATGCGCCTAAATAATCTATCGGCTATGCATCAATACGCCGTAGGGGCATAGCATGCTATGTCCCTACGGGATAGGACTACACAAACGAGAAAACATCATGGATATCTCAACAACTTATTTAGGCATGACCTTGCGCTCTCCTTTAGTGGTCGGGGCCTGTGGGCCATTGACCGAAGATCTCTCGCATCTGCGGCAGATGGAAGACGCTGGGGCCGGGGCGATTGTGCTTCACTCTTTATTTGAAGAACAGCTACAGCGCGATCGCTTAGAGCTAGATTACTATATGACGCAGGGTAGCGAGAGCTACGCTGAAGCCCTCACCTACTTCCCAAAACGGCCTGCCTTCCCTGACGCTCTCTTTCCGGTCGGAGCAACGACCTATCTAGATCACATCGCCTCGGCCAAAGCGATGGTGGATATCCCGATTATTGCCAGTCTCAACGGGACAACGCCCGGCGGCTGGACCCGCTATGCCGAACAATTAGAAGAAGCAGGAGCTGATGCGATTGAGCTGAATATCTACGCGGTGCCTACTCAGCCAGAAACCACTGCTTTGCAGGTTGAACAAACTTATTGCGAGATTGTTCGAGGGGTTACCTACGCGGTGAATATTCCCGTCGCCGTCAAGCTCAGTCCCTATTTCTCTAATCTGGCCAACTTTGCAGAAAGCCTGACTAGAGCCGGAACCGATGGCCTGGTTCTGTTCAATCGGTTCTACCAGCCTGATATTGACATCGAGGCGCTAGAAGTCTCCCCACAAGTGCTGCTGAGCACTTCTCAAGATCTGCGCCTGCCGCTGAGGTGGATTGCTATTTTGTACGGCACGCTGCCGATAGATTTCGCGGCAACCAGCGGCGTGCATCAGGCTCAAGATGCGATCAAGCTGCTGATGGCAGGAGCAAGTACAACTCAGATGGTGAGCGCTTTGCTACGTTACGGCATCGACCATCTGCACCGCGTAGAACAAGATCTAAGAGATTGGCTAGAAGCGCATGAGTACGACTCACTAGAACAGCTTCAGGGCAGCATGAGCCAAGTCAACTGCCCCGACCCGAGTGCCTTTGAGCGAGCCCAATATCTCAAATCGATCCAAACCTACCGACTTCATCAAAACACCGTATAAACAAAACCGTGTGAACGAAACCATATGAACAAAATACCGTATGAACAAAACCGCATAAACAAAACCGCATAAACAAGGCAGCATAAACAGAATGCCGTATAGCACACTTCTTATGACCGACCCAACTAGCTCTCAGGCCCATCCCGATCACGATGGCAAACCTAAAAAGATTGGTATTCTTACCAGCGGTGGTGACTGCCCAGGACTCAATGCCGCCATCCGCGCCGTTGTTAGATGTGCGACTAGGCGAGGCTGGGAGGTGTATGGCATCCCCTATGGCACGCAAGGACTGATCAACTTAGAGAAAGGCGTTTGCAGCATTCGAGACCTGCAGCTGTACGATCATGGGTTTGACCTACCTGGACTACTCCACGGCGTTGATATCTTGCAGTTCCTCAGCGGCAGCGTCCTAGGTGCACTCAACAAAGGAAACCCCAGCGATCCCAGCGTGGCCAAAGAGATTCTTGACGGTTACCAACTGCTGGGACTAGATGCGCTAGTGGCGCTAGGCGGCGATGGCAGCCTAGATATTATCAACGACCTGGCACAGCGGGGCCACTGGAACTGGATTGCCATTCCCAAAACCATCGATAACGACGTGCCACTGACCGAGCGATCGCTTGGTTTTGATACGGCTGTAGACACCGTCACCCGCGCCCTCTATGACCTGACGTTTACCGCCGCAAGCCACAGCCGCATCATTGTTGTTCAGGTGATGGGGCGCGATGCGGGCCACTTGGCGCTGCAGTCCGGGATTGCTGGCGGTGCAGATGTGATTCTCATTCCAGAGATTACGCCGCAGCTTAGCGATGCGGTGGTTGGTGATATTTGTCAAAAGATTGTGAGCCTGCGGCAAAAAGAGAGACAGTTTGCGCTGATCGTAGTGGCTGAAGGCGTGCGTAACCAAAACGGCGGGAAAGAAAAATACATTAGCGATGTGCTGGCTCAGCAAATTCAGCTTTACAGCCAGCGGCTTTGCAATACCAACCAGCCAGAATACTGCTATCTCAAAGCCTTAGAAACGCGAGCCACCTCATTGGGTCATATCCAGCGGAGCAGCATGCCCTCTTCTTTTGACCGTTTGCTGGCTGCCGCTTTTGGCCGTGAAGCCGTCGAGCTGATTGCCGCGAAGAAATATCAGCGGCTGGTGGTTTGGTCTGGCGGAAAAGTAGACAGTCAGCCGCTTAGCCATATCATTCCAGCAATTAAGGCGCGTCACCTGGCCCATCAATGTACGAGACCCGTTGCCGTTGATAGCCACTGGGTGCGGACGGCTGGCGATTTAGGTATCTATATCGGCCTCTTTCCTGACTCAAAAGAGAAAGAGCCTGGCTCAAAAGAGAAAGAGAACCTAGCACAAAACACGAAGCCATCTAGTCATGAGGTATGCCATGAAGTACGTCAGCGAGTACCGCGATGAAGGCATCATTGAGCGCTATATAGCCGCGATCGCCGATCTCATCACTCAGCCCTGGACGCTGATGGAAATCTGCGGTGGCCAGACGCATACCATCGTCAAGCACGGTCTTGACCAGCTCTTGCCAGCAGAGGTTACTCTGATTCACGGCCCTGGCTGTCCGGTTTGCGTCACCGATACCGCCATTATCGATCAGGCGCTCGTACTTGCCGCGCAGCCAGATGTCATCTTCTGTTCGTATGGCGATATGCTGCGGGTGCCGGGAACCGAAACAGATTTGCTGAGCATCAAGGCTCAGGGCGGCGATGTGCGAATGGTGTATTCTCCTTTGGACGCGATCGCCCTAGCCCAAGCCAATCCCAATCAGCAAGTTGTCTTTTTTGCCGTTGGGTTTGAGACTACCGCACCCGCCACGGCGATGGCCGTGCACCAAGCGCACCAGCAGCGGCTCGACAACTTTTCTGTTCTATTGGCCCACGTCTTAGTGCCACCGGCTATGGAGACTATTTTGGCCTCGCCCCACTGCCAGGTTCAAGGCTTTTTAGCAGCGGGCCATGTTTGTAGCATTACTGGCTATGAGGGATATCGGGCGATCGCGCAAAAATACCGCATCCCTATCGTTGTTACGGGCTTCGAGCCAGTCGATATTTTGCAAGGCATTTACCTTTGTTTGCAGCAGCTAGAAACTGGGCGCACGGAAGTCGAAAATCAGTACGCTAGAGCCGTCGCTGCTCAAGGCAATCAGTCAGCTCAGCGGCTCATCTCTCAATTCTTTCGGGTGGCGCCGCGTACCTGGCGCGGACTTGGCAATATAGAGCAGAGCGGTCTCTGTTTGCAAGATGCCTACCGCTATATGGATGCCCAGCGACGATTTTCAGACCAGCTTCAGCCTCACAATGGCGTGATCCTCGCTGACGCCGACTGCATCAGCGGCCTAGTGCTTCAAGGAAAGTGCAAACCACATGACTGCGTCGCCTTCGGCAACCGTTGCCGCCCAGAGCATCCGCTAGGCGCACCGATGGTTTCATCAGAAGGGGCCTGCGCTGCCTACTATCGCTATCGGCTTGCCTCATAGCTTCTACATTTTTGTTGTTTATGCTAACAACTGCAATTAGGAGTTCACAGAATTAGAAGGCAACAGACCGGGAGATAAGGTGAAACCAAATGAGCAGACTTTACACACCAAAAAAGTTGTATAGAGACAATATCGCTGTCAAAATCGTGGTTCTTTGGACGGTGTTTCTCCTTGGAACACTGTTCCATACGCAGCTAGCACTTATGCCACTATTCCATGGACTTGGTGTCGCTAGCTCCCATACTCACGAAGCCATCGGACTAGAGGCGGTGATGTGGCTGATGCTGGCTTTCTTTGCGCTACCGCTTCTAGCGATGATGGCCTGTATAATGATTCCTTCGCTGTTCTTCCGGCGCATTCACTTTGCGATGACCCTACTGTACACAGTGCTCAACTTAGCCCATTTGATCATGGATGAGCTGGTTTCGGTTCCCGGCTATCAGCTCGTACTGATGTTTCTGCTACTGTTTGTTGGCATCGTACTCAACATAATCTCCTATCAGTGGATGAATCAGTTGGTGAGAACGAAAAAACGACCTGAGCTATTCAAGTAGTGCAACCTTAGAGTGCAGCCTGATTGAACAGGACTGTTCGACACTTGTCGCCTACAGCACAGCTTTCTATAACATAACGTCAAGGGTCGTCAACCATTGATACGACTAGCCTTCAAGCAGATAAGAATAGTGGCTGTTGCTGATCGATTCATCGCTGATCAGTTTTGTTCTTTAGTTACCTTCCAGGCGGTTTGACGACCTACTTTACCGACCTTAGTAAAGCACCATTCCCCCCGGCGATAAACGGTTTCGCGGGCTTGGCACCTGGGCGTCACGCCTAGCAGCTGCTTTATCTCTTCGGTAGTGAGCTGCCAGCTAGCTGCGTAGGCTTTTTCTAGCACTTCTAAATAGGACAAGGGATGGGGCGATCGCACTGTGGTCATGGTTTGGTTGAGCTGCTCTAACGCGTCGGCAATTGCTTGGAGTGACTGTGCGATCGCCTGCTGAGCTGCTGGTTGAATCGGTGACTGTCTAACCGCTTGAGTGAGTCGTTCAGACGCTGAGGCTGAGGCGATCGCACCACTAGAGATGGCTCGATTAACTGTGGTTTCATAGTCGCTCAACTGAGGGGAGTCAGACAGGCTAGTAACAACTCCCTGCTTTGGCTGAGTCGAGTTGACCAGTGGCTGTGTGGGTGAGGAGATCACAGATCGAATAGCCCCGAAACGACTGTCCTCGGCATCGAACCATACATCATCAGATAGATCGTCAGATAGATCGCCCAGGGCATGATCTTCAGGTGATGCAGCCGAGGTAGAAGACTTGTTCTTGGCCTGATGCTTGAACTGAGGCACTGATTGAGAAGTTGATTGAGGTGAGGTTGACTGGGTAGAAGGCTTTTCTAACCGAGCAGAAAAGTCATGTTCTACGAGCCAGCTCTGGCTTAGCTCATTGGCAATCGACTCCAGGTACGCAGCGGGTTCTGCTTCACCCTGCTGCTTCAGCTGTTTGCTCACCTCCTGCATTTTGTGAACCAGCCCCGGCCCAATCAGCGTTTCATGGGCAATCAACAGATGCTCTTCCATCTCCTTCGGACAATCTAGAAGCTGTTGAATTAAGCTTAGATAGGCTTCTGTTTTATCTTCTTCTGGCGCTGCTGGGTCAATTTCCTTTAACCAAATATGATGAAGCTTGGCCGCCCAGTTGTGCAAAAAAGCCGCAGAAGCCTGATCGCCCTGCTGTCCTAGCTGAAGCGCCACCTGCTCCATAAACTGTAAAAATTCGGCATCGACGATCTTCTCATAATACTTTAGGTAAACCCACTCTTCGCCCTGAGGACAGGTCAACAGCGTTTTGATCAGGTTCAGATTAGCGCTCAGACGAGTCTTGTCCATCAGTGTTCTCCTATCACGATAAAGGTATCAATATTACAGGTCGGCAAATCAAAGATCGGTAGACAGTCTATGGGTACTGTCCCAATTTACATAGACGTTCTGAGGAAGTTGTGAGTAATCAGCGACAGCATTCCTAAGAGAAACTTCACTAGGTTTTATTGCTATTGTCTAGATAGAAAAGACGCATGCTCAACTGAGTAAGTGACCTCTGCATGACTGATCATTCGGCACCCGATCTAACGCCCAAAATCGCCTGTCCAATTCCGCTTCAGCGGTACCCACAGGTGCTGCTGGCTCACGGTGGCGGCGGACGCCTAATGCATCAGCTCATTGAGGAAATGCTGCTAGCAACTTTTCAGCCCAATCCCGAGTGGCGACACGATGCGGCGAGGTTGTCGATACCCAATGGCTCCGATGCTCAGCTAGCATTTACAACCGATTCCTATGTCGTGACGCCACTGTTTTTTCCGGGCGGCAATATTGGCTCTCTTGCCGTTCATGGCACTGCGAACGATTTAGCGATGGCAGGCGCAAGACCTCGATATCTTAGCTTGAGCTTTATCCTAGAAGAAGGCTTGCCGATGGAGACGCTCTGGCAAATTGTACAGTCCATTCAAGCGGCAGCGGAACAGGCGCAGATGCGTGTAGTCACTGGGGATACTAAAGTTGTTGATCGCGGTAAAGGCGATGGCATATTTATTAACACTGCTGGTATTGGTGTTTTAGAACATCGTGACTATATAGGGCCAAGCGCCATACAGCAGGGCGATATTGTTTTACTCAGCGGCGATGTGGGTAGGCATGGTGTCGCTATTCTTTCGGCGAGAGAAGGACTTAGCTTTGAGACTACGATAGAAAGCGATTCTGCGCTTTTAGCACCTGCGGTTCTCGATTTGTTGGAGCAGGTTGCTGTCCACTGTATGCGTGATTTGACCCGAGGCGGACTTGCCAGTGCTCTCAACGAGATTGCGCTAGCGACTGGCCAGCATATTCAATTAGATAGGGCTATTCCTGTACAGCCGGAGGTGCAGGGTGCATGCGAGCTGCTAGGACTCGATCCGCTGTATGTAGCCAATGAGGGGCGCTTTGTTGCCTTTGTTCCCGAGTCGATGGGAGCGATCGCGCTGAAATGCCTCCGCTACTATCAACCCTCTGCACAGATTATCGGCAAAGTTATCAATAGCCCGACCGCTCAGGTTACCTTGAAAAGCGCCACTGGTTCGCAGCGCGTCCTCGATCTGCTTAGCGGAGAGCAGCTCCCTCGTATCTGCTAAGAAAGGGGTTATGTATAGCAGTCGTTAAAATTCCTAGCAGTCTGTGACTAAAGCTCTTCCCAGCTTTTGGTGATCGGTAGTAAGGCGTGCCTCTCAAGCCACTCTATTGCTCTATCCACAACTGACTAGCCGCGCCAGCCCGGAAGAAGCAACTAGCTGAAAAGCAAAAGATATATTTGTTGAAGTAAGAAGCTTCGAAGCTTTCAAACATCTGCATATAGGTGCGATAGCAGATCCGCCAAAATGGGTTCAGTTCCGTATACAGCACCTTTTGTTAGTCACTCAGTACACTGGATATAGGCGTTTCATAAATGGCGGGGGATGGCTATATTTCGGTTGCTTTTAGGCAGCGGTGTTACATCGCAGCATCAAAGTCAGTATGTGTAGTAATCACGAGTGCCTCGGTCGTTGAGTGCTTCGCCAATGCGACTCAGCGCATGAATATAGGCGGCTGTCCTAAACGAAACATCTTTACGACGGGCAACTTGCCAAATAGTTGTAGCTTCTTCAATAATGCGAGATTGCAGTTTTTTGTTGACTTTATCGAGCTTCCAATACAGCCCACTTCGGTTTTGTACCCACTCAAAGTGGCTTACCATGACACCGCCAGCGTTCACTAATATGTCAGGGAAAAGAGCGACTCCCTGAGCTTCCAAAATTTTATCAGCATCGGCAGTAACGGGGCCGTTGGCAACCTCAAAAATATAGTTAGCTCGAACATTATGAGCATTGGCAACCGTAATTTGATTCTCTAACGCTGCTGGAATCAAGATATCTACATCCAAAGAGAGAATCTCTTCGTTTGTGATCGTATTGTGATTTGTTACATTACATACTGTATCTTTGCAGTATACGTCTTTCATCTTTTGATATGTCTGCTTAAACTGGCGTACATCGGGAATGCTTAGTCCATTTTTGTTGTAGATGCCACCTTTAGAATCACTGACTGCAATCACTTTGTAGCCAGCTTCAAAAAGATGTTGAGCAACCACGCTTCCGGCATTGCCAAAGCCTTGTATAGCTACTGTCAGTGTCTCAGGCCGCTTACCCAGCTTTTCCATCATTGAATTGATTACAAAAAAGGCTCCTATACCAGTCGCTGTATCTCGACCTAAGCTCCCGCCCATACTAACGGGTTTACCAGTGATAACAGCATGAGATCGCACCCCTTTAATAATGCTGTACTGATCCATCATCCACCCCATAACCATCGAATTGGTGTACATATCAGGGGCAGGAATATCCAAATCTGGGCCAATGAAAGGCGCGATCGCATCTATATAGCCTCTACTTAGCCGCTCTAGCTCCAACTTAGAAAGGTCTTTGGGATTCAGCGTAATCCCACCTTTTGCACCGCCAAACGGCAGGTTTACTGCCGCACACTTGAAAGTCATCCAAAAAGCGAGAGACTGCACCTCATCTAGCGAAACATTGGGATGGAACCGGATGCCGCCCTTGGTTGGCCCTCTGGTATCGTCGTAGCGAACTCGATAGCCTTCAAACACTCGCAAAGAGCCGTCGTCCATTCGTACAGGAATAGCCACTTTCAAGCTGGCTTTGGGGAATTTTAAGCGCTCGGTAGCATCGTCTGAGATCGGCGCGTACTGCGCAGCTTTTTCCAGTCGGCGGCTGGCATCAGTGAGTAAAGTAGCAGGCATAGGATGTTCTTTTTTGCTTTAGTGGAAAGGTAGAAAGGCTTCAATTAAAGTAGACCAAGTTTAAGCGTAAGGGCCGTAGCATCTAATTAAAGGTAAATAATCTGTACGAATAGCTACGAACTAAGAGAGTTCTGTACAAGGAGGTTTTTGTGATGAGTACAGTATAGATATGGTTGGGTCAGCAACAGGCGCAGCTGGGGAGGGAATTATGACCATTGCAAGCATTAATCCAACTACAGGCAAGACCCTGAAAACCTATCAGGCGCTGACACCTGAGGGTATAGAATCTGCACTCTCTCAGGCTCAGGCGGCCTTCTTATCCTATTCCAGAACAACTTTTAGCCGAAGGCGGCAGTGGATGCACAAAGCCGCCGATATTTTGTTAGAGCGAAAAGAAGACTTTGGCAAAACCATGACGCTAGAGATGGGCAAGACGCTAAAAAGCGCGATCGCTGAAGTTGTAAAATGTGCTTGGTGCTGCCGCTATTACGCTGATAAGACCGAAGTTTTTTTGCGAGATGAACCAGCCCAAACAGATGCTAGCCAAAGCTACGTGCGTTATTCGCCCTTGGGCATTTTGCTAGCCGTAATGCCTTGGAACTACCCTTTCTGGCAAGTGTTTCGAGCGGCAGCTCCAGCCTTGATGACGGGTAATCCGGTATTGCTCAAGCACGCCTCTAACGTGCCACAATCAGCATTAGAGATCGCCTCTGTCTTCGAGCAAGCGGGCTTTCCAGCCAATATGTTTCAAACCTTATTGATTGGCGCAGATTCGGTAGAAGCAATTGTTGCTGATAATCGGATAAAGGCCGCAACACTTACAGGAAGTGGGCCAGCGGGTGCAGCCGTGGCACAGACAGCGGCGCGTCATATTAAGAAGGCGGTGTTAGAGCTAGGGGGTAGCGATCCGTTCATTGTGCTGCCAAGTGCAGATTTGGAGCAGGCGATCACCACGGCGGCTAGCGCCCGATTACTAAACAATGGTCAGTCTTGCATTGCTGCTAAACGATTCATTTTAGTCGGCGATATTGCCGAGCCATTTGAAAAAGGACTGGCTGAAAAGTTTGCTCAGCAAAAGGTGGGAGATCCGTTGAAGCCAGAAACCGATATTGGGCCGTTGGCAACGCCCAGCATTTTGAAGGAATTAGACAAGCAGGTGAAAGCTTGTATAGAGAAAGGTGCAACGGTATTGGTAGGGGGAAATATCGAAGCCCTAAATCAGCAGCTACCAGATGAACTACGATCAGGTAATTTCTATCCACCGACGGTGTTAACGGCGATTCCACCAGGAACCCCCGCTGATAAAGAAGAGTTTTTTGGCCCGGTAGCGTTGGTGTTTCAAGTAAAGAACATTGAAGAGGCGATCGCGCTAGCCAACGGCACTGAGTTTGGCCTTGGTGCAAGTGCTTGGACGACAGATGAGAACGAACAGCAACAACTTATTAACGAATTAGATGCAGGCGCTGTTTTTATCAATGGATTGGTAAAATCCGACCCGCGTTTACCTTTCGGCGGTATTAAGCACTCGGGCTACGGGAGAGAGCTAGGACGCTATGGCCTGATGGAATTTGTGAATGCCAAAACAGTTTGGATAAGGTAGAAGCTTAAATTATGAACACTGCCGAATTGCTCGTAAGCTGTCTGGAAAACGAAGGCGTCGAATACATTTTTGGACTCCCTGGAGAAGAGAATCTTCAGTTGCTACAAGCGCTAAAACGCTCTTCTATCCAGTTTATTACCACACGGCACGAACAGGGGGCAGCCTTCATGGCCGACGTGTACGGACGGCTCACTGGAAAGGCAGGCGTTTGTCTTTCTACCCTAGGGCCGGGGGCAACCAATTTGATGACAGGTGTAGCCGATGCTAACTTAGACCGTGCGCCACTGGTAGCCATTACCGGGCAGGTCGGCACCGATCGGATGCATATAGAATCGCATCAGTATCTTGACTTGGTAGCGATGTTTGAGCCGGTCACCAAGTGGAACAAACAGATCTTACGACCTGATAATACGCCTGAAATTGTGAGAAAGGCTTTTCGGCTAGCACAGAACGAACCGCTAGGCGCAGTACATATTGATCTGCCTGAAAACATTGCGGCGATGGAGGCGAGCGGAGCGCCTTTACGCGTGGTTCAGCCGCCGCATCCAGTAGCCTCAGAGGAGAATTTGCAGAAGGCCGCCATTGCCATATCACAAGCAAACAAACCCATCATTCTGGTGGGTAATGGTGCTATTCGAAACTTAGCCAGCGAGTCTATCACTCGGTTTGCTCAGCAGATGAACATTCCAGTGACCAATACCTTTATGGGCAAAGGCGTTTTGGACTATCGAGATGAGCGATCGCTCTGGACAGTTGGGCTTCAGCAGCGCGACTACATTGCCTGCGCGTTAGATGCAAGCGACTTGGTCATTGCCATTGGCTACGATCTGATTGAATACAGTCCTACAAAGTGGAACCCTCAAGGTCATCTGCCTATTGTTCACATTTCAGTAACACCTGCCGAAATCAACGGCTGCTACATCCCTAGTGTAGAGATTGTTGGTGATATCTCAGACGCGCTGACTGAAATTGGCAAACGCCTTCAACACTCTCAGCCAATAATCTTGAGCAGATCAAAAGAGGACAAGCTTGAAGCGCGATTTTCAAACCTTCGAGCTGAGATGCAAGAGAACTACGAGCAGTATGCAAACGATGCTGGCTTTCCCATTAAGCCACAGAAGCTGCTGTACGATTTGCGTCAGGTACTCGATCCTGAAGACATCGTGATCTCTGATGTAGGTGCGCACAAGATGTGGATTGCCAGACATTATCACTGTGCTAGACCAAATACCTGCTTAATCTCTAATGGATTTGCTTCTATGGGCATTGCCATTCCAGGGGGCGTAGCGGCTAAGTTGGTGCATCCCAATCGCAACGTAGTCGCTGTCACAGGCGATGGCGGATTTATGATGAATTGCCAGGAGTTGGAAACAGCTCATCGCATTAGCGCTGCGTTTGTCACTATCATTTTTAACGATGGCGGCTATGGGCTGATTGAATGGAAACAGGAGTCTCAATATCAAGAGGCTTCTTATATAAAGTTCAACAACCCTGACTTTGTAAAGCTAGCAGAGAGCATGAATATAAAAGGCTATCGCATTAAGTCAGCAGAAGATTTTATGCCCGTTCTGACAGAAGCCTTGGCTCAAACAGTGCCTAGCATCATTGATTGCCCTATTGACTATCGAGAGAACTTACTATTTAGCGAGCAGGCAAAGGCATTACACTGCCCGTTACCACAGAATTAATATGATGCCTTCAAAACGTAAGTGCCTCTACCTTAACAGCCTCAGCAGCTTCAACAATCCTTCAGCTAAAGCTTACCAACATCAATTAGCGATCTAAGATGGAAAGCATTGAACCGTCATCGGTTCTTCACTCCACACACTAGCCTCATCTGTTGAGCGATCACTGATGCCTTCAACCAAGATACCTCAGAGCGACTCTCAAGCCGCAGACTTGAAGCAGCTCAATGCCTTGCTGCGCGAGAAAGTTGAAAAGTTACAGCAAACCGAGGCCGCTCTCAGAGAAAGCGAAGAGCGATATGCTTTGGCAATGGCAGGCTCTCGTGATGGGCTCTGGGATTGGAATGTTGTCACTAATGAGGTGTATTACTCACCTCGATTTAAGGCGATTTTGGGTTACGAAGAAGACGAGATTGCCTACGAGTTCAGTGAGTTTAAGTCCAGGCTACATCCAGACGACCGCGAGCGCATCTTATCAGCCGTCCAAAATCATCTCAGCCAAAAAGTCCCCTACGATGTGGAATATCGCCTGCGCACAAAGCAGGGCGACTACCGCTGGATTCATGCACAAGGACAGGCCATCTGGGACGACGCGCAGCAGCCCATACGCATGGCAGGCTCTATTAGCGACATCACTGAGCGCAGGCAGGCCACTGCTCGTATTCAGGAAGTGACGCAGCGGTTGGCGCTCGCTACCGATTCTGCGGGCATTGGCGTGTGGGACTACTACCCCATAGAAAATCGGCTGATCTGGGATGAGCAAATGTACGCGCTCTATGGCATCACAGCCTCGACCTTTGGCGGGGCTTACGAAGCTTGGCAGCAGGGAGTTCATCCAGAAGATTTACCGGCGGCTCATACGAACCTCCAGGCTGCTTTAGCTGGAGAGCGCGATTTTCACCCTGAATTTCGGGTGGTGTGGCCCGACGGCCAAGTTCGCTATATTGAAGCGCATGCTATTGTGCTTAGGGACGATAGCGGCAAAGCTCAGCGCATGATTGGTGTCAACTGGGACATCACTGCCCGCAAGCAAGCCCAGGATGATCTCCGTCAGCTCAACGAAGACTTAGAGGCGCAAGTCAAAGCTCGGACTAGAGAAGTAGAGCTTAGGGCAAAAGAACTAGAGCGCTCTAATGCAGAGCTTCAGCAGTTCGCCTATGTGGCTTCTCACGACTTGCAAGAGCCACTGCGGACTGTCAGTAGCTTTACCGAGTTACTGGTGCAAGAGTACGGGGATCGGCTCGATGGTGAAGCAGAAGAATACGTAGAGTTCATTGTCGATGGGTCGTTGCGGATGCAGCAGCTAATCAAAGACTTGTTAGCGTATTCGCGGGTGGATAGCCGAGGAAAAGCTTTTGCCCAAACAGACTGCGAGCAGGTACTTAAGCGAGTACTTGTGAACCTGAAGTTTGCGATCGCAGACGGTCAAGCCAACATCACACATGACCCACTGCCTGAAATCTTCGCAGATGAATCACAGGTGCAGCAGCTCTTTCAAAATCTAATCAGTAACGCGCTCAAGTTTCGCGGTGAAAAACTACCGCACGTTCACATTTCAGCGTCGCTACAGCCCGCTCAGCCCGCTGAGCAGATAGACAACCAGGCATGTACTCACAATCAAGCCAGTTCGGAGCAGCTATCTTGGCGATTCTGCGTCAGCGATAACGGTATTGGCATTGAGCCTGACTACCGCGAGAAAATTTTTGAAATTTTTCAGCGGTTACATTCTCGCCGTATTTATGCTGGTACAGGTATTGGCTTAGCCATTTGCCGTAAAATTGTTCAGCGACATGGCGGGCATATCTGGGTTGAAGAGTCCGCCGATAAAGGAGCTGCTTTTTGCTTTACCCTGCCTAGCTAACCAGTAAGCGAGCAGTGGCACTTCTGAATAATTCTTAACGACCTGGATTATTCGTCTCAATAAAGTATACAAATGAGCAGTATGCAATTAGTAAATACTATGGCCATCGACGTTTTGCTGGTCGAAGACTCCCCCAGCGACGCCAAACTCACTGCCAAAACTTTCAAAACGGCTAAAGTGCTGAATACTTTGCACATCGTCGAAGATGGCGTAGAGGCGATGAACTTCTTACATCAAACGGGCGAATATGAAGGATCGCCCCGACCTGATTTGATTCTTCTAGACCTCAATCTTCCCAAAAAAGACGGCCGTCAGGTTTTAGCAGAAATTAAGGAAGATTCAAGGCTTAAAAATATTCCTGTCGTAATACTCACAACCTCAGAAGCAGATGAAGACATTCTTAGAAGCTATGAACTACAGGCCAACTGCTACATTACTAAGCCGGTAACCTTGCAGCAGTTCGTTCGGGTTGTAGAGTCGATTGAGAATTTCTGGCTAACGGTTGTAAAGCTTCCGCCTGTAAAATGAGGCTAACAGACAAAATATAATGAATAGGATTTTATCTATCCCAGAGCCGTCTGCCCGTCACTTGCATAATCCCCTCATCACTCTCTCTCGCTTGTGAACAATGCCTCCATAAACATTCTCTTAGTCGAAGACAATGCTGCTGATGCTCACCTGATTTGGAAGTTTCTCGCGGACGAATCTAACATTAGCCTGACCCACGTAGAACGCCTAGACGACGCTATTGCTAACCTCAAGCAGACTCATTTCGACGCTATTTTGCTAGACTTGACACTACCTGATAGCCAAAATTTAGCAACGCTCAAAGGGATGCATCTTGCCAACACGGAGCTGCCTATTATTGTGCTGACCGGGCTTGATGATGAGGAAATTGCGATCGCAGCTCTTCGGGAAGGCGCACAGGATTATTTAGTCAAAGGAGAAATTCCGAAAAGAACTCTGGTTAGAGCTATTCACTACGCCATTGAACGGCAGCAAACCCTAGACAGACTACAGCATCTTAATCAAGAACTCACACGTTCAAACGAGGAGCTAGAGCGCTTTGCTTATGTCGTTTCCCACGACCTACAGCAGCCGCTCCAAAGCATCTTGGGTTTTGCTCAGCTTCTGGTAATGACCCAGCGAGACCAGCTAGACGACGATGCCAACGGCTACGTGGATAGAATCGTCACATCTAGTAAGCAGATGTCGCAGCTAATTCAAGATTTGCTCGCTTATGCTAAAGTTGGAGCCGCTGGACAATCCTATTCACTAACAAACTGCAAACAACTAGTTCAAGAAATATTGACTGAGCTGAATTCTAGCCTCGACAAGCAACAAGCTGAAGTCACGCTAAAGAATCTCCCAACCATTCAGGCCAACCCATCGCAGCTCAGGCAGCTATTTCAAAACCTTTTGAGCAACGCGCTGAAGTACCATCCTCCTGCGCAAGTCCCCAAAGTAACCGTCACAGCCGAATATAGAGAAGGCTATTGGCATTTCAGAATAAAAGATGACGGTATTGGCATCGCGCCAGGATGCTTTGACCAGATATTTCAAATTTTTGAAAGACTCCACAATAAAGACATCTATCCTGGTACAGGCATTGGGCTATCTACCTGCAAAAAGATTGTAGAGAGCCACAATGGCCGCATTTGGATCGAGTCTGAGCCAGACGTTGGTACAACGGTTCACTTTACACTACCGGATTCTCACTAAGTCCTCGAACCGTCGTTATAAACTCCGACTATAGAGCCTATTTGAGATCTTTTACTAAATGCGCGAAAATTCAGAGAGCCGTCTATCGTAGCTATCATGGCATATTCAAGCAGTCTGACCGATGCCGAATGGGAAATTCTTTGGACGTTGGCTTTTTTTCGCAAACTGCTCGTACGTTTCCCGAAGCCATCGCCTGATGGCGGCTTACTGCTGTTGCGGCTGTTTTTCTTTTGTTTATCTTCGAGTGCTTTCATTCTCGCCTCTAGCGCTAGCTGCTGTTTCAACAGCTTTTCGACTAACGTCAAATGTTGAGCGTTTAATCCTTCGACTAGCTCTATCGCTGCTGCTTCGCCTGCTGCTTCGCCTGCTGCGTAAATTGCTTTTATCTCTTCGCAGCTGATACTGGGTTTAGGCGTGTCTTTGATCAAAACAGAGGAACCTTGGCTAGGGCTAGTTACACTCGAACACTAGCTTTGTTTGGTCTTCATCGTATTTTCTTTCATGATGTATTAAGCCTGAGTAGTTACCTGCGGTTTTCGATTACTCCGGCGGTTGAATAGGCGAGCTAGATAGAGAAGTAAAACAGTCAAGTATTGATGAAAAACCCAGTAGGACTACCCACCTGTTTATTTATGGCTACCTACTTATGAACATGCTTAAAAACCAAAAAGTAAAAAAGCGTAACCGTCAGGCGACTCGTTTGATCTCTCGTCATCCGTTCGCTTCGTTTACAATATTAAGCTACCTGTTCTCTTGGACATTTTGGGCGATCGCATTACTCCTACCGCAAAGTGCGATCGCCACTCCCTTTTACTATATTGCTGGCTTTGGCCCATTCGTCGCCGCGATGATGCTGGTGAAGCTGCAAGGGCGATCGCTCAAAGGATGGGTAACTGGCCTGTTCAAGTGGCGGCTCCATCCGGGGTGGTACCTTTTTGCTTTTGGCTTTCCCATCTTTCTAATTGGCCTAGTTTCAGTAATTTACGTCCTGCTCGGAAATTCTCTCGATTTTACGCTGTTGCCGGCTCGCCTGGCACCGTATCTGCCGATGCTTTTGATGTTGTTTTTGATAGGCGGCGGCAACGAAGAACCTGGCTGGCGAGGCTTTGGTTTGCCAGCCTTGCAGCGACAACATAGTCCGGTGGTAGCAACCTGCATCCTAGGAATTGTGTGGGCCTTTTGGCATTTGCCGCTGCTAGCGGCAAATCCAGGTGTTACCAGCGGTGCAATTGGCCTTCAACAAATTTTGCTAGTAGCGGGCGTCACGTTGGTGAGCATAACGACTCACGCTTTTTGGTACACCTGGCTAATGAACAAAACGGGCAGCGTACTGCTATGCAGTATTCTCCATGCCAGCTACAATGCGGCGAATGGTTTGCTGTTGCTTATTCCTGATGAGGCGTTGCGCGGCGGTGAGTATCAGCTGGTTTTAGCTTTAATGACAACGGTACTGATGGCTTCGGTTGCTGGGCTAGTCATAGCTACGAAGGGACGTTTGGGATTACAGACATCAAAACCTAACTCAAGATGATCTGTCGGGCTGGATGTTCTGCCATGAATTAGCTGCTATGAACCTCGATAAATGCCCTACGTTTGTTGTCGCGATTACCACATCTGTAACTTCTAGTGTCATAGCCTGAGCGATCAAAATCATGTCAGCATCAATAGTTTTATTGCCCGCTGTCGGCTGTCCCTGTTGTCGTGCCTGCGCCCAGAGTCCAGCGGCTTGACGAATGGAGGCTGTTGTAATCGGCAGGTATTCAACCAGTTGAGACAATCCATCCAATCGGAGCAACCCTTTCTTCTTATCAGCTCGCAACAACTCACGGCGAACTTCATAGTCTGCAATCTCAGGAAGAATAATTCGACTCCCCGCCTCTAGATGGGACTGGAGCCACTGGTTGCAAGCGATACCTTGATCAGAAATTTTTGGATTAGTGATAAGTCCGATCGGGCCCGCATCTAATACGATTACCCGACCTACCATGCAATTCCCTTCATGTCAGGCGGGAATAGCTTGCGGTCAGAAAGTCGATCCTCGTCTAG
The DNA here is from genome assembly GCF_000155595.1 of Synechococcus sp. PCC 7335. Lineage (NCBI taxonomy): Bacteria > Bacillati > Cyanobacteriota > Cyanophyceae > Synechococcales > Synechococcaceae > Synechococcus > Synechococcus sp. PCC 7335. The sequence continues at coordinate 211,183 of NZ_DS989905.1, read as the reverse complement.
CGATTGAATCAAATACTGACCTGTCTCTTGCTGATCTACGAGGTCATCGTCGTCTATCCAAGACTGAAGCTTATCAATCGCTTCAGTTTGTTTTTGCTTCATCAGTATAGAGTTTGTCAAAAGCTGCAATGCCAAGGCATCAACAGTCAGCCCGTGCTGATTAGCTGTCTGTAGAAGGTACTGCTCTAACTCTGGTGATAAGTCTAGGATTAATGTCATATGTCGCTTTGAAAGCTCACGCTAACATTTTAACCCCAACGAGTCATGACTTCTTTAGAATTTCTGACGGCAGGAGCTGTAGCTAATTAATCTTTGTTAGAGACATAGGTAATCAATCAAGCGGTAGTAAATTTCCTTTCTAATACTGCTGCTATTAAAGATGTTGTTCTTTGCTGATCAGAACTTAACGCACAAAAAACCTTCATGAGATCCTCATCCTTTCGATCTAGAGTCAGTTGTCAGCCTGAGAAAAGTCTGAAATGAGTGCCCCTATAGTTGATAGTGCAGGAGAATATCTCTTGGTATTTGAGATGAAAATTTTGCCTGCAGATGCTGTGAGCTATAAGAAAACATCAGAGTTTACCGCCTTATCGGTGCCTAGCAAGTTGCTTCATGCACATCGAACAAAGTCAGGTGTCTGGGGGAAGATAGTTGTTTTAGAAGGTGCGCTAACCTACCGTATCTTAGAGCCAACGGTTGAAGAGGTTTTGCTGAGTCCTGATCGCTTTGGCGTTATAGAACCTACTGTTAAGCACGAAGTCATGCCGCATGATGACTGTCGTTTCTATGTGGAGTTTTATCGGCAGAAGATCACATAGCTGATTAAAACGCGGCACGACCTGTAGCCCTGCCCAGGGGTGACCGACAGACTTTGACGTAAGTTCTTTAAGCTTGAAAAGAGAACAAGGTATGGTTAAGGCAGCTAGTCAAAAAGCATTGTTTACGCTTTCTAGAATTATCTCTATTATTACTTTGAGCGTTGCTAGCTGTGGTGTGATAGATCTCAGTCTATATCGACCCAGTGTTCCAGAGAATTTTATTCCAGGCGTGCTGAGTCAGGACTTGGTTTCGCTATGGGTCGCTGTGGGCCTACTGCTGTGCGAGTGGCTAATTCGCCGGGGGCGAAATTTGGTCTGGCTAATCTGGGCTGGGCTGATAGGGTATCTCTTTTATGCCTATGCGCTCTATAGCTTTGATGGTGTATACAATCCGCTCTATCTTTTCTACCTCGCGATTATTAGCCTCGCGATATATGCGCTCATTCTGTTCTTTACTCATGCAGACTTTCGAGATATTCACCTCAAGACAATTCAGAAACCGCCGCCTCGAAAGCTCACGGCGGTGCTTTTTCTCTTTCTGGCTTTGCTGTTTGCAGGGCTGTGGCTACGTATTTTGATACCTGCTATGCGCGATCGCATTCCTCCTGACGGCAACAGCATTTTCGTCCTAGATCTCTCTTTTGTCTTGCCTCTGTTGGTAGTTGAGGCCAGACTTTTGATTAAAGGAACACGTCTCGGCGATGTGTTAGCTATTCCGTTGTTAATAAAAGCAGGCACTTTGGGCCTTTCGGTTTTCTTAGGAACGCTGCTGGCCCCATGGTTTGATCGCCAAATTGATTTTGCTTCAGTTGGCATTTATGCCGTTATGGGCCTTGGCCCGCTGATTTTGATCGGCCCTTTTCTACGGTCGCTGAGCGCGTTACCTTCCAAAGCAGTATGAGCGCCACAGTCTAAAGAGTCAGCCTTAAAGATGCGAGAAAAGACGCAAGGAATAATACGAAGACACTATGCCGAGTTCGAAAATTTCGCTCAATAAACTATGGCAGTCTGTGCCAACTACAAGTCGTAATTTTCAACCCCAGCCGCTAACAAGTTTGCCAGAGCCCGTTAGACGGTATTTGAGCCATGCAATTTCTTTTGAGGGTGCTGCCGATACCTCTAAAACCCAACTCGCCGCTGCCGTTCGCTTAAAGATGCACGGCGAAATTAAGCTCAAGGGCTGGCATCCTTTTCGGGCGGAACAGGTCATTTGTGCAGGGCAAGGCATGATTTGGCAGGCTACGGCGTGGATGAACGGGTTGCCTGTATCGGGTTGGGATCGATTGATCGAGGGCGAAGGCGCGTTGCAATGGAAGCTGCTAGGCCTCTGGCCGGTGATGCGGGCAGAAGGAGAAGATATCACTCGATCTGTGATTGGGCGAATGCAGGGAGAATACGCGTGGCTACCTTCCGCTTTCCTCAACCGTGCGGTCAAATGGACGGCCTTGGATAATACTCACGTCTGCGCTGAACTCACGCTGTTAGCAGAAACCACTCGGCTCCATCTGAAAATCAGCGAATCTGGCAGCTTGCAAGCAGCTTACTTCCAGCGGTGGGGCGACCCAGAAGGGCAGGCCCCTCACTATGAAAACTTTGGCATTGTTGTAGAAGAAGAGGGAACTTTTTCTGGCTACACCATTCCGAGGCGTTTGCGGGCTGGGTGGTTCTTTGACGGTAGTTCTCTAGGAAAGGGGCCAGGCCAACGCTTCGAGTCGGAGGGTGAGTTTTTCCGGGCCACGATTGATAAGGCCACGTATCGATAGCTGAATTCAGGAGAATATCAACGTGAGTATTCTTAATATGAGAAATAGCAAGAAAGCTGGCTGGATTGGCTGCTTGGGATTTCTAGGCTTGTTGGGCACCTTAGGGTTTTCCCAAGATGCACCAGCTATGCTGTTCTATTTCGCCTTCTTTTCTTTTTTTAGTGCTTTTCGCCATTGGAGAGATGAACTAAAATATTTGGGATTGTTGGGCTTGGTTGGATTAGTCGTTGCCATTCTTGGTGTGCTAGGTGTCGTGCCTGTTTGACTAGCTTTGGTCTCACTCTATGATTTCAATACTGGGCCTCAACGATAGGAAGATACACTTCCATTTCGGTACCTTGGCCCAGTTCGCTCAGAACTTTTAGAAAGCCGCCTGCTTTTCTCACAATGCCTAGAACTGTTGCTAATCCTAGTCCGGTTCCTTGGTCTGGCGTTTTGGTCGTGAAGAAGGGATCGAATATGCGATCGCGCACCTCAGATGCAATCCCCGCACCCGTATCTGCAACAGTAACTACCATATAGTGACCAGCCAGCACCTCTGGATCTTTGCGAGCCGCCGCTTCAGTCACTGAGACCTGATCCAACACGATTGTCAGTACCCCGCCATTGGGCATGGCATCGCGCGCGTTGACGCACAGATTCATCAATACCTGATGCAGATGTGTCGAATCAACCGCAACCGCTTTATGACCCGGGTCGTCTTCTAAAAGAGACATCTCTAAGCGGACTTCGATTGAGCTAGGGAACCCCTGCCGGACAATATCAACAATCTCTTGCAAGAGAGCTGAAATATCTGCCGTCGTTTTAGACTCGGGGCTACCTTGGGCAAAGGTGAGGATCTGTCGAACCATCTTAGTGCCCCGTTGGGCGCTCTTTTCTAGAATATCTATCTGTTCTTGAGTTGAGGCATTGGCATCTGTCAGCGTTAGACGTAGGAGCTGAGCAATGCCAAGAATGGGGGTCAAAATGTTGCCAAGATCGTGGGCAATGCCGCCAGCTAACTGGCCTAGACTTTCGAGCTTCTGAGCTTGATAGTAATGAGCTTCGAGCTGTTTCTTTTCGGTGATGTCGGTATTGACTTCTAGCAGGAACTTGGGCTGTTGCGCCTCGTCTCGCACCAGCGTCCAACGGCTCGCCACTAGAATGTCTTGGCCTGTCTTGGTCGATTGAGTGAGTTCGCCTTGCCAAAAGCCCTGCTCTAGCGCTATCGTCAGGGCGGTTTGAAGGGCTGCACCATTTCTCTTTTTCAAGAGCTGCTGAGCGGTTTTCCCAAGGGCTTCCTCTGCCTGCCAACCGTATAGTCTGGTGGCTCCTTTGCTCCAGAAAGTAATCTGGCCTGACAAATTGCGAACAAAGATCGCGTCGGTGGCAATATCTATCAAAGCTGCCTGCTCTCGAAGCTTCCGCTCGGTGCATTTGCGCTCGGTGATGTCTTCATTGATGCCGACGTAGCCAATGATCTCTCCTGTGGGCAATTCTCTAGCGTCCCCACTCAGCGATTCTTCAGTGGAAGCGGGCTCTCTCTTTGAGACGTTAGGTGCCCGCATCGCAATCGCCCGCCCAAAAACCCAGCGTTCCTCTTTCTCAAACTTGTTGAAGAAACGAAACTCCATCGAAAAGTCGCTTTCTCCAGCAACAAACCGATTCCAAGCTGTGAATACACGTTCTCTATCGTCAGGATGAATCGCCTGTCCCCAGCTGTCTCCAAGGCTTTCTTCTAGGGTTATTCCGGCAATCTCTTGCCACTTAGCATTGGTATAGATGCAGCGGCCTTGCAGGTCGGTTTGGTAGATGCCGACTGGCGCAAAGGCGCTTAGTGCGCGAAACCGGGCTTCACTCGCTTGCAGCGCCACTTGGATCTCGCGGCGTTCTACGAGTTCGCGACGGGTCGCCTGGTATAGCTCTGCCTGCTGAAGGGCGATACCTAGCTGAGTGGCAACTTGTTCTAGTAGCTGAATGCTCTCTGGCTGCCATTGTCTAGGGGCAGCGCATTGGTGGGCGATTAGCAGTCCCCACAAATAGTCGCCTTGCAAGATAGGAACAACTAGATTGGCACGCACCTGAACGCGCTTCAAAAGCTCTACATAACAGGGATCGACCGTGGTTGTGTTGACATCTGAGATGGTTCTAATTCGCCCTCTGCGGAAAGTCTCTGCATATTCTTCGTTGAAGCAGTCGTCTTTGATATCCATACCCAGTGTCGCAGGCCAGTCAGCGCTAGCCGATTCGGCCTCGACAATGCCTTGCCAATCGGGATTAAATCGAAAGACAAGGACGCGATCTGTCTGTAGAAGATGGCGAACCTGATCGACTGCAGTCTTGAGAATTTGATCGAGATCGAGCGTTCGGTGAATAGAATCTGTAATGCTGCTGAGCAGCCGCTTTTGGTCTAGCTGTTTTTGAAGCCTGTGTTCTGCTTGTTTGCGATCGCTCACATCCAGCATGAAACTATTGAAAAGCATGTCACCATTAGGCTGTCGCTCTGGCTGCGAAACTGTCCTGATCCACCGCAGTCCGCCAGAAGGTGGCAACACCCGAAACTCAAAGTCTAGCGGCTGCAAATCTCGCGCTGCCGCTTCAACCATACGCCGCACTCGTTCTACATCCTCTGCATGTATGAGCGACCAAGCCCTTTGAGCATTCTGCAACAGCGCTGCTGGCTCCATCTCCCAGATATCTCTACAGCCAGCACTCACGTAGGTGAACGCCTCGGTGCCATCAGCGCGCAAAATGTATTGGTGAACCATGTCGGGTACATTGTTGGCAAGCCCTTGCAGCTTGGTTTTTTGCGTTCTCAAGGCTAGTTCAACCTGTTTGTGAGTCGTCACGTCTCGTGAGATACACAGAATTGATTGGATGACTTTCCCTTTGGTTAGCTCTGGCGCTAGCTGCATTTCAAAGTAACGTAGACCCGCATCCGTAGGTAGCTCAAACTCGATGGTCTGGGTCTGACCTTCGCTCAATAGCCGACGCGCTGCGCTCTCCCAGCGATCTACCATGCTTGTCGGCAGGCCCAGCTCACGACAGGTCTTGCCAACGAACTGTTCTACCGGAATGCCTGTAATCTCTTTTAACTGAGGACTAACATAGAGATGACGCAAGTCTGTATCGAAGCGCTCGATGATGTTGGGTGAGGTCTCTACCAACGCTTGATACATTTGTGCTTGCTGCTGCGATCGCTTGTGACGCTCACGGTGCAACAAAAACGCAATCCGAGTAAGTAACGTCTTCTGGTCAAAGGGCTTTGTCACATAATCATCTGCGTCCGCTGTGATCGCAGCAATGTCCTCGCAGTTATCTTGCGGGTCTATCAACAGCAGTATGGGCGTCTCGATGCTTTGGGCGCGTAGCCGCTGGCATAGAGCAATCCCACTTAGATTCGAATCAGCCAATCCCGAGCTATCTTGATGTGCGGTATCTAATACGATCAGATCGTAGTCAGCAGTGTTTCTATTTGGTTCCATGATTAGCTGAGATTTGGCCTCTGTATATCTTGCCGTATCTAGCTCGTAGCGATCGCCCAAAGAACTGTTCTGTGGAAAATGGCCTATACTGTGGCCGCTTTCCAGAATCAGGATTTTCATAATGGAACTAGCTAGGAAGAAAACTTCTCTACGGCTTTCTTTCGAGCCTCCGTTAAGTTTTTATTGGGCTTGGTTAAAAAGAATTGCGATTTGAAGGTCTTATGTTTCTTAAGATTCTCTGTAGTTTCGCACATTCTATGACTCTCCCATGCTGGTCAATACAATTCTTAGTCAGCAGAGCTAAGATATTTGGGCAGTGGCAGTCAAAGCAAAGGTAGCTTAGTAATCTGTTTACGCATGTGTTTAGCGCTACGTTCTTCTACAGTGACTCACAGACTTCTGATGAATTGTTTGTGGCTTTTGTATGCTGTGCTAGATGGTTGATTATGATGAGACACCCTACCGAAGCTCAGCTAAAAGAACTCGTTAAATATCAATTCATCGATGAGTCTCGGGGACTAGAACTGCCGCGCCGTCTATATGGCCTGCACGTAAGGCGGTGATCGCGTCGTTAGCAGCCTCCAGCGAAAAGCGAGTCACTTCTGTTTTGATCGGCACTTGAGGCGCTAGTCGAAGAAAGTCTTCGCCATCTTGACGAGTAAGGTTAGCCACAGAGCGTACCTGCCGCTCTCCCCACAAAATATCGTAGGAAAAAGCTGGAATGTCACTCATGTGAATGCCTGCGCAAACAACAATGCCACCTTTGATGACTGCCCTGAGCGCCGCAGGTACCAGTGATCCGGCAGGTGCAAAGATAATCGCAGCATCTAATAACTCCGGCGGTGGCTCATCAGAGCCGCCTGCCCAGACGGCGCCCAGTCGCTTGGCAAACTGTTGACTGCTTACGTCTCCAGGCCTGGTGAAGGCATAAACTTCGCGAGACTGAAACCGGGCGAGCTGAACGAGTATATGGGCAGCTGCGCCAAAGCCGTAAAATCCAATACGTTTGGCGTCTTTGACCATTCGATAGGCCCGGTAGCCGATGAGCCCAGCGCATAGCAGCGGCGCAGCCTGCAAGTCGGGAAAGGTGTCTGGAATAGGGAAGCAGAACTGCTGGTTGGCGATCGCATATTCCGCATAGCCACCGTTCAGGGTGTAGCCAGTAAATAGCGCATTGTCACAAAGGTTTTCTTGATGGTTGAGGCAATAGCGGCAGTGCTGACAGGTTTGGCCTAGCCAAGGAACGCCGACTCGCTGACCGGGTTTAAACACAGAAGCGTGATTCTCTGTTTTGATGACTGTGCCGACTATTTGATGGCCTAGAATTAACGGCAGCTTGGGCGCGGTCAGTTCACCATCTATGATGTGCAAGTCGGTGCGACAAACCCCACAGGCTCTAACGCGCAGCAGCACCTGATGCGGCCCCGGCTGAGGAATGGGCAGTTCGGCTAGCCGCAGAGGTTGACCTGGTTTATTCAATAGCATGGCGCGCATCATAGTCTTTCTCTCAATGACCCGTTTATACCAGAGTCTATGGAAAAGATGAGGATCTTGTGATGTCTAAATTGTTGTAAAACAACGATAGTTGGGTGAGGTGTTGGCTAGTCGATCTTCACAGGTTTCTCACAAGTTGTCTGTAGCTTTTGTGTGTTGTGCGAGGTGATTGACGATGATGCGACACCCTACCGAAGCTCAGCTAAAGGAACTGATTGAATACGCTACCTTAGCGGCCTCTAGCCACAATACTCAGTGCTGGCAGTTTCAGATCAAAGAGAATGCGATCGCCATCCTGCCAGATCTGTCTCGGCGCTGTCCGGTCGTCGATCCAGACAATCATCATCTCTATGTTTCGCTGGGCTGCGCCACCGAAAATCTGGTTCAGGCTGCCGATGCCTTTGGCCTCTCTGGGCAAGTCACTTTTGACGACACAGGCGCAGGGACAATCAACATCGAGCTTGAGCCTGCTGCCGTTAAGACCAGTCCCCTGTTTGAAGCGATTCCCGTTCGACAGTGTACGCGCAGTGAGTACGATGGACAGCCGCTGAGAGAATACGAGCTTCGGAAGCTAGAATCTGCTGGCACTGGCAACGGCGTACGTGTTGTGATGCTCACTGAGCCAGAGGAGATCGAAACCATAATCAAATATGTGGTGCAAGGCAATACTGCTCAAATGACCAATTCCGTTTTTTTACAAGAGCTGAAGTCTTGGATTCGGTTTAGCGATCGCGAAGCTGCTAAAAAAGGAGACGGCCTATCTGGTAAAACATCTGGCAAGCCATCTATTCCCCGTTGGCTAGGCGAGCCGCTGTTTCCACTGCTGCTGCAAGTGCCCGCCGAAAATGAAAAGTACGCGCGCCATATCCGCAGTTCTGCAGGCGTGGCCGTCTTTGTCTCTGAGGTAAATGACCGGACTCATTGGATAGAGGTAGGCCGCTGCTACGAACGATTTGCCCTTCAAGCTACCGCTCTAGGCATTCGGAATGCGTTTATCAACCAGCCAGTTGAAGAGTCTGATCTGCGATCGCGACTCACTCAAGCGTTAGGGCTAGGCCAGGTCAGACCGGATTTGTTGGTTCGCTTTGGCCGGGCTCAGCCGATGCCCAGCTCGCTGAGAAGGCCAATTGAGGCGGTTCTTGTGTAGGTTTGCCTGCGCTAGAAAGCGTCTACAAACTGATTGCTTAATCGTTATACAGTAATATAATGGAGGTAAATAAAGCTGTTTTCTGTATTTACCAGAGTACTGAACGAAAGTACTGGATGAAGGTACCGAAGAAAAATACTGAAGGCAGATACTACAAGGAAAAGACTCACCGTGTCGAGAGCGACTAAAAAATCGGCTAGGAAGGATCAGCCAGCTAAAGCGACTTCTGCGAATAGAGTAGCTCAGCTTTCTCCTGAGTCGCTAGCGCTGATTGCCAATTTCTTCAAAGTGCTCTCCGAACCCAGTCGGTTGCAGATTGTTTGCACCCTCAAGACTGGCCCGCATAATATCACCGAGATTATCGAACAAACAGGATTAGGTCAAGCAAACGTCTCGAAACATCTAAAGCTACTTTCTCAAGCAGGCATTGTCTCAAGGCAGCCTCGTGGCGTATCGGCCTACTACGAAATTGCTAATCCCGCTTTCTTCCAGCTCTGTGAAATTGTGTGCGAGTCGCTCTCTATTCAGCTTGAACAACAAACTCGTCGGGTTGAAGAACTCACGGCTACCTCGTAAGGTCTTCAACCGCCTTTTAGAGATTCTAAATACAATAGCTCATTTTGTATAATTATATAGTTATATAATAAATATAAAGCTAATTCGACAAATCACTATGGCAAAGCGAATATTCGCTCCATGGATTAAACAAGATTGAATAGTTTCCACTATTTGGAGAATCGCTGCTATGGCGGATTTTAATTTGACGACGGCTTTGCTAGGCGGCCTGCTGATTGGCCTAAGCTCGACTTTGTTGCTGCTGTTCAACGGTCGAATTGCGGGCATTAGCGGCATTGTGAACGGTGCCATTCGCTTGGGGCGTGATAGTCGCTGGCGATGGCTGTTTATCGCTGGGCTGCTGTTAGGCGGCGGGCTGTACGAAGGGGCGATCGCACCTCAGCCGACCCCAGTATCTGAATTCGCGCCAGTTTCTATGATTGCAGGCGGGCTATTAGTCGGCTTTGGCACACGCTTGGGCAATGGCTGTACGAGTGGGCACGGCGTATGCGGACTGGGCCGACTGTCATTTCGCTCTTTGGTGGCGGTGCTGACCTTTTTGGCCACCGGGTTTATTACTGTATTTATCACGCGACATTTATTCTAAGACCTTAGAGAGACCACAATGAAACAGCTTATAAAACAAGACTTTTTGGCGTTGGGTTCGGGCATCGTCTTTGGCGTCGGACTGGGCCTTTCGCAAATGATCGATCGGCAGCGGGTGCTGGGGTTTCTAGACCTAGCGGGCACCTGGGATCCGACGTTGCTGTTTGTACTAGCGGGGGCAGTGGCCTTTACGGTTGTTGCATTTCGCTTTGTGCTACGCCGTAAAACGCCGCTGCTAGCAGACAAATTTTATGTGCCCAGCCGCAACGACGTTGACAGCAGGCTGGTGCTGGGCGCTGCTCTATTCGGCATTGGCTGGGGTCTTTCGGGCTATTGCCCTGGGCCTGGCATTACCGCGCTGGTGCTCGGTAGCTGGAATCCGGTACTGTTTGTCCTAGCCCTCATCGCTGGCATGTTTGCTTTTAGTTACTACGAAGCTCGCCAGTAAATTTTTTCAAAGCCGCTACTCATACTACTTCAAAGAACCACTTCAACAAAGAATAGGAGATTCTTATCATGTTATTTCGCCAACTGTTTGATGACGAGTCAAGTACCTACACCTACCTGATTGCCGATCCGCAGACTCAGGAAGCAGTTCTGGTCGATCCCGTCGTAGAGAATGTAGATCGAGATCTGAAGCTTATTCGTGAGCTAGATCTCACTCTCTTGTTCTGTTTAGAAACGCATATTCACGCTGACCACATTACCGGAACTGGCAAAATCAGAGACCGCACTGGCTGCAAGGGGCTAGTTCCTGAAAATGCACATACAGACTGCGCTAGTGAATTTGTAAAGCATGGCCAGATCTTAAAAGTTGGCAGTGTCACTATCGAGGCAATTGAAACGCATGGCCATACCGATAGTCATATGGCTTATTTAGTAGAAGGAGACAGAGTTCTGACTGGCGACGCGCTACTGATTCGCGGCTGTGGCCGCACGGACTTTCAAGGGGGCAGTGCCAAAACGCTCTATGACCACATTACGCAGCGGCTGTTCACCTTGCCCGATAGCACGCGGGTATATCCAGCTCACGACTATCACGGCCAAACGGTATCCACCATCGGTGAAGAAAAGCGCTGGAATCCTCGGTTTGTAGAGACGGATGCCGACCCATCACATCTGCGTGAACGCGCAGACTTTGTTCAGCTTATGAACAACCTAGACCTGCCCGATCCGAAGAAGATTATGGAAGCAGTGCCTGCTAATGAACACTGCGGTAAAAAAGCCGCTTAGCTTTTAGCTTGAGTGTCCTTGCTAGTCTCTAAAGGATCTGACCCAGATGAAAGTGATCGTTTTAGGCCATATTTTAGCGATTGGCATTGGCCTGAGTCTGGGCCTGATTGGTGGCGGTGGATCTATCTTGGCGGTGCCTATCTTGGTCTATGTGATGGGAGTAGGTAGCCGAGGTGCGATCGCCATGAGTTTGTTCATTGTGGGTTGCGTTAGCTTGCTAGGCGTAATTCCCTATGCCCGGCAGGGTCACGTTAGCTGGCAAATCGTTGCAGGGTTTACCCCCGCTGCAATGGTAGGCGCTTATCTAGGCACTCAGCTAGTGAAGCTGCCTTTTATTACGGATGCTGTGCAGCTAGTTTGCTTTGGGCTAGTGATGTTGGCCGCTAGCTTGCTGATGATTACAAAGGGATCAAGTCGGCCCAAGCGCCCAGAAGTTAGCGCGGCACTGTCTCGATCAAACAACTCTGGATCGAAGAGACCCAAATCAAGAAGATTCGAATCGAAAAGATCTGGATCAAAAAGACTATTTACTCGAAGATTTCCTATCTGGCTGACAATTGCAGTGCAGGGCCTGGGTGTCGGCGTTGTGACTGGGTTTGTGAGCGTGGGGGCGGCTTCCTGATTATCCCAGTGTTGGTACTGCTCAGCCAAATTCCAATGAAGACAGCGGTAGGCACTTCTTTGTTGATCATTGCATTGAACTCCGCAGTAGGCTTTATGGGCTATCTCGATCAGGTCTCTATCAGCTGGGGGCTAACGCTGTCTTTTACGCTGGCCGCCGGGCTAGGGACTGTTTTAGGCAGCCAGCTTTCTAAATCAATTGAGGCGAGCAAGCTGCAAAAGGGGTTTGGCTACTTCGTGCTAGCTGTCGCCGTTTTTGTATTGGTACAGCGTTAGAAATACAGCCTTCTAGTCCGACTTACCTTCACAACTTCCTCAAAAATATTGCTTACCCTGTAGTCGTTGATCTGGAGAAACAGTCATGATCACGGAGTACGACGACGCGGGTTCCTACCGTTCCACGGTAGGGGAATCGTCTCGGCAGTGACTTAGGTTTGTTGGATCGCCTATATGCTATGACCTTACAGCGTATCGATGCATAGCCAATATGTTATTGAGCGCACATCCTTTAGTCTGTTGCAGACTATCTTCAATGTCGCGCTTTAGTGATGCTCTTTGGTGATGCTAAGAGCGATCCGCTTTTCCTTTCAGAACTTCAAACCCTGAGACAATATCCAACAGTTCTGAGGTAATCAAGGTTTGACGCTGCTGTTGATACAGTCGATTCAGCATCTCTAGGCGCTCATTAATATTTTTTTCAGCCATTTGCATAGAGGCTAATCGACTGGCATTTTCGCTAGCCAAGGACTCGACGCAGGCCCGATAGAGACCCACAAAAAAGAACTGTCGAAAGAGGGCTAGAAACAGAGGCGTTTTCTCCTGAAAAATCATCGGTCGACAGCGAGAGGGCCAGGGCGTTTCGCTAAGCGTGCGTAACATGACCGGATCGAAGGGAAACAGCTGTCGCAGCCTAGGCGTAGACAGGCCACGCTGGGGATGGTGATAAAACGTCCAGATGCGATCGACTGATTGTTCACTGCGCCATTGTTCTAACTGCAGCACAATGGCTTGGACTTGCTGACTGACATGGCCTAGCGCACTGGGTACGGCTAAGCGGCGATCGGGGACATAGCCTTCTCGCGCTAGCAGATCGGCAAGGCGAGTTCCTACCACAATCATTCGCCTGTTTTCGGCTCTTTTTTCGCTCCCTATGTCAGCCTCTGATAGACTGCGCCTGAGATGACGTCCTACATAAGTCGCCATCTGTTCATTAAATCGACCGCACATGCCTTGATCAGACCCAAAGACAACGATGCCAAGTCCTTCTTGAGGCGCGGTATAACTTTGCTGTAGCGCTTCGGGAAAGTGCATCAAAAAGATTTGTAGCCCCTGCTTCAGCGTGCGGTTGAAGGTAGCCAGCGACTGTACGGCGTTTTCATACTGGTGAATGTTTCCAGCGGCCAGCGCCTTCATGGTTCTAACAATAGACTGAAGCTCCTGGGCGCTGCGGAGCTGTCGCTGGAGAACGCTTTGGGTAGGCATGGGTGGGCACAGGTGACAGAGACGATGATAGGTTTGTTGTTAGGTTGAGGCAGGTAAGGGGATACTTTGTTGAATATCGCTTGCGGCGGTGAGAATGGTTTGCTTTTCGGCATCGGTGATAGGATGAGCGGACTGAATACGACTAAAAATATCGGGCAGTTTCTGAGGCAAATGCTGTATGAGCTGAGCTTCTAGGGTGGCAATCTGTTCGATTGGGTAATGGTCTAACTGACCGCTGTTGAGTAACAGCAGCAGCGCAATCTGCACGGGGACAGGAATGGCATAGGCTTGCGGCTGCTTCAAAACTTCTCGGATGCGCGCGCCTCGGGCCAGGGTAGTTTGACTGGCGTCGTCTAGGCGGGTGCCAAAGCGAGCAAAATTCTCTAGCTCTTGGAATTGAGAATAGGTGAGTCGTAGATCGCCAGTGACGGCGCGATAGGCAGGAAGCTGCGCTCTGCCGCCAACCCGAGAAACAGAAATGCCAACATCTACAGCAGGAAAAATTCCCTTTTGAAATAGCGACGGTGAGAGATAAATTTGACCATCGGTGATAGAAACTAGGTTCGTGGGAATATAGCCAGAGAGATTACCGGATTCAGTTTCGAGAATCGGCAGCGCCGTTAGAGAACCGCCGCCCAAAGCTTCGCAAAGCCGAGTGGATCGCTCTAGCAGGCGGGCATGCAGATAGAAGATATCGCCTGGGAAGGCCTCGCGCCCAGGCGGACGCTTGAGCAGCAAAGAGAGTTCTCGGTAGGCTCTAGCATGTTGGGTCAAGTCGTCGTACACAATTAGAACATCCTGCCCTTTTTCCATGAAATATTCAGCCATGGTGGTGGCCGCATAGGGTGTGATGTACTGCAAGCCGGGAGTAGATTCACCGCTGGCAACCACGACAATGCAGCGGTCGATCGCCCCGCGATCGCGCAGGTCTGCAATCAGCTTTGCAGTGGTAGAGCTGCGCTGACCAATGGCGCAATACACGCAAATTACCTCTTGCTGATTGAGAAGGGTGTCGATGGCGATCGCAGTTTTTCCAGTCTGGCGATCGCCCAAAATCAACTCTCGCTGGCCGCGCCCCACCGGAATCAGCGCATCGATTACCTTAATTCCCGTCTGCAAAGGCTCACTGACCGAGGCGCGATCCATAATTGCGGGGGCCGGGCGCTCAATGGCGCGACGCTCAGCATAAGCGACTACTCCTTTGCCATCCAGCGGCTGCCCAGTCGCATCGAGAACGCGGCCCAGCAGTCCTTCCCCGACAGGTGTATCCATCACCCGCCCGGTACGGCCTACTTCACACCCCGCACTGAGATTACTGCCATTATTAAGTAAAACGATCCCGACTTCCTCTTTATCCAGGTTAAAAGCAATGCCAAACTGCTGGTTGGGAAAGCGGACTAATTCCTCCGCTTGAACATTGGGTAAGCCAGTGGCGTGGGCGACGCCATGACCTACAGCAGTGACGGTGCCAATTTCTTCTAAAGTTAGAGAAACTTGTGACTGCTCCAGCAGAGTATCAAAGGTATTGAACAGAGTGTTGAACACCTTTGATACAGGCGTTGTTTGGCTGGGCGTTTTTTTGGCAGGCGGCGGATCTGAACGACAAGGATGACTGGTTTCTCTCATCGTTCATGCTCCCAAAAAGGCTGACAAAACGCTTTTACAATACGGGCACTTGGTTGAGGGCATAGGCAAGCTGACTTTCTAAACTGTTGAGATAATGTTCAATGTTCCAAGCTAGCTTGTAGCCCTTGGTTTGCAGCTCGATGCCGCAGGGATAGTCGGGGTAGGTTTCAAAGATAAATGATTCAAACGGCACCTGGGGAGGAAGGTGAGACTGAATGCCCTTAACCAAGCGGCTTTGCAGCGATTCTGATAAAGGAAAAGTGGTCCGAATCACCCAGTGGGGCGACTCTGGTTGGCGGGCGGCTGCCGCGAGCAGTGAGTCGCGCTCGGAGGCGCTGAGACTGGGTAGCTGATGCAAAAAGGTTTCAACGATCTGCTGTTCTAGCGTAGTGTCGGCTAGGGCATTGAGCGCCGCTCGGATAGATTGAATGAGCTGCGATCTCGCTCGATCTCGCAAATTGACCAAACAGGCTTTCTGTTCTTGATGAAGCGCTTCATACCACTGAGCGCGCTGCGTTTCTAGCTCAGCACGAACCTGTTCTATCCGATCGGTGCGCTCGGCTGCCACCTGCTCTTGCATCTGATGCTGTCTAGCCTTTGTGTCTGCTGCCCAGTCAGCCTGCAGCTGTTCATATTGTGCCCTGGCCGCTTGGGCCTCTGCCTCGCGAACTTCTGCCGACTGCAGCCGATCGGCAATCGAGCGCTCTCTTTGTGCCATCGCTCGCATAATCGGCTTGTATAAAAAGCGCTGCAATAGGGCTACCAGCACCAAAAAGTTAATGATTTCTGCTAGGACAATCCAGGACTGAGGTAGCATCGTTTAGCCCCCTGCTGTCGCTGTGACATAGGCCCAGAATGGATTTGCAAACAGCAAAATCAGGGTGATCACAAAACAATAGATGGCGGTTGATTCGACCAGAGCCATCCCGACAAACAAAGTGCGGGTGATGGTGTTGGCTTCATCGGGCTGCTGTGCCAAGGCAGTCAGCGCCTGAGCGAGCGCCCGGCCTTCCCCCAGAGCCGGGGCGATAGAGCCAACGGCAATCGTCAGACCGCCCATAACAATAGAGGCAATACCGATGAGTACGACGTTGTCCATTGATGTTCTCCTAGCGAGTTTAATAACTGGAATTTGAACTGTTGGAATCTGAATGGTTAGTTGCTAGAGTGGCCGGAGCTTGGCGGTTTTGGGCTTCGGTAGCGGCTGCGATCGCCACCATCGCCAAAATCGCAAAAATATAGGCTTGAATTAGTCCCGTCAGCAACCCAAAGGCGCGCATCACCACCGGGGCAAACAGCGGTGCAACTGACAGCAAAATACCGACAATCATCGTGCCGCTCATCACATTGCCAAACAGCCGCACCGACAGCGAAATAGTTCGAGAGAGTTCACCAATAATATTGAACGGCAGCATGATCGGGTTGGGCTGCACATAGCTGCTGAGATAGCCCTTTAACCCCTGCCGCTTTATCCCAAAAATAGGCACTGCAAAAAACACGCAGATTGCTAGGGCCGCTGTGGTAGAAAGCGATCCGGTCGGGGGATGATACCCTGGCAAAATAGCCAATACGTTAGACACAGCGATAAAGATAAACAGCGTACCGATAAAGGGCAAAAAAGGCTCGGCAGGCTGTTCGCTAATCTCTTCTATTTGATGGCAGATACCCAATACCAATACCTCCAGCAGATTCTGTCCCCGGCGCAGATGCGTAGCCGCCGACAGCTTGCGCGTGATCCACCAAGCGCCTAATACGAGCCACAGCATAATCAGCCAGGTGAAAAAGACGGTTGCACTAACGGTAAATGGCCCTAAGTGGATAGGAATAAGATCGGGCGTCAGAGACGCGGCTGGATCCATTGCGATACTTCTCGATAGGGAGACTAATGCTCAAGAATCCGTAAAAGATAAAAATCTGTGAGAGAACGGCGTGGATTAAAGCTTGAGCACTGGTTCACCCTAAAACTGAAATATGAGGATGTTGTGAGCTGATATAGAAACTGAAACATCCGCTCTTTGAGAGCTTTCGTTCTCGAAGCTAGGACTTAAGACCATAGGATGTTTCTGTTATTTTTTTAGCCACAGCAGTAGCGCAAAGATTGACAGTAAGATAGCTTCTGTTCCTAACAAACCATTGAGAGTTTGAGCATCTTCGGGTTTGAGGATGAATTGTGACCGCAAGAAGATATATGGCACAAACTGAAACAGAATAATACCCCCAAACACAAACCATACAGACCAGGAAAATCCTCGCCACAGACTGACCGCTGATACGATATTGAAAATCAAGAGGGCAATATCCATCCAGCGCCATAGCAGCGGGGTTGATAGCCAGGGCGTTCCTGTCAGTCCGGCGATATTGCCCAAGTGAACCGTTGCGCCATAGAGGAGTGTGATCGCAACCAGCTTTGCGTAGCGTGCCGTCCAAGGATGCATGAAAACAGTGGTGGCGGTTTCTGGATTTGCCATGTTTTCTCCTATGTTGCTTCTCCTATTTCGTCCATAGAGTGATGATATAGTGGCGGCATCACTTTGGCAGGAGATCGCTAAAAATCTGCCGCGCGGCGGCTGACACGGCTAGCATTGCCGCTTGGTAGATAGGTTTTTGATAGATTTTAAGTGAGTATGTGTTTATCTACGGATAGAATGGGGAATAGAATAGGGCTAATTGAGCTGAGCGCGAAACCGATAGATGCTAAGCCCTAGTAATAACGTCGCGAAAACGACGAGAGCCGTGACTTCTGGTAATAGGGCGCTGATGCCAACGCCTTTGAGGATGAGGCTACGGGCGATGGTGACGTAGTGACGTAGCGGATTGAAGAAAGAGAGAACGCGAAAGAATTTTGGCATACTTTCGATTGGCGCGATCGCACCTGACAGCTGAATCAACGGCACATTAAAGAAAAACGAGGTCAAAATCACCTGCTGCTGATTGCGAGCAATCGTGGCAATCAAGATACCAATGCCAATCGCCACAAACACATAAATGCCAGATAGAGCCAAGAACAAAAAATAATTACTGCGAAAGGGCAGATTAAAAACAAACCGACCTAAAGCCGAGGCCAGTAATACATCACCCATCAGCAATACAAACAAAGGGACAACCTTAGCGGTCAAAATCTCCCAGCCCGCCGCTGGCGTCATCAAAAGTTGCTCTAGCGTGCCAACATCTTTCTCGCGAATCACCGTGGCTGACGACACCAGCGAGCCAGTTAGGGTCAGCACTACACCCATCACACCCGGTACAAAGAACCAGCTACTCAGTAAACCAGGATTGTATAAAAAGTTCACCGCTGTCTGTACAGGTGGCACAAAGTCTGTTGCTTTTAGGCCCAGACCATAGCGATTAATAATCTGTTTGATATATCCGCTAGCAATCCCGGCGGTGTTGGCATCCACGCCATCAATCAACACCTGCACATCTACCGATTTACCAGCGGTTAGCCGCCGATCAAAGTCTGGCGGAATCACCAGCCCGGTAGAAATTTCACCCTTGCGAACCTGTCGACCCAGGTCGGCTTCGCGGGTTGGATAGCCGCTGATATCGAATGAGTCGTTGGCAACGAGAGCAGCGACGAAGTCTCGACTCGCCGGACTGTTGTTGTAGTCTACGACACCCAGGCTGAGGTGGCTGACGTCTGGGTTGAGGGCCAGGCCAAAGACAAGCAGTTGGATAGTGGGTGGAAACAGCAGCAGAAAGATGATCTGTTTATTTTTAAGAATTTGCCGCACTTCTTTGAGAATGAGCGGCCAGAGTCGGGTGTCGAGCAGTGAGCGGAGAAGATTCATGAGATCAGTCTGAAAACTGCATTTGCTTGAGGATATTGCTCGCAATGCGAAAGCATAAAAAACCAATCACGCCGATCGCCAGTGGTGCATACCAAACCCCAATCCAGCCAGTACCCCGCACAAAGGCATCGCGGGTGATTTCAACGTAGTAGCGGGCAGGGATGATATTGGGTAGCAGCGAAAGCGGGAAGGGAATATTTTCCAGGCGGTAGATAAAGCCGGAGAGTAAGAGGGCGGTGAGAAAACCGGCGATCGCAGTCCCCTGAACTGCCCCGGTTTGATTACTCGCCCGCGCCCCGATCAGCAGGCCAAAGGCCACACTCGCTGCCAGATAAAGCACAGTGCCCACCAGCATTGTTGTAAAGTCTCCCTGAATGCGCAGGCCGAACAAAACAACCGCTACCATAATCACCACCAGCGCTTCTCCCAAGCCCACGATGACGTAGGCTAACTCTTTGCCCAGCAGCCACTCTGTTGCACTCAAGTCAGAGGCATAGACCTGAGCCACCGTCCCCTCTTCTTTTTCACGCACTAGGGCAATGCCAGAGAGCATAGAGGGAAACACCCACAAAATGACGCTGAAAATGCCCGGCACAATGTACAGCGATTCCTTCCGCCCAGGGTTAAACCACAGGCGGACGTTGGCCTGAATCAGCGGCTGCGCGGCTGCGGGCACAAGATGACTGCTCCGCATGAAAAACCGGGTGGTGGCTCGCAGGCTCACCTGGATGATGCGGGCGTTGTTGCCATCGGTGCCGTCCACTAAAGCTTGCACGGTGACGGGCTGATGAGACTTAATCGCTTTGGCATAATCAGGCGGAATAATCACCGTTGCTTTGGCTACGCCTTGGTTAAGGCTAGCAATTGGATTGTTGTCGATTAAGGGCGCGGGTAAAAATTGGTTGGTGGCGAAGAGTCTGGCTGCATAGGTGCGGCTGAGGGCGCTGTTATCAAAGTCTTGAATGCTGATGGGAATATTTTTGGTTTCCAAGCGAATGGCGTAGCCGTAAATCAGCAGCATGGCCAGGGGGAGCAGGAAGGCCAGGGCGACGGTCAGGCGATCGCGCCGAAACTGATTGAGTTCTTTGATGCACTGCGACCACACTCTTTTCATCGCTATTTCCTAGTTGCCGTCTGTTGCACTGCCCGCTGACTCGGCCGCTGCACTGCCCGCTGAACAATCCCAATAAAGGCATCTTCTAGTGAAAAGGGAATCGGGCGAGTGGCGCTAAGGGTAAGATTTTCAGCCTGGAGCCACTGCCGAACCTGGGGCAAATCGCGGTCTGGATCATCCAGGACGAGGTGCAGGCGATCACCAAAAATAGATACTCGCCAATCCTCTAAACGCGCCTTGAGCAAGTCTGAGGCGGCCTGCGTTTGTGGGGAAGTCAATTCAATCAACTGCCCCGGCTGTTGGGTTTTGATCTCGCTAGAAGAGCCCCGCGCTACGATTTCGCCCGCCACCATAAAGGCCATATCGTTGCAGTTTTCGGCTTCTTCTAGGTAATGGGTGGTGACCAAAATCGCCGTTCCCCGCCGGGCAAAGTCTCGAATCAATCGCCAAAACTGCCTGCGGGCCAGCGGATCTACTCCAGAGGTGGGCTCGTCCAAAAACAAAATATCCGGCTCGTGCATGACACAGGCACCAAAGGCCACCCGCTTTTTCCACCCTTCTGGCAACCTGCCCGTAAGCATCTTTTCTTGCCCTACGAGGCCGCAGGTTTCTAGCACCCAGTCAATCTTTTCGCGCCGCAGCTTTCGCGGGACGCCATAGATACCGCAGTAGAAGTCTAGGTTTTGAAGAATAGTCAGATCGTCGTACAGGGTGAATTTTTGACTCATATAGCCGATGCGCGAGCGCACCTCAGCCCGATGAAGATCGCTTGTTTTTCCTGCTAACTGAATGCCACCCCCGCTAGCTGGCAGCAGTCCACACATCATCTTAATCGCGGTCGTTTTACCCGCACCATTGGCACCGAGCAGACCAAAAATATCGCCGTAGCGGACGGTAATGTCGAAATCTTTGACAGCGCGAAAGTCTCCAAATATCTTTTGAAGCTTGTGGGTAGCGATCGCGATCGCGCCTTTCTCTTGGCCAGTTCGATAGGCCGGAAACTGAATATAAGCCGGATCTGACCCCTGCTGTCGTAGACGGTTGACAAACACATTCTCTAAGGTGGCTGCGTCTGGTCGCATATCTTTGAACGGTAGATGGTGGCGTGTGAGAACAGCGCGGATCTGTTGTTGGCCCAAGTCGGCGTCGGTGACCATTACGTCTAGGCGATCGCCAAAGGTTTGAACATCGACAATAGTTTGCCTGTCGGCTGCACTTCGCTCGTTTAAGGCCGCCTCAGCCGCCAATAGGTTCTGGGCTCTCACCTCAATTCGGCTTAGCCCCAAACTATCTCGCAGTTCGGTGAGCGTACCAATTTGCTGAATTTCGCCCGCGTAAATTAGAGCAATACGGTGACAGCGCTCCGCTTCATCCAGGTAGGGCGTAGCCACCACAACCGTGACCCCATCTGCGGCTACTGCTGCTAACAAGTCCCAGAATTCTCGTCGAGAAACCGGGTCAACCCCTGTAGTGGGCTCGTCTAATAAAAGCACTTTAGGCTGGGCAATCAAGGCACAGCACAAAGCGAGCTTTTGCTTCATACCACCAGAAAGCTGTCTGGCAAGTCTATTTGTGAATCGGTGCAGATCTACGCTTTGTAGCAGTCTTTTTGCCCTCCTCTCGAACGCATCATCCGGCACCTGCCGCAGCCCCGCACTGTATCGCATATTTTCTGCAATGCTCAGGTCTGGGTACAGCGAAAACTTTTGAGTTACATAGCCCAGATTTAGCCGTGCTTCGCGGGGGCGATCGCCCAGTACCGAGACCTCTCCTGAGCTGCTTTCCATTACCCCGGCGAGAATGCCAAACGCGGTGGTTTTACCAGCCCCATCGGGGCCAATCAGCCCAAAAATTTCACTGTGATTTACCGAAAAGTTAATTTCTTTGAGCGCTGCTGTTTGATGGTAGTTTTTGCATAGTTGGTGAACCGCGATCGCACAATTTTCTGTATCGCTTTCTGTCGTTAAACCTTTTGTTATTAACCTTTCTAACGTCATTGTTCTAATTCCACCGCCTCTACACCAGCTTCCAACAGAATCTCTCCATCAGCAGGCATACCCGGTTTGGCAAAGCCCTGTGGGTTATCAATCGTCAACTTCAGGCCAAACACCTGAGTCACCCGGTCATCTTCAAAGTAAATATTTTCGGGGGTAAAAGAAGCCTCAGTATCGATCGCCGTCACGGTCGCGGCGAGGGGCCGATCGGGCGCAGAATCAAGAAATACCTGAGCAGCTTGGCCCACGCGCACCGCACCCACCTGACCTTCGGGAATATAGCCGCGCAGATAGACCTCTTCAAGATTGATTACCGTGAGCACGGAGGTACCGGTAGAAATGACTTCGCCCGGTTCTACGGTGCGGGTGAGCACAACGCCATCAATAGGGCTTTTAATCTCAAGATCATTGATTCTCGCTTCAATCTCGGCCTGGTCAGCTTGGGCTTGTTTGAGTTCTGCTTGGGCGACTGCTAGCTGGGTCTGAGCCTGGGCCTGTTGCTTTTGGAGGCGGTTGACTTGGGCCGCTCGAATCTCGGGGTTTAGTTGGCTGGTTTGAGTTTGGGTGAGCGCGCCTTGGGCAGCATTGACTTGTTGTTGGGCGGCGGTGACGGCAGCTTGACGGGCGCTGAGCGTGTCTTGAGCGGTTTCAAACTGGGTTTGTGCTTGGTCAAACTGCTGCTGGGCGATCGCACCTTGATCCACCAACATCGCAAAGCGATCGCGATCCACCCGTGCCAGCCTTAGAGTAGATGCGGCTTGCTGTGCCTGGGCTTCGGCTGCAGCTAACTGAGCTTGAGCAGCCGCGACAGACGCCTCGCTCTGGCCCATTCGACCGACAGTATCGCCCTGAGCTTGAGCCAGGCTTAGCTGCGCCTCTATTACTTGGCTAGCCACCACCTCAATTTGTAGCTCAGCTTGCGTAATCTGCTGTTCGGCTGCGCTAACTCTGGCTTTAGCCGCCTCCAGCCTAGCGCGAGTTTCACTATCATCAAGGGTCGCAATCACCTGCCCTTGCGTTACCCCATCGCCCTCACGCACCGCAATCGACTCTACCCGGCCCCCCACCTTGGCCCCCAAGTCACTCTCATAGCTCTCAATTCGCCCGCTCAGCGAAATTGTGCTGTCATCGGGCCGATTAAATCGATAGCGCACCCCTAGCCCTGCGACAACTAGTAACAGCCCCACTGGTATTAGCACCCGCAGCTTTTTCATCCTGTTGCTGAATGGCTTGTGTGCTGGCTTGCTATTCGGCACCACTAATCCAGCATCTTGTACGAAATTGGAAGGAGGCAACAGCTGAGTCATTACAGATTTCTGCTCACAAACCCTACACTCTACTCACCGTACAGCTCGAATATGACGATCTTGTGGGGCTAGTCAGCTACTCGGTTAGCAGTATGAGCCGTTTTATAACAACCACACATTAGACCTGAGTAGGCCGCCTACAAAATTCGCAGACCTATCCTGAACCAGTTGCTATTGAACGCTAGCTGGCCGCATAGAGTGAGCAATGCACCAATAGCAACGACGATCGCATTGAAGTGTTAGAGCGCGATCGCCTGTAAAAGCTGAGCCAAGCATTTTGATTAAGATCGAATGCTTGGCTCTATGAATGAGATCTTTGACTGAACTCAGCTTATGACAAATCATTTACTCAATGCCGAGCAGTCGTCGAAGCTTTCCACGACAACAAAGACTGCTTCTAAGAAACAACTGTCGTTGAGACTTTGAATCATGCCTGAATCAGTTAAACCTGCTCACCTTGATGAAACTGGCCTCGGCTGAGCGTAATTTCTCCAAATCCGGGCACCCAAGACACCCACTCTCCAGAAAACGTTTCGCAGAGCAGCAGGGCTTCGTGGTGGCTATAGTCGCTAGGGGCATTGCGCAAAGTTACCCATAGGCCGCTTTCCGGCTTAAAGAGCGCATGGTCGCTTGGAGACTCAGGCAGCAGAGCAGACTTAACGGCAGCAGCATTCATAGTCGTAACCAAATATTTTTCGATTTCTGTAGTCTATGTTACCGAAAAAATATTAGTAAACTGGTTCTCGTCTTAAAAGTACAAATATAACAGCGACCGAAACAGGTCTTGAATCCATATGTTTGGGATAATTTCTGCCAGCGGCCGCATAGCTGAACAAAATGGTGTAAATCATCATCACAACAGAGCCAACTAAAATCGACGTCAAAAACATACTCCTACGAGACATTTCCTAGCACGCCCAAAAGAGCATCGGCTCTAGCTAGTCGCCTCAGTTTTTTCGTCAGCGTCTTACATTACGACGTTTTCGCTTTGGTAATTCATGGCTATCTACCCTTGCTCGTGTTCGCGATCTGCTTCTACCTGTGCTGGAAAATCCATTTTGCTATCATCCTTTCGTTTACAACTACAGCGGCCTGTTAACGCAGACCGTTTTTCTTATCCGTATCTTTCGTCTGTGTATCCGAGCAGGCCTGTATCTAAGCCAAAGAGACTACACCAGCACGAACTGACTGCTGTTCAAGCTAGAAGTGTCGATGCCAGTCAGGGTAGCTAGCATTTCGCTAGTATCAGTTACGAAAATGTCATTACCGACAAAGGAAAGTGCGCCGAGACTGAGCCCGCCTGCTAGACCAATGAGGTCTTTAGTATCAAAGTCGGTGATGGTATCGAAGCCGTCACCCAGCGATAGGACAAACGTATCTCTACCGTTACCGCCGGTAAGCGTATCGTTGTTGCCCCCACCGATGAGGGTGTCGTTGCCATCGTTGCCGAGCAGGAGGTCTCTACCTTTGCCGCCATCGAGCGTATCGTTACCCTTACCACCGTTCAGCGTATCGTTACCATTGCCGCCATTGAGCGTGTCGTTGTCCGCCCCGCCGCTGAGGATGTCATTGCCATCATTGCCAAAGAGCACATCTAAGCCCCGACCACCGTTGAGCAGGTCATTCCCTCGGCCGCCGTCGAGCGTATCGTTACCCTTACCGCCGTCGAGCGTATCGTTGTCTGCCCCGCCACTGAGTATGTCGTTACCATCATTGCCAAAGAGAGCGTCGCTACCCCGACCGCCGTCTAGCGTATCGTTACCTTTGTCACCATTGAGCGTATCGTTACCTTTACCGCCGTCTAGCGTATCGTTGTCCCCACCACCAAAGAGCGTGTCGTTGCCATCACTCCCGAGCAGCGAGTCGCTACCCCGACCGCCCGTGAGCAGGTCATTCCCCCGACCCCCGTCTAGCGTATCGTTGCCCTTACCGCCATCGAGCGTATCGTTGTCTGCCCCCCCGATGAGGATGTCGTTACCGTTACCGCCGAATAGGGTGTCGTTACCCCGGCCTCCGTCTAGCGTATCGTCGCCGTTACCGCCATCGAGAAAGTCGTTGCCTGCTAGGCCGAATAGGATGTCGTCGCGCTTGCCACCGAAGAGCGTGTCGTCGCCACTGGTGCCATTGATGATATTAAGGGCTCGTTGCTGGTTGCCGAAGTCGAGGTCGGTAATGGTCTCACCTGAGACTACTGAAACTGTATAGGGCTGGGGACTATTGGGGACTGGATTCAGGGCGATCGCCAGATCGTCATGAAGATAGCTTTGATCAAACGCAATCTGTACGCCATCTGTTCCATCCTTATTTTCTATGCCAACAGTAGCGCTGTCTAAAATACCAGTAAGAGTGTCGTACTGATAAAGAATAGTGCCATCGGCATTAAGGATAGCTTGGAACGTATAAGCGCCTTCGTCAGAGTAGTGAGGAACTTCGTCGTATTGAACAATGAAACAATCATTGTCCGCATCGTAGTGATAGTAAACGTTGCCACCCTGGGTGGGGTTTAAATCATCCCAGAAGGGCGCGATTATCTGGTTAGGCTGGGTAGGTTGAGGAATCGACTCATTGTCGAATTGAAACGCATCCTCGCCAAAGCTGAGATAGCCATTAGACGAAATTTTAACGGTTTTTTGCGTCTCGCCGTAGAAGGGAAACTCAAACGGCAAATCAATTTGAATACCCTCATCGTCTCCTAACGTGAGCGCAGTTCCCACCTCTGAAATCTCTACCCAGTCAAAGGGCAATTCTGTTGAATCGCTATCCGACCAATCATAGTCGAACCCAATGGGCTTGGTTTGACTCCAATCAGGCTGTGGTTGCTCTGTCACTGTATAGGTACCAGGCAGCAGCGCTGAGAACCGATAGTTTCCGTCAGAGTCAGTGACAGTTGAAGCCTCATTTTCATCGAGCTGGCTGTTTTGGTTTTGGTCAAGATAAATGACCCAACCCGCGAGACCCGGTTCTTCCGCTTGGCGGATGCCATCGCCATTGAGGTCATTCCACTTTGTTCCTATAAGTTCACCAGGAGCATCTCCCATCGAAGCTGGCTTCAAAGTGGGGTCACCCTGCATGGTCATGCCATTAAACCAATCCAAACGCCAGTCCTGGCTGGGGTTGTCGGTACTTGCCGCATATTGATCAAACCATTGCAAAAAGGCTTGGCCAACACTATCATTCTCTCCCTGAGGTTGATAGAAATCAAAGAAATTAAGCATGCTTCCCGTTTTGGTACTGCCAATGGCATTCAACCCAAATTCACCGCCATAAACATAGGCACCGATTAAATTATTTGGAACCGTGAAGTCAGCAGAGGAACAGTTGAATAAGTTGTAGAATCCGACTCTAGGATTAGTCTCAACAATCTCTTGACTACTAATTCGCTCCCATCTATCGTTCACCTTCAGCGAATGACTAGTCGGAGAGCTGTGGATAGCTTCTAAAATAGACTCATAATTCAAACCGAGAGTATTGAGATAATTGTCCTTAGTCGTCTCACTAGCATTGTTCAGGACTAAGACTTCTTCATAGAGAGCCTGCATTCTATCAGCTCCCCAATGACTCCAATCGTCATCGGCAAAGACGATGCCACGATTTCTAAATGTGAGTTCCCCAGTTCTATAGGCGTGGTTTCTAGCAAAGTAGTCGTTGATCAGATCAGTCTCAGTCTGTCCTGTTATTCCCGACAGGTTGCCTGTGGTTAGGCGAGAAACGTAGATTTCGGGACTGACTTCGCCTGTGTGACCATCAAGTCCAACATCGTTGAGATCGTAGTCACCATCAAGATCCATAAAGTACAAATCATGTGGATAGGTAACTTGCCTGCCAGAGGCATTAAAGTTGTCTTCGCTGGTGAACTCAACGTGGGGTAGATCCCCTATAAACAGCGTTCCCTCCAGTCCCTTCTCTTGCCAGCTGGACTGTAACCTCGTTTTCAGAGCTTCAGCATCTCCTGAGAATTCTTGAACACTAATCTGATAGCCTTCACCTTCTAGATCATCTACATAGGTATCTACAGCCTCTTCAATACCTGATAGAAGACCTGCTTCCACGTAAATGTCGAATACGCCTGAACCGTCGTATTCAGGTAATTTGATTCGCGAGGCAGCAGGTTCTTCTAGTAGTCCGCGCTGCTCTAGATTTTCTAAGGCATTAGGACCGTCGCCATCTAGCCAAGTTGTATTCACTGTCTGTCCGTCTACTACTTCGCAGCCGCAGGCGTCGTCAGAAGACTCTGTTTGAGACGGCTCATCATGGGACAGACTTTTGGCTGAAGGAAGTGTAAAGATATTATCCATTTCTGTTCTCCTAAAATTTCAAAAGTTCCGTTGTATTTACAGTCATGCGGCTGCAGTCAGCATAGAGTCGTATTCTGATGCACATCTCAGTTACATTTCCAAGAAGGAGCTATGTATAGATAAAGAACAACACACGACGCTATATGCTGTCGAAAATGCAACCAATGAGATTAAAAGTATGATGCAGCGGCTTATACACTCTTCAACATCCTTTGAGAGCCAGCAAGCATCAAGGTTCTGTCCTTATAGGAATAGCCTAGCCTGCGCTCAGCAGGACTCTGTTGTCTTGGTCGGCGCAGTAGATTCGGCCGTGTAAAGGCTGATTGAGAGACTCATAAGCATCTTTGCTTAGCGCTCTGGTCTTGCTTACAATTCAAAAGTAGGCAAAAAGGCTGAGGATCATATGAGGAAATCAAGCCTGATTGTTCTTCATGTTTGAATAAGATAGACCATAATCATAAGTTCAACCAAACACTATCAGGTCGTTAAATCCATACTGAATTATGAAAGAGGTTTAGCAGCCTATCCACTTGCGAACCGCCAAGTCAGCGACCGCGCGATCACACCTGAAAACTGATGAAGCTCTGCCTGAAACAACAGAAACTCGGCAGAGCAAGTATCTGAATAATTACGGTAGAGTAAGACCATAGAGTCATAAAGCGTCGTGTCAAGTCCGACCTAGGGTTGGGCTCATTTAATACAGTACAGATCGGTGGACTATCAAAGGCTATCAGGTGATGAATATAGTTCGGGAGGAGTAAATTCAAGATACTGATAAAGAATATGTCATGAGACAGATCTCCGTAACCAAATTTTCGGAGTTGCTACACAACCAAGAATGAACAGTGGAGCCTTTCATCCTTCAATAGCTTCTTGCAACAGAACTAGATATACGACACAAAATGAAATATAACAACATCGTTAAATACAACCACATAGATAAGGAAAACCCTCGCCACAGACTGGTTGCTGCTACGACATTGAGAATCAAGCGTGTGATATTTATCTAGTGCCATAGGGGTTGATAGCTAGGGTGTTCCTGTAAGTCCGGCAATATTGCCCAGGTGAACCATTGCGCTATAGATGAGTGCGATCGCAATGAGCTTTGCGTAGTGTGCTGTCCAAGGGTGCATGAAAGCAGTTGTAGCGGTTTCTGGATTTGCCATGCTTTCTCCTAGTTATCTATAGGGTGATGGTACAGCGGCGGCATTGCTTTATCAGGCGACAACTTAAGATAGCTGTCGCCTGATAAATAGAGTCGTGCGATCAACCTCAACACCACATTCTTAGACCGGCACAAACCGGCTACTGTTCAAGCTGGTCGTATCGATACCAGTAAGGGTGGCTAGCACCTCGCTGGTATCGGAGATCAAGATGTCACTGCCAATAAAGGAGAGTGCGCCGAGACTGAGTCCGCCCGTTAGGCCAATCAGGTCTTTGGTGTCAAAGTCCGTGATGGTGTCAATACCGTTACCCAGCGATAGGACGAACGTATCTCTACCGTTACCGCCCGTAAGCGTATCGTTGTTGCCCCCACCGACGATGGTGTCGTCACCGTCGTTGCCGAGCAGGAAGTCTCTACCGCTACCACCTGTAAGCAAGTCGTTACCCCGCCCCCCGTCTAGCAAATCGTTGCCTTTGCCACCATCAAGCGTATCGTTATCCGCCCTACCGATGAGGGTGTCGTTACCATTGCCACCAAAGAGAACATCTCTACCCCGGCCACCATCAAGTGTATCGTTGCCTTTGCCACCATCAAGTGTATCGTTGCCTTTGCCACCATCAAGCGTATCGTTATCCGCCCTACCGATGAGGGTGTCGTTACCATTGCCACCGAAGAGAGTGTCTCTCCCTCGACCGCCATCGAGCGTATCGTCGCCGTTGCTGCCATCGAGAAAGTCGTTCCCTGCTAGGCCGAACAAGATGTCTTTGTTTTTCCCACCGATGAGCGTATCGTTGCCGTTAGTACCGAAGCGCGTAGATGTGTTTGAGTCAATATCAGCAGCGCCAAACACCACATAGCTTTCGCCTGACCCAGAGCCGTTAGGATCGGCGTAAGGCGCACCGACAATTAGGTCATCGAAGCCATCACCGTTGATATCGCCTGCTCCGCTTACCGAAAATCCGGAGCTATCGTCTGTATCAATACCTGTGAGTACAAAGCCGTTGCTGCCATCTATGCTAGAGAGTTCGAAGACAGCGCCAAAGCCTGCATCAGTACCAAACACTACATAGCTCTCGCCTGGCTCGTCGCCTTTCTCGACAACATAAGCACCGGTACTGGTATAGGGCGCCCCAATAATCAGGTCATCGAAGCCATCGCCATTGAAATCACCTGCTCCGCTTACCGAAAATCCAGATTCGCTGTAGACCTTGGTACCTTCGATGATAAAACCGTTGCTACCATCTAAGCTATTGGGTCTGAGGAGCGGACTAAAGCCTGAATCGCTGCCAAATACAACGTAGTTAGTGCCAGCGTAGGAAACGTTATAAGAGGCACCATATATGGCGGTAGGAGCGTTGATAATTACATCGTCGAAGCCGTCACCGTTAATGTCGCCTGCACCACTTGCCGAACGACCAGAAAAGTCAAAGTCGTTGCCAATAAACCCGAAGCCGTTGCTCCCATCCAAGCTAGAGAGCTCGAAGGCAGCATCAAAGCCCACGTCCGTACCAAACACGACATAAGTGTCACCGTTATTGTTATATGAGCCAATAATCACATCATCGAAGCCATCGCCGTTGACATCTCCAGCGTTGCTCACCGAATATCCAGAAGAGTAGTAGAATCCACCAATGCCTTTGAGTACAAAGCCATTGCTCCCATCCAAGCTAGAGAGCTCAAAGACAGCATCAAAACCCACGTCGGTACCAAACACGACATAACTCTCACCTGAATCATCGCCGTTAGGATCGGCGTAAGGCGCACCAATAATTAGATCATCAAAACCATCGCCGTTGACGTCGCCCGCGCTGCTTACCGATCGACCGGAATGGTCACCTGCATCAATGCCGCTGAGCACAAAACCGTTACTACCGTCTAGATCTGATAGATCTAGAACAGCATCAAAGCCCACGTCGGTACCAAACACGACATAGCTCTCACCTGAACCATCGCCGCTAGGATCGGCGTAAGGCGCACCAATAATTAGATCATCAAAACCATCGCCGTTGACGTCACCCGCGCTGCTTACCGAACGACCGGAAGAGTCAAATTCGTCAACGCCATTGAGTACAAAACCGTTACTACCATTTAAACCTGATAGATCTATAGCAGCACCAAAGCCGGCATTGGTACCAAACACGACATAGCTCTCGCCCGAGGAACGACTATCAGGGTCAGCATTGGGTGCACTAATAATCAGGTCATCGAAGCCATCACCATTGATGTCACCGGCATCACTCACTGAAAGACCAGAGCGATCGCCTCCATCGATCCCGTTGAGTACAAAGCCGTTACCACCATAGAGAGAGCTTAAATCAAACTGTGCTGGAAAAGCCATTTTGCTATCATCCTTTTGTTTACAACTACAGCGGCCTATTGACGCAGGCCGTTTTTCCATATTCAAGATATTCGAGTGGGCCTGAGCCTAGGCTAAAGGTGCTCAGACCAGTACGAACTGACTGTTGTTCAAACTATTCGTATCAATGCCAGTAAGGGTCGCTAGCACTTCGTTGGTATCAGTAGCAATAATGTCGTTGCCGACAAAGGAGAGGTCGCCAATACCTAGTCCGCCGGCTAGGCCAATCAAGTCTTTCGTGTCAAAGTCGGTGATGGTATCAACGCCGTCACCAACTGATAAGACAAACGTGTCTCTACCGTTACCGCCGGTAAGCGTATCGTTGTTGCCCTCACCGATGAGGGTGTCGTCGCCATCGCCGCCTAGAAGCACGTCTCTACCGTTACCGCCCGTGAGGATGTCGCTGCCCCGACCGCCGTCTAACGTATCGTTGCCATCACCGCCGTTTAACGTATCGTTGTCAACCCCGCCAAAGAGGGTGTCGTTACCATCACCGCCGAAGAGAGCATTTCTGCCTCGACCACCGTCCAGTGTATCGTTGCCATCACCGCCGTCTAGCGTATCGTTGCCATTCCCACCATCTAGCGTATCGCTGTCTGCTCCCCCAACCAGGACGTCGTCACCACTACCGCCGAAGAGAGCGTCTTGGCCCCGGCCACCGTCCAGCGTATCGTTGCCGTTACCGCCGTCTAGCGTATCGCTGCCTTTGCCACCATTCAGAAGGTCATTGCTATCACCGCCGTCTAGCGTATCGTTGCCATTCCCACCATCTAGCGTATCGTTACCACCCCTACCAAAGAGGATGTCGTTACCATTACTGCCGAAGAGAGCGTCTTGGCCTATACGGCCGTCAAGCGTATCGTTGCCCCGACCGCCTTTGAGCGTATCGTTACCATCACCGCCGTCAAGCGTATCGTTATCTGCTCCCCCAATCAGGATGTCGTTACCATTACCGCCGAAGAGAGCATCTTGACCCCGACCGCCGTCAAGCGTATCGTCGCCCCGACCGCCGTTGAGCGTATCGTTACCTCTACCCCCGGTCAGAGTGTCTTTGCCGTCACCGCCGAAGAGAATGTCGTTGCCATCACCGCCGTCAAGCGAGTCTTTATCCCGACCACCATCGAGAATGTCGTTCCCCCGGCCTCCAGCTAGCACGTCGTTGTTGATACCGCCGAAGAGAAAGTCGTTACCCGCTAAGCCGAAGAAGATATCTCCTTTCCTGCCCCCGACAAGCGTATCGTTGCCATTAGTGCCGAAGAGCGTACGTGTGGGTGGCTTAATATCAGCAGCGCCAAACACCACATAGCTCTTGTTGGATGCACCAATAATTAAGTCATCAATGCCATCACCATTGACATCGCCCGCGCCGCTCACCGAGCTACCGGAGTTATCAAATGCATCAATGCCCTCAAAAATAAGGCCACTACTTTCATCTAACATAGAAAGCTCGAGGGTAGCACCGAAGCCTACATCAGAACCAAACACTAGATAGCTCTCACCGGAGACGTCACCGTTGGGGTCGGCTCGGCGCGCGCCGATGATGAGGTCATCGAAGCCATCGCTGTTGATATCGCCCGCGCTACTCACCGAATCACCGAGGCGATCGCCTACATCGATATCATTAATTACGAAGCCGTTACTACCATCCAACATAGAGGAGTTGAGGGTAGCGCTAAAGCCTGCATCGGTGCCAAACACTACATAGCTCTGGCCGGAAGTATCCCCCCTAAAACGTTCCCCAGGTGCGCCGATGATAAGGTCATCGAAGCCATCGCCGTTGAGATCACCCGCGCCGCTTACTGAATAACCAGAGACATCACCTGCATCAATACCACTAATCACGAAACCGTTGCTACCATCCAAGCTCGAAAGCTCGAGGGTAGCGCCAAAGCCTACATCAGAACCAAACACCACATAGCTCTCGCCTGAACCGCTACCGTTAGGGTCAGATCCAGGTGCGCCGATGATAAGGTCATCGAAGCCATCGCCGTTGACGTCACCCGCACCGCTCACCGAACGTCCAGAGCTGTCAAATGTATTGATGCCATTGAGCGCAAAGCCGTTGCTACCGTCTAAGTTAGACAAGTTGAAAGTAGGATCAACGCTCATATCAGAACCAAACACTACATAGCTTTCGCCTGAGCCACTACCGTTAGGGTCAGAGCCAGGTGCGCCGATGACAAGGTCATCGAAGCCATCGCCGTTGACATCACCCGCACCGCTCACCGAACGTCCGGAACTGTCGAACTCATTAATGCCAGTAAGTACGAAGCCGTTGCTGCCATCTAAACTAGAAAGCTCGAGGGTAGGGCCAAAGCCTACATCAGAACCAAACACCACATAGCTCTCGTTAGCATTAGCTGCACCAATGATGAGATCATCGATGCCATCACCATTCACATCGCCTGCGCCGCTCACCGAAAAGCCTGAGCGGTCACCTTCATTGATACCAGTAAGTACGAAGCCGTTGCTGCCATCCAAGCTAGAAAGCTCAAAAGCGTCATCAAAGCCCACGTCTGAGCCAAACACTACATAGCTCTCGCCCGAAGAACTGCCGTTGGGGTCGCCGTCAGGGGTGCCAATGATAAGGTCATCAAGACCATCGCCATTCACATCGCCTGCGCTACTCACCGAACTCCCAAAGCTGTCAAATTCATCGATGCCATTGAGCACGAAGCCGTTGCTGCCATCGAGGGAGACTAAATTAAACCGTACTGAAAGAGTCATTTTGCTATCATCCTTTTGTTTACAACTACAGCGGCCTGTTGACGCAAGCCGTTTTTTAATCTTTCATCTATCGCGGGTCAGTCGCCCACTACCCGTAGCACCTGCCTAATCACATCACTAAGGAGGACTATCGTCTATGATCGCCGTCCCTGCGGTAGTACCATCACGACATGCGGTGAACTGTCTAGAACAGCTCAGTTCTAGTCTGGGCTGCGGAAGTATATAAGCAAGAGCCGGCATCAGCATAGGTCTCTCAAGTAAAAGTAAGAATGAACATATTGATGTTGGTAATCTCGTTGGCGATCGCAGAGATCAGC
This sequence comes from Synechococcus sp. PCC 7335, assembly GCF_000155595.1. Taxonomy (NCBI): domain Bacteria; kingdom Bacillati; phylum Cyanobacteriota; class Cyanophyceae; order Synechococcales; family Synechococcaceae; genus Synechococcus; species Synechococcus sp. PCC 7335. Next base: position 177,311 of record NZ_DS989905.1, on the reverse strand, counting down.
ACTTAGTAACAACGAGCACATCTGTTGTATCAGTACGAAGAATAGATTGTTGAAACTGATAGTCTGCCGACGGTAAGAGAAGAAGGAGTCTCTACCGCGCATCTATCAGTGCCAGCTTCCATATGTATAAAAGATGAAAAGAGAAAACCAAAAGCAATAGTGCTCCTTCAGCCATCGGTATCGCTTCCCTGATAAGTCCAACATACCGAATGATGGGGAGGAGTTGTGTGAACATTCCAATAAAATTTGATGAAACGTAAGAAAGGGAAAAAGCGATCGCGCAATAGTTGAGAAGATAGGCTGAAGTATATGAGCTACATTCCTGTCTACGGAAAGGTTGTAGCAGACTATGAGCATATCTTCAACTTTGTTGTGACGAGGATCATGCTGCTGGCTAGGCCAAAACTAGCACGGGTTGATCTATGATGTTTTCGTAAGCAAGACACTAACGTTGTCACCGATAGTGTCAGTGAATTATTGTATTGTTCTAATTACTATCAAAAATTGCTCATAGGTGGCGGAGTCAACCGCTGACCCTAAGTCTGTAGCGCACTCTCCAAGTCACGATAGCTTTTCTTATATACACCTATGCATCCAACACTTTCTTGACTTCGTCACTCTTTAAGACTAATCCCTTCGATACTGATCTCTTTGAGATTGACAGCGCCGCAGAGATTAGCATCATTCGACTGAGCCATACCCCGAAGCTGATAGTCAGCACAGTCTGAAAAGGAGAGGCGATTGGATACCGTAAAAACAGGCCACCCATTCCGAGTAGTACAACCAGCCGACACAGCAAGCTGAGCCCCATGGCTAGAAAAGGGTGATGCCACCGAGGCAGTCGACGCAGGGTCATCCACAGTCCACCAAAATAGAGACCGCCTAGCCCTAAGCCGACTAACCACAGCACGATCACACTGATCATCTAGACCTCCCATCTATCCGTCTCCTTCCCCCTGTCCGTGATTCTCCAATAGCCTAAATTCAATCTCCTTTACTCTCTTTTTCTATCCAATACCAACCGTTAAAGCACCCTAGTGCGATACCCACGATCAATAGCATCAGCGTCCAGGAATACTGACTTTGAACTTGGCGATCGATCCATACGCCCAGAGCAATGCCTATGAGTGTAGGGATGCTGACAGCCCAGCCGACCAGGCCAAACATTCTCATGCCTATCCACGCTTGGCTGCGACTGCGCTGCGCTTTTAGCTTGCGCTGTGATTTTCTTGAAATCTTCTTGAGAAAATCTTCTTTCTGTCGCTGACGGTGAGGGTGCTCTGGCTTCATCTCTTTAGGTTCCTTCTACCAAAATGCTAAAGTGGCGAGCTAATCCTGATTCCAGTCGGGCTAGGGCTGATTCCACTAGCCGAGCCTGCTCATCTAGCTGGTTAAACTGCTTTGCTACCGCCTGTTGTAACTGCGCTAAATCATCGCCCGGAACTGCGTTCGAGGCCGAAACAAATACCCGGCTGCCTTGCTTTACCAGCATTCCTGACCCCACACCAAGGTAATGTTCTACACCATCTAAAGCCTCGTATACGAAGATGCCTGGCTGCAAGATAGATAGGCAGTCAAGGTGATTAGGTCGTAGCCCAAATGAGCCATGTACACCCTCAGCCAATAGCCTCTTGATCCTTTTTTCTAAAAGTAGATGGTGAGGCAAGGTAATTTGTAAGTTCATGGCAGTCAGCTGGCTCATAGCGGCACCTACTTTTTTGGTTTCTCTTTTTCTTTATCTCTTTGGGTTTTTCTCTGTGCGGCGGCTTGAGCCTGTTGCCGACCTTTTACATCTCCAATAGGGCCGATCATGTACAGCTCTCTTTCGGGCAGCTCAGAAAACTCATCTGCCAAAATCCGCTCGCACCCCTTGAGAGTTTCACTCAGCGATACCCACTGGCCTGGCAAATTGGTAAAAGATTCCGTCGTGAAAAAAGGCTGGGTTAAGAAGCGCTCTAGTCGCCGGGCCCGGTAGACGGTGGCGCGTTCTTGTTCGGCTAATTCTTCTAGTCCTAGCATGGCGATGATGTCTTTGAGTTCTTCGTAGTCGGCGAGGGTGATGCGGACAGCTTGGGCAATTTTGTAATGGCGTTGGCCTACGACTGAAGGCGTTAACAGTTTGGAGCCTGACTGAAGCGGATCAACGGCTGGGTAAAGGCCCTCACTCATGCGTTTACGAGAGAGCACAATGGACGCGGATAGGTGAGAAAAGGTATGTACCGCCGCGGGATCGGTAAGATCGTCGGCAGGGACATACACGGCCTGAACTGAGGTAATCGCTGCCGACTGAGTACTACAAATTCTCTCTTCTAAAGCGGCCAAATCGGTTGCTAATGTCGGCTGATAGCCTACCCGCGAAGGTAGCTGGCCTATTAGCCCCGACACTTCCGATCCCGCCTGGATAAACCGAAAGACATTATCGATCATCAACAACACGTCACGATGCATTTCATCGCGAAAGTATTCGGCCATCGTCAGGGCAGCGTGACCCACGCGAAAGCGGGCACCGGGCGGCTCGTTCATTTGACCAAAGACCATCACGGTGTTGTCTAATACGCCCGCTGACTTCATCTCGCGGTATAGCTCTTCGCCTTCACGCGATCGCTCTCCAATTCCACAGAACAAACTCACGCCTCGATACTGACGCACCACGTTATGGATCATCTCAGTAATGAGAATTGTTTTGCCGACGCCCGCCCCGCCAAAAAGGCCAGCTTTGCCGCCGCGCTCAATCGGTGCGAGCAAATCAATGGCTTTGATGCCGGTTTCTAGAATATCGGTTTGGGTAGCCCGCTGGCTCAAGGGCACGGGAGATGCGTGGAGCGATCGCCGAGGCCCAGCAACGGCAGCTTGCCCATCAATAGGATCGCCAAAAACGTTGAACACGCGCCCTAGCAACTTAGCCCCGACAGGCACCTGCAAGGAATTTCCGGTATCAGTCACAGATGCGCCCCGAGCTAGCCCTTGAACAGGCGTCAGGGCGATACCTCGCACGGTTTGTTCGCTCAGATGGCTTAAGACTTCGATGGCAATATTGCCTTTTGCCTGTAGCAGGTTGTATAGACGAGGCACACGATGGGGAAAACGAACATCGACGACGCTGCCGCGAATGGCGGTAACGGTGCCAACTGCGGCGCCTTCTGGATCCACAGTATAGGTGGCTGAGCGGTAATGGTTAGGCGATGACGCCATTAGCTGAAGATCCTCGGAGATAGAGTTGTCTCGATATGTTGGCCGTACAGGCTTCTAATGAACTTTGATTGTTTTGAGATGCGAGCATTTCGCACTAGATAGCGCTGGTTTGAGTTTCCTCCTAGTGCGCTATCAAACAACACTGGCAGCGGATCGGCATTCAACGGATCGGTCTCACTGCCAGGTCGCTGAGCATGAATGTGTAGATGAGGTTCATTGCTGTTGCCTGAGTTGCCGACAGTGCCCAGCGGCTGACCGGTTGTGACCGAATCGCCTGCGTTCAGCGTGATGCTGCCCGGAGAGAAATGGGCCAGCAGTACATCTGCTTCGCGGCATCGCAGCAGTACATGGTTGCCGGGGATGTAGGTTCTATCGGGCTGAGGTGGAATCATATTGGGGCGATCGCGTCGCAAAGAAATCACCGTACCCGAGCAGGGGGCATACACGGTTTCACCAAAAATTTCGTACTTTTCTATATCCTTGGGAACTAGGCCCGCCGCCCTACTGCCAAACCGATTGAGTTTGACAATATCTATACCGTAGCCCTGGCCACGATAGCTGCGAGATTCTGGGTTGTTTAACGTTAGAACGTGGCTATTGAGCAACGCCTGACTACCGCCATTAAAGACAGAGTAGTCGCCACCGCGCAGCGGAAATGCTAGCGAAACGGGCTGTTCATCAGGGAGGGCGTAGCCTTTGGCAGCCTGTAGCGAGTAAACAGTGAGAAAACCCACGAGTCCACCACAGATAAAGACTTTCAAGATTCCCCAGAAAGTACGCTTGGGCCAGAGAACCAGATTTTTGTGACGACTGTAGGTCAGCGCGGCTAGCAAAAACCAAATCGTCCAGTACAGATAAGGCATCCACCAGCTGAGTAAAACAGGCCACATCCCAACCAGAGAAACTGCAGCTAAGTAAGCAGCCACCAACAGCGTTTTGAGCAGCCATCCTAGCCGACTGTGCGATCGACCCAACCCCTGCCAAAGCAACAAACAAATAGGAACAATGCCCTGCGTAATTAGCATTGAGAGATACATAGAAATAGCTATACTCCGCAGATTGACTAGTCGATTGAACGGAGCTGAAAGAACGTTACGTTAATCTTCTTCCCAAGTCTCTTTTGCAAGCAGATCGATAATGCGATCGCGCAGCAAAAACTCGTCTTCTTCTAGTGCGACTTCAATGCACTTCCAGCCTTCGTCGGGCAAAAATCGGCAAAGTGCGTGAATCGGCTGCTGCCGATCAACGATATGTCGATCGACTAAGGCACGAGCCTCATCACGAAGCATATCAAGGGTATAAACTCTTGGTCTGAGCTGTGTGGTCATAGCGCTCCTCTACTGCTTTCTGTCTTTATCTACAGAATAGTCATCAATGTTGAGAGACTTGTGAAGAGTTTTAGCCACTGCACCAGGCATCGTACTCTCTGTCCACAAAGGCTTCTGGATAGTCTTCGTAAAATAGCTCAGAGGCCACATGATCGAGCGATACAGAATGCTGATGGGCTAGCTCTGCCTGTAGCGCATCGACTCGTGCCCAAGCTTGGGCGCAAGCGGTAGAATTTGGCCCTTTATCTTCGCACACCAGCTCTGCCGCCTCAGAGAGTGCCTCGATCTCGCCGACTAGCAACAGCTCGCGTGGATTTTCTATCGAGCTACCGCGCTCTAAAATATCAGAAACGGACAAAATGCCCAGTAGCTCAGACTGAATGACTGGCGCACTGTGAAGGTTAGATTGCGTGAGCAAACGCGCCGCATACTCGACTCTTAGACTCGGATTGAGCACAACGCAGGGCTTAGACATAATCTCGTACACCCGTATCTGATTGGGATCACGGCCAAAGGCAATCACCTGACCCACAATGTCGCCAATGGCAACAATGCCATAAGCATCCAATTCATCTGTGCGCTCTACTACCAGTGCATGAACGCCCTTTTGGCGCATTAGGGTAGCGGCTTTTGCGACCGTTGCCGAACTACGAATGGTGACCACGTCGGTTGTCATAATATCCGATACTTTCATTGTTGAGAATCTCCTAATAAGGTATTTCGCCTTGAGACTGTATATTGCTCCCCTCTCATACGAGAGCGTAAAGCAACAACTTGGCGAACTTGTGAAGGTACAGAGCTGCAAGCAAGCCGATCAAAAGAAAAACAGAACGATTACATCCCTCACAAGATCTTCAACTCTTCGTACTACCGTTTATCTCGGACAAATCAGGCTATCTAGGCCAGACTAACTAGGCGATGTCGCATGCCCACCTCCCCAGCATCCACACAACCCACATCGACTGAATCGACACCTGTACAGGGCCATTCGGTAGAGGGAGATTTAGAAGACAAACGATGGCAGCTGTTGGCAGCGACGATGAAGCGCCATCAGTATCGCTCAGATGCGCTCATCGAAGTTTTGCACAAGGCGCAGGAGCTGTTTGACTATCTTAGTCCGACGCTGTTGGCCGAAGTCGCAAAGTCTCTGCAGTTGCCGCTCAGCCAAGTGTACGGCGTTGCCACCTTTTATCACTTTTTCTCCTTGGCCCCGAGCGGCCATCATAGCTGTACGGTCTGCCTGGGTACGGCCTGCTATGTCAAGGGGGCAGCGCAGCTACTGGCTAAGTTAGAACAGCGTTTGGGCATCCAGCCCGGACAGACAACGGCAGATGGAGAGATGTCGCTTTCGACAGCTCGCTGTTTAGGGGCCTGTGGAATTGCGCCAGTAGTGGTGGTAGATGATGCGATCGCGGGCCATCAAACGACTGAGACTATTATTCAGCGAATAGACGCCAGCTTACAGGACAAACCAGCTCATGAATCTGCCCATGAATTTGAGTAATTTACAACAGACATTAGCCCAGCCCAAAACGCCCTGTCGCATCCGCTGCTGCACGGTGGGTGGATGCTTGTCAGCTAATGGCTTAGCGGTCAAAACAGCGCTGCAAACAGCGGTTGCTGACCATCACTTAGCCGAGCAAGTGAAGGTGAAGGGCGTCGGCTGTCTGGGACTGTGCAGCAAAGGCCCTTTAGTGCAAATTGATCCAGACGGCAGGCTGTACGAGCAGGTCACACCTGAGCAAGCCACACAGCTCGTCCAGATGGCTACTGATAGCAGCTGGTCTGATGATCTATCTGAACCACGCATTCGCCCCTCCGACTTTCAGCCCGACCAGCACCCTTTTTTCACGCAGCAGCAGCACATCGTTCTAGAGAACAGTGGCAAGGTCGATCCTGAAAAAATAGAAGACTACGTCGCCCTTCAAGGCTATGCGGCGCTGTACCGGGTGCTGCGAGAGTATTCGCCTGATGAAGTGACTAAAGCGATCGCCCAGAGCGGACTGAGAGGGCGGGGTGGGGCGGGCTATCCTACCGGGCTGAAGTGGGAGACAGTGGCAAAAATGCCGCCGGGTCAAAAGTATGTGGTGTGCAATGCCGACGAGGGCGATCCAGGTGCCTACATGGATCGTAGCGTGTTAGAGAGCGATCCGCATCGGGTGTTAGAAGGCATGGCGATCGCGGCCTACGCAGTCGGCGCTACCCAAGGCTATATCTACGTGCGAGGTGAGTATCCGCTGGCGATTAACCACTTGCAAACGGCAATCCAACAGGCCCGAAAGCACGGATTGCTTGGCAGCCAAATCTTTGATTCTCCGCTCGATTTTCGAATTGATCTGCGGATTGGGGCAGGCGCCTTCGTCTGCGGAGAAGAAACCGCGCTCATGGCCTCTATCGAAGGCAGACGCGGCATTCCAGAACAGCGTCCGCCCTATCCAGCCGAGTCGGGGCTGTGGGGCCGCCCGACTTTAATCAACAATGTGGAAACCTACGCTAACATTGCGCCCATCATTCGGAATGGAGCGGACTGGTTTGCGGGTATTGGCACTGGGAAAAGCAAGGGCACCAAAGTCTTTTCGCTCACCGGAAAAGTTCAAAATGCCGGGCTGATTGAAGTGCCGATGGGGATCTCTTTGCAAGCAATTGTTGACGACATTGGCGGGGGAGCAGCGGCGGGTCGCAGTGTCAAGGCAGTGCAAACGGGCGGTCCCTCGGGCGGCTGCATTCCAGCCTCGGCTTTTGAAACTTCTGTCGATTACGAATCGCTCAAGCAGCTAGGGTCGATTATGGGTTCGGGTGGGTTGATTGTAATGGACGATCAGACCAGCATGGTCGATGTGGCTCGCTATTTTATGGAGTTCTGCATGGAGGAGTCTTGCGGCAAGTGCATTCCCTGCCGGGCGGGTACGGTGCAGCTCTATCAGCTACTGTGCAAGTTCACACAAGGGCAGGCAAATAGCGCTGATTTGACCCAGCTAGAACAGCTTTGCGATATGGTGAAACATACCAGCCTGTGCGGATTAGGTCAGGCTGCGCCTAATCCGGTGATTAGTACTTTGCAATACTTTAGAGGAGAATATCTGGCCCTGATGTAGCAACATGGATTGGGCTACCTAGTTCGCTACATAGAGAACAAAAGATAAAAATCGGTCAATAAAAGAGCAATCAATAAAACTGTTCCGTACTGTGGGCTTAGTGGCTAGCCGTCAGGCGAATGCACCAGACAACGGCCATACTCCGAAATGGATGCGTGTCGATAAGTACTCTCCTTTCTTTTCTTTTAAGCGGGGCTGAGTTTTGTTGAACTGTTTTCACTTTGGCTTTACCTTCATAAGATTCTCAAACTATTAGCCTACGCTTTAATCTGTTAGGTTGTCGAAAATAAGCTGTAATTAGCCTGCCTATTTGTCAGGCTAATTACGCGTTGATTGCCGCATTTAGTATCTGTTCGCTTTTGTTCGATTTCCCTATATTACAGAAGTTCATACGTATACTGAGGAGGCCGCTGGCCATGAACAAACAAGACAAAGACCTCTCCTTCTTCTCCTGGCTGTTAAATTATTTTAAGCGTTTAATGGTGAGTAGCTCTTCAGAATCTCCCAACAAGCCTACTGACCAGCCTGCTGACAGATCTACTGACGGTTTGCCCTATTATCAACTCAGGTATCTAGAAAGATGTCTAAAAAAAGACTGTGAGATGGAGATTAGTCGAAAGAAGCTAGAGCACTGCTGGCAGGAAACGTTGAAGTATGAGTAAGCTTACAGCTTCCATACGGTTAGCGTCGGATTCATCCGAACGTTGGCTGTCTCCTAAGAATATTCAGTGTCCCGTAGTGGCAAGCGTTTTACCTATTGAAAACCTGTACAGCAAGCTGGCGAATGCTACAGGTGACTCGTGGTGAACTAATGCGGACTGCTACAATTACCATTAGTATGAGCCAGGCTCCAAAATCGGTGGGCTAGATTGGCTTCCGGCGGGTAAGTTTCCATAAGGTTTCGCTGCTATCTATTCCATCTACATTGTTTCAAATTTCTGTCTATAGCGCACTGCTCATAAGTTACTCATGTTTTGAGCGTAAGCTAGGGACAAATTAGCAAAGTAAGGGCAACTAAGGAGAGGCAAGGCAGTTAGACTGATTAGCAAGCAAAGCGGTTTTCCTAGCTGGTTTGCCTAGTTGCGCTCCTTGAAAGTAGGAGACATTATGGGTAGGACGAGTATTGAAACTGCACATGTGATCGCACGGCCAGAAACCGCAGAACGGCCTTCGCTACGTGTGCTGGGTTGGAATCACATTAATATTTCTGCTTCGCCAGCGTTGATAGAGCAGGTAAAGCGCTTTTATGTTGAGATTGTTGGCCTGACGGTGGGCCCAAGAGCCCGGTTAGACCATGAGGGATACTGGCTGTATGCGGGGCGCTCTCCTATTTTGCATCTGAGCGCTCGTGCTCACTTGACAGAAGCGGGAGAGCAAAAGGGATTTTTGAGTCATGTTTCGCTAAGCTGTGTGGGGTTGAGGGATGCGATCGCCAGACTACAGGAGGCGGAAATCCCTTATAGAGTTGCGACTGTTTTGGATACTGGACAAACTCAGCTGTTTGTAAGAGATCCAGCTGGTATTAGCGTGGAGTTAACGTTCTTTAACGAGTTTTTGACTTAGAACAAAGGATGAGAACTTAGCACTCTCATCCTTTACATTCTCTCTGCGAGATCTTTCGTGAGGCTTGTTGTTCTTAAGCTACCGACTCAGCGACTTCAGCAGTTGTGTTTTGCTTTTGATTATTGGGTGGTGTATGCACGACTAGCACAGAGCAGGGGGCGCGGTGCATGACGTAGTTGCTGACGCTGCCCATGAATATCTCGCTTAGACCCTTGCGTCCATGGCTGCCGACGACGATCAGATCAATGGCTTTGGCTTTGGCGCGATCACAAATGGCTCGCCCAGGGGTGTCTTCTGCTTGAGTGACTTTCGTCTGTACGCCCACTGCTGCAGCCTGTTCGGCAAAGCGCATCAGCACCGCTTTCCCATTTTCCTTGTAGGCCTTATAGCGCTTCCGACAGCTCTCCCAGGTTTCAGCGTCGACAGTGAGTGGATAGCCACCGAAATCAGGATAGTAGGCAGTTAGCGGAATTGTATCGTCGTTGGCGGGTGTCAGAACGCCCAATAGATCTAGTGTCGCGTTAGTTGACTTTGCCAAATCGAGCGCTTGGTCAAAGACAGATGAACAGTCTTCGTCGGTGTCTAAGGCGACCAGAATTGTCTTATACATAGTCTTTCCTCGCTGTGAGTTGGAGTTGTTCTGAAAAGGAGAAATAACTGGCTCAGTAATTCGCTTAGTGATTCGATAGATGCGCGAATGTATGGGCGGCTTGCTATTCCTAAGCTTGGCCAATAGAGGCTAGCTCTGCGCGTTTTGCTAGGGAGGTCTCCTGAGGGGGCACGGAATGGATTACCGTTACTGAACAGGGCGCATGATGAATGATGTAGTTGCTAACGCTGCCTAGCACTAGCTCTTTTAGGTAAGTGTGATTACGGCTACCAATCATAATCAAATCGACCTTATGGCTTCTTGCCACTTCACAAATGGCAGGACCAGGCCGACCGTAGGGCTGTTCGTAGCTAGCTTTTATGCCTACTGCTTTTGCCTTTTCTTTTTTTTGCTTTAGCAGCGCGTCGTAGTGATTGACAAACTGGTTCCATTCACTCTGATAGGTTTCTTGAACCGCTTTTTCTAATGCCATCGAATAGCTGTTAAAAGAGAGAGAGGGCCGTTCTGGGCTAGAGGGGGCGAAGACGTCTAGGGCATGTACTAGCACCAGCTCCGCCTTTAGCGCTGAGGCAAATTCTATCGCCGAGGCTAGCGCTCGCTGGCTAGCAGCCGATTCATCAATGGCGACCAAAATCTTGTTTAACATAGGGATAATTCTCCTGACTGCAAGAAGTGAATGGTAAAAAGCCGAACGCTAGGCGAAACAAACTGAACAGAAAATATCTAGAGATAGAAAGGCTGCGTAAAGGTTGATGTGCCTTGCTCTATCGCGGCGATCGCCAATGTTGTTTTGATTACCGAGTCGGGATTGAGACTAATCGAATCAATGCCTTCTTCGACCAAAAACTGAGCGAACTCTGGATAGTCGCTAGGCGCTTGACCGCATAGGCCAATCTTGCGGTGTGACCGCCTGACGCCGTCAATGGCCATGCTGACGATTTTCTTCACCCCAGCGCTGCGCTCATCGAACAGGTGGGCAACCAACGCCGAGTCTCGATCGAGTCCGAGCGTCAGCTGCGTCAGGTCGTTAGAACCGATCGAAAATCCATCAAAGACTTCGGCAAATTCTTCGACCAAAATGACATTATTAGGAATCTCGCACATCACATAAACCTGCAGACCGTCTTGGCCGCGCACCAGGCCGTGGCTGGCCATTTCGTTCAACACTGCTTGGCCTTCTTCAGGGGTGCGGCAAAATGGCACCATCGGAATTACGTTGGTCAGACCCATCTGGCCCCGCACTTGCTTTAGTGCCAAGCATTCAAGGGCAAAGGCATCGCGATAGCGCGGATCGGTATAGCGGGATGCGCCGCGCCAGCCCAGCATCGGATTCTCTTCAATCGGCTCAAAGTCTTTTCCGCCTAGTAGATTGGCGTATTCGTTGCTCTTGAAGTCCGAGAGCCGAATCACGACAGGCTTGGGATAGAAGGCGGCGGCAATGGTGGCAATACCGTGGGTTAGACGCTCAACAAAGTAGTCGGATTTGCGCTCGTATAAGGCGGTGAGTTGGGCGATCGCTCTTTTATCTTGCTCGCTAGTCAGCTGGTCAAACTGCAGCAGCGCTAGTGGGTGAACCTTGATATGATTAGCGATGATAAACTCTAGCCGCGCTAGCCCTACGCCATCGCAGGGAATCGCCGCTAGTCGGAACGCCTCTTCTGGGTTGCCGACATTCATCATGATTTGGGTGCGCGTAGACGGCAGATTGTCGATGGCGGCTTCTTCCACCTTAAAAGGAATCAGGCCGTCGTAGACCTTACCGACTTCACCTTCCGCGCAGGTGACCGTCACAGGCACTCCAGGCTCGATCCGACGCGTGGCATCACCACAGCCTACAATCGCAGGAATGCCCATCTCTCGGGCGATGATAGCCGCGTGACACGTCCGGCCCCCCTGATCGGTCACAATGGCGCTCGCTCGCTTCATGATCGGCTCCCAGTCCGGGTCGGTGCGCGGAGTGACCAGCACTTCTCCCGGCTGAAAGTCAGCAATATTAGCGGCAGATTGAATCACCCGAGCAGCGCCCTGGCCAATCATTTCGCCGACGGCCTGCCCTGTGATGAGCGGCGAAGATAATGCCTCTGCTGCCGCATTATCTTCACTCTGAAGGCGATATCTACGCAGCACTGAGCTAGACTTTTGCGACTGCACGGTTTCGGGCCGCGCCTGCACAATAAACAGCTCGCCAATTAGGCCATCTTTAGCCCACTCCATGTCCATCGGCGTCGGCAGTCCACGCACAGTTGAGTAGTGGTCTTCGATGATGCAGGCCCATCTCGCCAGCGTCAGAATCTCGTCATCAGTGAGGGCAAACTGATTGCGATCGCCCGCTTCTACCGCCACGTTTTTCGTCAGCTTGTTGCCGCCGCTGTCATAGACCATCTTGACGGCTTTACTGCCTAGCTGTTTTTTCAAAATGGGCCGGTATCCTTGCTGCAGCGTCGGCTTAAACACCAGATATTCGTCCGGCGTCACCGTGCCTTGAACCACGTTTTCGCCCAGTCCATAGGCCGCCGCAATCAGAGCTGCATGCTCAAAGCCAGTCTCCGTATCAATTGAAAACATCACGCCAGCGGTGGCCAGATCAGAGCGCACCATTTGCTGCACGCCCACAGAGAGCGCAATCGAGAAATGGTCAAATCCTTGCAGCGTGCGATATGAGATCGCCCGGTCGGTAAACAGCGAGGCAAAGCACTTGTGACAGGCGGCTAAGACACCCTTGACACCGTGGACGTTGAGGTAGGTTTCTTGCTGCCCCGCAAAGCTAGCGTCGGGCAAATCTTCTGCGGTGGCGCTAGAGCGCACGGCCACGTCGAGCGTCGAATTTTGGGTCTGCTCGCACAGCTCTAGATAGGCTTTGGCGATCGCGGTTTCTAGGTCTTTGGGAAAAGGCGTTTCTAGAATCAGGTCTCTGACCGCCTGGCCAGCCGCTCGCAGGGCCTGAATGTTTTCGGTATCTAGCGAATCTAGGTGCGATCGCATCTTTTGCACCAGTCCCCCCGATCGAATGAAAGAGTTGTACGCAGCCGCAGTGGTGGCAAAGCCTGTAGGTACGCGCACACCTTGCGGACTAAGCTGCTGAATCATCTCTCCCAAGGAGGCGTTCTTTCCACCGACAGAAGGAACATCTTGAATGCCAACCTGCTCGAATTTGAGAATAAAGGTCGTTTCGGTGCTGACTGAAGTTGGGGGAGATTTGGGAGTCTGTACCATAAGAACGGTCTCTCAAAGAGGGTCATAGCAGCGGACTAGGTATCCGTATATCTGCTTCTTCTCTATTTATAGAGAAGAAGTTTGGGGAAGTCATGAGGGTTCAATTTCTCAACTCGTCGTTTGGAGAAGCCGTCAGTTTTGGCACACTTTCTCAACTTTGTTTCTTTTTATCTGTTTCTTTTTATCTATATTCTTTAAGGGGAAATTTCTTGTCATGCTCTATTGTTAGCCTATCGAAAAAGCATGAGAAATTTGTGAGGGGGATAGCTGGTGAAATGGCCTGTGATATCGCAATCGGTCTGAGCTAAGAAACTACAATAAAGACAAGCGATAAGGAGAGAACCACTCGCTCGAATCAATCTTAAACAAAGAGACTCAAACAAAGAGACTCAAACAAAAGAATTTCGACCTGTGCTCCTTGTTCGTACTGCGTTAGGAGGTTACATCATGAAACGTACTACTTCTCTAGCTTCTGCTCGTTTTTCGGGCGTCTGCCTAGCAACTGCCGCACTAGCAGCACTGCCGCTGAGCGCCTTTGCACAGCAGCTTCCCGACTACAGCTATGTAGGGCTCGGGGGTGGCGATGACGGTTTTGTCATCAATAGCAAGATTACCCTCGGTGACAATTTCTCTATTAGGCCATCGGTTGCTACCGACTTTGACTTTGACGATAGTGAAGATGTGTCTTATCTCTTGCCCATCACCTACGACCTCAATGCTGTAGATGGCGGTGGCAGGGTCTATCCCTTCGTAGGGGCAGGCCTCGGTGGCGATCTGGGCGACGACAGCACAATCGACTTTGCGATTACAGGTGGAGTAGACTACCGATTCGCCAACCGCTGGGTTGCTAACGGCGCTGTCAACTATCTTCCGTTTGCCGATGGCGACGAAGTTGACTTCAGCTTGGGGGTCGGCTACACCTTTGGTGGTAGCTACTAAGCCCATCTAACCTGTGTGAGAATCCAAGTGCTTGAACAAGCTTCACGAGAGCCGGCTGTCGCGCTCTAGTCGTCGAATCTAAGAGCAGCCTATCGACTACTTTTTATCGACTACTTTTTTTGATAGCTACGCTAAAATCTCCTCCTCGATTGCATCTGGGGAGGAGTCTTTGCAAAGGAAAGAGAGTTCAATGCTATGCAGAGGGCTTTCTGATTTGTGAGCTGATTTGTGAGGTTGGGCCTAACTGCTGTCTGATCGGCCCCTCTGCCTCACGGTATCTTCATATTCACTGCTTATGCTCTAGAAAAGCAACTATCGTAAATTGGCCATGACTTATACCACTACGATTCCCACAGCAACTCCCAGAGAAGTTTCCAGAGAAGTTTCCAGAGAAATTCCTAAAGAAACTCTTCGAGATATTCCTAAAGAGTTCTCGCGACGGGTTGCTCAGCCGATTCCCCGACGGCAGCCGAGTCAATGCCAAGATCAGTTTCTAATTGTTTGTCGTGGCAATGAATTGCAGGGGGACGCTGCTGTTGGCCCGATGGTAGCGAAGGCTATATCGGACTGGCAGTTAGAGTCAGTCAAGGCAGTCGCAATCAATCGGCTAACGCCCGGCTAACGCCAGCCCTTTTTATAGCGTTAGCCAAGGCTGACTATGTTATCTTTGTTGAACCTTGCGCTAAGTCTTTCAACCAGGGTAATCGCGCCTGCACCGTACAGATTTCCCCTATTATTGCGAGAAATCCACGCTCAGAAGCGATGCAGATTGAAGCGAATTCGTGTAGTCCCCATACCTTGCTAAAGCTGACTCAGCAGTTGTACAACGCCTGCCCTCAAAGCTGGCTACTGAAAGTGCCAACAGAAGATTTTGGGTTTGCAAAGGAACTTTCTTCTACGGCAAAAACAGGCATTAGTCAGGCACTCAAAACGATTACGCAGTTTCTAAGGACCTATCAGGCACCGCTAAGACAGTTACAGAACTTGTCTTAGAAGGCGGCTAAGCTTAGTTCTGTCCAGTTTCGTGAGCTTCTAGTTTCGCCAGCACGGTATCAATCTCTCTGTTTTAATCAGCCCAAGGATTGTTTTGCTGGGCCGATACTTTTTGCTCACAGCTATTTCCTCATAATCAATGGCGTAGAGACCCAAAGACCCAAGTCGCAAGAGCTGGTTCAGGCGCAGGCTAGACTGCAATCGGCGCGGGCAGAGCAGCGGGCCGACGTGGCTGAGGTAGCTAGGACCGAAGCGCAGTGGGAGTAAGCCAAAAGAGATCGTGATCGCACTGCCCAGCTAGAAAGCCAGGGAGGCGTTTCTCGTCGCGAGCTAGAAATGGCACAAACCCTGGAAAACACTCGTCAACGCGAGTTATACCAAATCCGAACTAATCACCCCTTAAATATAATAATCTGAAGGTATGGGTAGAAAACTTCAGATTAAATCTCACTATTCAGTTGACGAACTGAAAGCTCGCTATCGGGCGAGCTTTGACCCCGTTGAAGCTAGGCGCTGGCAGCTTATCTGGTTGGTGAGTGAGGGCAAAACGCTGACGGCAGCCGCCGAAGTGATCGCTGACAACTACCACTATGCTCGCGAGATAGTAAGCAACTACAACGCAGCAGGTGCAGAGGGTTTAAGGAATCGGCGAAAAGATAGTCGTCCTAATTCGATGCAAGGGGTGCTGACGATAGAGCAGTGTGAAGCACTAGACGAACGACTTCAGGCCCCCCAGCTGACGGTGGCGTTTGGAGTGGCCCAAAAGTGGCGCAAATCATCGCTGCGATGACTGGGCGCGAGCATGTATGGCCACAGCGAGGTTGGGAATATCTCAAGCTGTTAGGCTACTCTTCTCAGTCACCTCGGCCACGTCATGATGAAGCAGACAAAGTAGCTCAATCGGCATTCAAAAAAACTTGCCAGAACGTAAAACCGAACTAGCGCAACAGTTCCCAAATGCAACCGTCGAGGTATGGTCGTTTGACGAGCCTCGTTTAGGGCTCAAACCTATCCTTAGAAAGGTGTGGGCACGGGTTGGTGAACGCCCTGTCGCAGCGGTCAACTATCGCTACGAATGGACGTATCTCTATGGTTTTGTCGAGCCGTCAACGGGCAAGACAGAATGGTTGATTTTACCCAGAGTAAACGCTGAGTGGTTCAACCAATCACTTGAGGTGTTTGCACGACAGGTAGGTGCGGGCACGGACAAGCAGATTCTGTTGGTGGTCGATGGGGCTGGCTGGCACCGAAGCGACCAAGTCGTCTTACCAGAAGGCATTCATCTAGAACTGTTGCCACCTTACTCTCCTGAGTTGCAACCCGCCGAGCGGCTATGGCGAATCGCTGACGAACCGCTTGTCAACAGAAGCTTCAACACAATTGATGAGTTGGAAGATATTCTCTGCGAACGCTGCGTCACGCTGCTATCGATGACCGATGAAATTAGAGCACTGACCAACTATGACTGGTGGCCATAATCTCAGCGCTCGTTATTTCGGGGGTCAACTACGCGGATTTGGTATGAGATCTATTTAGAGAGGCCTCTGGCAAGTTAATCATTGCCTTGAGCCTGCTCCGAGGGCCGATAACGAAACGGCTGATCTTCTACATGATGAGGGAGCTGCGCTGAAGGGAACGGAGTGCAGCCGGCCATCGAAATCGTCAAGTCAGGATGGCTAGGGTGCGTCACGACTAAACGTTCAAGGCCGATGTCCAGCGCTGCTAGCCGAAAACGATCCTTAATCACGAACGCTCTACTCTGCTGAATCTGACAATGTATGTAAAGGGTTTCCTCTTCGGGAAAGAACCGTATCTTGCAACATCCCCAAAACGGGAACTGCCCTGCAAGAAAGTGGCACAAGGCATCTAGAACAGTCATAGGAAAAGGAAATTCAGGCTTCTTAAAGACAGTCATAAAGGTACCTGAGTGATGTTGCGTACAAATCAGTACGGAACATCATTCAGATAGCTTTAGAGGGATATTTAAGGGCTAGCAAGCTAGCGGTTTTTATCGGATTGAAAAGACAAAGAGCGCTTCAGAGAACAGCAGTGCTCGTAAGGAAGCAGTCTATTTACATTTCTTAATAAAGATAACATAAGTCCTTAAGCTTTTATTTGGATTTGGAAATCAGTTTTAGATTTGTCTACTTCTTGACATCTGTAGTTCAGATGGCGCAACGCTTTCATTCTATGGTCGGATTTGCATGAGTCGGGAGCGTACCCTAGTTCCCTTCATTTAGAGCCAGAGTTTTGTAGTGTTATCGATGTCGAAGTGGATACCATCCAAATGCCAAAAGCGTCTTTCAACCCCTAAAACTGAAGAGCGCAATCCACGATTGCCATATTAATTTCGCGATTCAACCTTTGGAAATAAAAGCTGGTGCGTAGCTCCGGCCACTCGCCTACGGGCATATCGTGCAGCGATCTGAAGAGAATATCTTCGACTTGGATCAAGTGTCAGCAAGGCTTCTCTTTCTCGCTGCTGAGCGAGAGCGGCGTAGTCGTAGCACTGAGGAAGCATAGATTCTTCTGTGTGTAGGCGCATGGTTCAAAGCTATCTGTGGTTTCGTTCGATAGTTTGTATCTGCCCAAATGACGCAAGCGCCCTCAGTCGGTCTATGTCTCTAGGGAGATGTCAGCTAAATTGTTTCTGATTGTAAAGCATAGCAATATCTCTTTATGTACTAACTTGTGTACAAAGTGCGAGCAGCTATGTCCTTGTCTCAAGACAGCCAGCTGTATTAATCATCAAAGACACCCTCAAATATTGCCCTGAACGATGAGTATGTATTTGGGAAGTAGCACAGTCACACTACAAAAACAGCGGTTGCCTCTGTGCTATTCGACAAAGGCTAAAAACATATGAATATGCAAGTATGTTTATATCGTTAACAAAATTTAATAATAAAAGTGAATAGTCAACTCTCTCATAAGACTGCCCCTCATCCGGCGCACATAGCTTTGCTCGATGTCGTAGAGGTCCTGAATGCTGAGCAACTTGATTTAGTCGCTCGCTGGCTAGCATTAGAGTCTGAATACCTTGAATATGATTGTCAACTGCCAAGTGTCCTGCCCGACCTTAGTGAGCTATTAAGGCTATGCGCAAAATCGAAAGGTCAAGTTAGTTACACTTGGTTCGTGAAACAGATGGAAGTCAACGAGCCAAGATAACTCAATCGTTCACGATGTTCCGCGAGCTGGTTGGCTGCGACTTTTGTTCGGAAGAGGTCTTGATTCTACTGACTATCTTTGTGGGGTTTGTGAACGAATTAGGATGATCTACTGCTGAGCGCACCTCTAAAGGTAGAACAACCGTAAACGTCGTACCTTGGTCGAGCTGACTACGAACATCAATAGTTCCTTGATGTAGGTCTACACACTGTTTGACGATACTAAGCCCTAGTCCTGTCCCCTTGACAGTGTCAACGTTGCGAGCGCGAAAGAACGCTTCAAATAAGGTGGACTGATCTTCCTTTGGAATTCCCCGACCTGAATCAGTAACTTCTATCGTGACCTGCCTTTCGTGCCGCTGTATCCGTAAGCTGATAGGGCTACCTGCCGGTGAGTACTTCACCGCATTGGAGAGCAAATTCTTCAAGATAGTTCTCACCAGTTCTGTATCTATACAGACCTCTTCTAGATCACCGTCCACCTGAAACGTGATCTGCTCAATGCCTTCATTGACTAACGTTGCGTCTTCTAAGACTGTCTGACAGAAAGCCTTTAGATCAACAACTTTGGGCTGGAATGTTGCTTGTGTAGAAGCATTACGGTTGAAAGCTAACAGCTCATTCATCATATGAGTCAGTCTAACCACCGCTACTTGCACACGCCGTAGACTGTCTTGCCTTTTTTCTACAGAGAATGTCTCACCCTTCCGTAGTAGCAGTTGAACAACCGCAGAGATGACGTGTAGAGGATTGTGAAACTCGTGGGCAATTGCTGAGATGAACCGAGACTTAAGCTGTTTTGCCGCCGTCAAATCACGCTGTTTCTGCTGAAGCTTATAGAAGAGCTGTCTTATCCTAAGTAAAGCTGCGATGCTGATGCTTAGCTCGGTTGCGTTAATCGGCTCAACAACCAACGCATCAATGCACTCAATCGTACTAGTTGCTAGAGAGCTAGTGGCATTCGCAGACGCTACTACTAAGAGAGGAAGTCGTTCAGGCGGAAGGTGGTCACGCCAGTCCGCTATCTTTTGACGGTAGAGAACCAACGTTTCTAAATCAAGGATAGCGAAGTCAAATTCGTCTTTGATTTCGGTGACATCGATGTCTTTGAGCGAGAAGGCAGTGAGCTCAAAGGGCTTTAGGTAGTCTGCTAACAGTAGTGAATATCTACTCTCGCCTATCAAAGAGAGAACGCGGGGCTTATTCATGGACTTTGTTTAGCGGTTATAAACGGAAGGAATGACAGGTACAGAACAACAACAACGCACTACATCTAATAAGCGCCTAGCTACATGAGCAATGAAGCCCATGCAACTAGGCCAGTATTAAAAACTTCCTCTAGTTAGCTCTCTGACTAATACGTGTGAGCGGAAACGAGTGAAGTCAGAGACGAGGGATTTAAGAACAAGGAAACTTATACATCTGAGCAAAGGCAGACAGTGGCGCTGCGCTGCCAGCACGACTGGAACCACCAGAGGTCAGAAGACTCCTCTGTGATTTATGAACTACAGTGTAACTTAATATTAAGAAAATTAGTTTTTCTTCACAGGAAAGATATCTTATGTGG
Source organism: Synechococcus sp. PCC 7335 (assembly GCF_000155595.1). NCBI lineage: Bacteria > Bacillati > Cyanobacteriota > Cyanophyceae > Synechococcales > Synechococcaceae > Synechococcus > Synechococcus sp. PCC 7335. Next base: position 157,641 of record NZ_DS989905.1, on the reverse strand, counting down.
TAGGGTTTAGGGTTTCTTGTGTACGGTTAACTTTTCGACTTTTCTGCTATCAAGCTTTATCTATGTTGGGTTTAGGCATCTCTTCCGCCTCTTTGTGAACCTTGTTTAGGTGGTGAAAACCTTTGGCTATGCTGAGTTTCAACGACTCTGTTACTGCTGAGGTACGCGCGATGTTTGTCCCACTAAGCTGATGTAACTTGCTTTGTGGGCTGTTCGGTAAACCGCTGTCTGCTGTCAGAAGAGAACGACTGTAAGTTTGACATCTCTTGATAGCAGCTGAGACAGAGGCAGTAAACCTTCGCTTTCTGCGAATGAGGTAGAAGTACATCACCACATGTACTGCATAAATTTACTGATCTGTCTTGCGGTAGTCTGCGCGGGACTGAGTATGTTCGTAAGCTCTGATCGTAATCACTCAGGGTAGGTGTATGAGCGTACAGGGTTTAGACATTGGTGAAGAGGCCGTCAGTGACCTTGTTAAAACCGTAATTTCCTCTCAGCTAGATACCTTTGATGCGCTTGATGTAGAAATACGGACTGACACGCTTAGTCTGACTCAAGGAGAAATTGAAAGTCTCGTTGTTAAAGGCCAGGGGTTGGTTGTCAAAAACGACCTGCGAACCGAGTCTCTGGTCCTAGAAACAAGTGCTGTTGACGTTAGTATTATGAAGCTGATGATAGGTGAAGTTGCCCTTGATGAAGCCGCCTCGGCAACAACAGAAATCGCACTTAAGACAACTGATGTTCAATCGGCTTTTAATGGCTAGTTTGTAAAGAACAAGATGAGAGGCACAAAGGTAACGCTTGCTTCTGGCGATCAGGTCACCACCGACTTTAGCAATATTACTTTCACTATCCCAGAGAAAGGACGAATTGCCGTATCAGCTGATGTCATGGTGATGGAAAAAGTAGAAACTCACCATGTTGAGTTTTCTGCTGAGCCGGAGTTGATAGATGGTGGATACGGTATTGCTCTAAAGGATGTGCGATATCTCAATGAAAACACCGACATGCCAGCGTTAACTCGATTACTGATTGATACCATACAAGACCTGCTGGACTTTCGCACCTTCAATCTCGGAGAGATGACGCTTAAGTTAACGCAAATCTTGGTACTACCTGACAAAATGCTATTGAAGGCAAATGCAACTATTGAATCTTTCAGTTGAGATTTAATACGAGATTTTGAATACCATTGGTATCAAAAATCATCCCTGTTAAGAATGATCAAAAAGTACGTCTCATTTGATGTCTCAAGACACGATTCTCAAAGAGTCTTAGATATTTTGAAACACACAGGAGAAACTGACAGATGTTTCCCTCTTCAATGTTCAAATTACATATGGGAGCTGTTAGTTGGCTACTGCGCGCCTGAAAAAACAACTCTTAGTTTGTAACGGTTGTTTCGACTGTCATCATTATCCGGATCGTCAACCGACATCAAGACAAGGTCCGGGCCACCATCAGCATTGAAATCCCAGGCAGCAATTCCCGCACCATCTGAGCTACTTGAATGAGCGTGGAATCTTTGATCTAGCCGACTACCGCTTGATACGCCGTTTGTCGTGATGTTGTGAAGCGTCACCGTCTTAAACAAGTCAGACCCTTGTGCGTCGTCTAGGATGCCAAACATCAGCTCAGGTCGAGGATTGCTATCGGTGTTAAATAGAGCAACGCCAAATCCGTCAGCACGATGGCTGAGTCCGTCTTCCTGAAACGGTCCGCCCCAAGTAAAATCGCCCAAGTTAGTCATGTTGCGACCGACAATGTACTTAATAGCGTTCTGTCCTTCAGGATCATCGTAAATACCAATTATCACTTCATCTTCGTCACCAGGAACGATATCCCCGATCGCAACACCTAAACCGTCAATACTGTTGCCGAGCGATTGTCCCCCGATTGCTGTTCTACCGGAAAAGCATCTGCCAAGTCGTTCCTCAGCAAAGTTAAGGCAGATACGGTACTTCACCTGATTACCTGTGTCGTAGGCAGCAACTAGCATGTCATCACCCTGAAATCCATCCAGGTTACCAAAGGCAATACCCGCACCTTCACCGCGGTGCCCGAGACCACCAAGCTTGATTGAGGACTCGCAGGTTGCACGACTGTAAAAGCTACTGAATTCGCAAATGCGGAGTTTGAACTCATTCTCTCCTTCAGCATCGTCATAAGTCATCAGGACTATTTCGGGCTGAGCGTCGTTGTCGAGATTGGTTAGTGCAATGCCACCGCCGTGACCACGACGAGACTGAGCATCAACCTCTTCCACAGTTGGGAGCATGGCATTCAGGGCAGCAAGATCGCCATCGGAAAATTCGTCTGAGAGCGGTCCTATCCGCTGTCCCTCGACGATGGGTACGAGAGTGGGTTGGCCATTGCGACTGAAGCTGCGCGAACCATAGTGCATGATAGATTCGATATCGTAAGCACCCAGCTCAATGTGGTGCTGTGTGCGCTTCTCAAAATTTCCTTTAGCGTGCGGATATATGGCATTCCAATTGACACGCACATGATTGTCTCGGTCGATGCGATTCTGCTCATGACCAAGGCCCATCGCATGGCCCATCTCATGAACAAAGGTTCCCTTACCTAAAAGGTTCGGTGCGTTAGCACTTGGAATTGTGAAGCTGATGAGCTGCTGTCCGCCCTTCATACCTACCCATGAGGTGCCACAGGTAATGGGTTGCTCTTTCTCGTCGTCTAGATATTCGCAGGGTGCTTCAAATCCCTGAAATTTGACATAGTTATTGTCGCCTGCTCGGCGTGGCCGCCACCTAAAGGGAGTCTGAGTGTTTACATAGTCAATAGCACTCTGAAGACGCCGTCGGGTCAGTATTTTCGCATCCGCCAGCGTACGAACCGTTCCACGGCGGTCTCGAAGTTCAATCTCACTGTCATCTAGCCCAACCACGAGTGAGTTGAGTTCAAGCTCGTAAGGCACCTCACCATTTGGCCAGAGTCGCCCTCCATCTGCGACTGCAAGTGCATAGGAAACATTGGCTAGAGCCTGGGGATTGGTCGGCAGCTCTGCTACGGCAATGTCTCCCTCGACGGTCAGCGTATTCTCCCGTTTACTGACCATGCGAGTAGTTGCGGTGTTTTCACCAATTAGGCGAACTGGTATGTTCTGTCCGAGTGGCAGGGCTAAGACACTCTCAAGATGCTGAAAATCGCTCCGACCCGAGATCGCAGGTGTATTGTTGAAGCCCATACTGAAGTTACCAGCCGCACGACGCTGTCCCTTAGGCATGGGCACTAAAGGCCCTGTAACGAAGTTGGGAGATGCCGTAACGCGGGTACCCCAGTAAACATAAGAGGCAACTGGCCGTTTGCCACTTTGAAAAGCAGATTCTACATAGAAGATAACTTTGTCATCTACAGTACGCAGGTAGTAGCGACGGCCTCTTGCATCTTCATAGCTGCCGTCGGTATCGTTGCTAGACTGAGCGCGAAATCCGCTATCCGTTTGTAGTGGAAGGCGATCCTTAATCTCTGTCATGCTCTTTGGTTCGAGCTGCGTAAAGGGTAGATTATTTTGGGAACCGTCGAGGTGAAGCATACCGCCAGTACCTATGCGCATCGTCACACTGCCCGTAGCGGTTGACGTGTATTTGGGAACTGAAATGAAGCGACCACGGATGTGTGTGCCGTCACGGCGACCACGGAACACGTGGGCGTAACTGCGTCCAGGGTGTTCTGCAAACCAGTACACGATATCTCCCTGCTGTTTGAGGTAAACAAGGCCACCATCGTCAGCGACGAAAACGGACGCAACCTCTGCTGTATTAAGGTCAACAGGGTTAGCGAGTTCCTCAGTCTGAGCACGTAGGGCGAGTGCTAAAGCGAGTGTAAAACTCAGAATAGCTAGGAACAGATTCCGTAAGACTATAGGTGTGATCCGCATTTCAGCAACCTAAATAGGTGACTATTGCTCTCTATGGGGTTAAATTATCGAGCTTTAGGTGCCTATCCGACAGTACCCTGTAGTGTAATTTATCAATATGTTCCACAGTTGTTAGAGTTAGACACTACCCTAAGTAAGAAACAGTCAATGGTATTTGGGACGCGAATTTACTAGCAGCACTGCCAAGTGTTCTACAGAGCGAAGCAGCGGAGTGTATAAGAAACTGGACTCTGGCAGATTTTAACATTTGATGCAATTGAGAGGCTGGAAACCCCCTATTCTTTCGTTCATGCTCTCAACAGTGAAAGTTTATTGACAATCCCTGAATCCACTGTAATTCAGATGTTTCAGAGGATCGCTAAAAAAACGCCAGGCTCTAGTAAGAAAGATAGAGATATTACCTGAGTTAGTGATTACACACTTCTTTTCTCTGGATTCGGAGGCTTTCGATGACTAATAAGTGAAAGTAAAACAAGCTTCGATTGCGTGGCTCAAGCAATACGCGAATAACGGATCAGTAACAGCCCCCTTGGCGTCAGAGTAAGTTTATAATCAGATTCTGTACTACTGTCTCAAAACCACCGTTTTTGGAACTATTGAGCGAAACCGCTAAAAAGCCGCTTTTTGAGCTATATTTGCGTACCAAAAGCTGTGTCATAATCAAAGTCCCAAAAACAGAGGCGCTTTGCGAGTTTTGCGACAGTGAAAATAGGATACGCCAGAGTTTCGACCGTTGACCAGAATTTAGACCTGCAAACGGATGCTCTGAAGCAGGTAGGCTGCGAGAAGATCTATAGCGATCGTGGGGTGAGCGGAGCAAAGGCTGAGCGGCCTGGACTAGATAAAGCGCTTGAACACATCAGAAAGAAGGACACTCTGGTTATCTGGAAGCTGGATCGGCTGGGCCGTTCGCTGAGAGATTTGCTAGGCATCGTTGAGTACTTGAAGGAGCGCGGCGCACACTTTCATAGCATTCAAGATGGCTTCGATACGTCTACTGCATCAGGAAAGATGGTGTTCTCTGTAATTGGAGCAATGGCTGAGTATGAGCGCAACCTCATCAGAGAGCGAACAATGGCAGGATTGAAAGCGGCGCGTGCGCGTGGCCGTAACGGTGGCCGACCGAAGGCGCTGGACGAAAGCCAGGTGAAGGTGGCGATCGCACTGGCTGAAGCAGGCGAACTGACGATCAACAAAATTTGTGAGCAGATAGGATGTAGTCGCTCTACCTACTATCGGCAAGTTGCGCCTAAACTCAAGAGCTGACAGTCTTTGAGACGTCAGCGTAGCAGGCTCATACATCACAGCAGTTGTATTATGGCAGCAGTTAATATCCAGCGCTCAGCGACTTGTCTATGCTTCGTATTCGTAGATTCTCCGTTCTACTGCTATGTACTGTCACCTTCTTTCTCAGTGGGCTGTTAGTCACTACTGCTCCGAGTGCTAGCCAAACTGATAGTAGTCCCTTTGAACAGGTTTGGCAGACGGTGAACGACAACTTCTACGATCCTAATTTCAACGGTGTTGACTGGCTTGCTGCCAAAGCACAGTACAAGCCATTGGCAGATGCGGCACAGTCAGAGACGGAGCGTGCTCAGGTCATCAATCGGATGCTCTCTGCGTTGCAGACATCGCATACGCACTTCTACACGCCAGAGGATAAGGCATACTATCAACTACTCGGTATTTTTCTACCGCTCCTACCAGACCTACAGCCACAGATAGAAACCCACTTACCAGACGGAAAGCCGCAGTACAGCGGCATCGGTATCTTCACAAAACAAACCGCCACAGGAACTTTCGTCGAAGCTGTCTTAGACGGTAGTCCTGCTGAGGGAGCTGGACTGATGAGAGGAGATAAGCTACTCAGCGTTGATGGGCAACCGTTTCATCCTATCGGGTCATTCCTTGAGAAAGTAGGCCAGCCAACCAGTATTTTAGTTGAGCGATCACCTAACGTTCAAGAGGAGATTGTGGTTGTTCCAGAGATGTTGGATACAACAGAAATGTTCATGGACGCGATGAAGGCGAGCGTTGACGTTGTTGAGCGAGCGGGCCAAAAAGTAGGCTATGTTCACCTCTGGTCATATGCAGGAGAAAAGTTTCACAAGCAGCTAAAGAACGAGCTACTCTACGGCCAATTGAAAGATGTGGATAGCTTCACTCTCGATTTGAGAGATGGGTGGGGTGGGGCCTCTGCTTCCTATCTCAACTTCTATACACCTCAAAACATAGCGATAACGGGTACGGCTCGCAACCGTCCGCCTTCCACCGCTAGCTCTGCTTGGAGTAAGCCAGTCGTGATGCTAGTAAATGAAGGAAGTCGAAGTGGCAAGGAAATCTTAGCCTATGGATTTCGTAAGCATGGCATCGGCCCTATCGTTGGCACTAAAACGGCTGGTGCAGTTGTGCAGGGCAACTTGTACGTTATGAATGATGGCAGTATTCTTTATCTAGCTATAGCTGACATCCAGGTTGACGGTGATGTACGTATAGAGGGCGCTGGTATTGAGCCGACGATCGAAGTTGCAGCACCCTTAGCGTATGCTCAAGGTGCTGACCCACAAAAAGAAGCTGCAATCGAGGTTGCATTCGACGAGATTCGTTAAAGCAAGAATTTTGACTTTAACGTAAGCGCTCATTCTATGAGGTGCTCACAGGCGCTTCGCCTAGTTGCGCCCTTCGCAACTAGGCAAGCAGAGAAAAGTGTAGTTTGATTGCATAGTATCGCGCCTATTCGGTATAGAAGTAACTATGATCTCACAGCAGCAGCTAGTTTTAGAAAGGACACAACTTCTTCAGCAGGCATCAGCTTACTTCTCTCAACAACAAGATGTAGTAGGTGTTTTTGTTGCTGGTTCTATTCCTAATGGTTCGGCCGATGCCTACTCTGATATTGATCTGAGAGTGGTCGCTACACCCACTGGACAGGAACGTCTTGTCAGTGAGAAGTTTGATATCCCTGTTCTCTGGGGCAACTGGTTGTTCAATGAGTGGCGTAGCGGAACGCAACACTGTGTATCGCACTTTCGCCCCTTCCTTAAGATTGATGTTTTCTATTGGAATGTAGAAACACTAGAGCCTTCGCCGTCTCTTCGGTTCGCTGCTGATATTCTTTTTGATCGTACTGGACAGGTACAAGAGCTGCTTAATCGGTCTGCGCTACTAACGTTTCCAACACCAGAGACGACAGAAGTCAGCCGAGTAATCAGCAAGGCACTAGCCTGTGCCCATGAAGCCCTCCGTAAAGCAAAGCGTGGGGAGCTATTCTACGCGCAGTCGTTGATAGAGAGTCTACGCTCATACATAATTCAGATGGAAGACTGGCTTCGTTCTTTTGAGCCGGTTACCGTAGCCGACTTCAAGATAGAACACCGAATTAGTGATCGCCTTAGAGCTGTGTTGATATCGTCATACGCACCGCTGGAAGCGATCACCCTCGAATCTGTGACTATAGAGCTGAGCAAGGTACTTTCAGAGCAAATACCTGAGCTTCATAGTCGTTTTGATTTGCGGAGGTCATTGGAGAACGATACTTATGCGGTAGAGCTTGTCACCAAGCAGTTAGTAGGTTGAGAGTATCGCTGTCTCTAAGACGCATTGAGACAGTAATTTTGAGACATTCAATGAGACATATTTCCTGGGAGTATAGAAAGGACTAAGTTGTGAGACTGGTAAAACAACCAGCTTTCGTTAGAAACTGAATTTCTCCAATAAGGCAATTCTTTCTTAGCTGTTTTAAGTAAGAGAAGGTTGACACTACATTGTTCATCAGTTTTACCTAACGGCTGAAACGTTGACGTACCTGTTGTATCAATAGCTCTGCTTCGGGAATCTTCAGAACAACTGCGATCAATACGAACGTCGTGCTACCGACAGCGCCAGCAACACACACCTGAACTAAGTTAGTCACGAAGCCTTCAGACCCTAATACGCTGGCGAGGCCACCTAACGTTAGCCAGCAGGAGAGACCGCTAACCATACTGACAGCGAAGACGGTAGTGATTGCACCCGTCCATTCAATAAGTGGCAGTCCGCCTATCTTTCTTGCGAGTAGAATAGTCATTGCTATCAAGGAAACCAGATTAACGCCAACGGTAGCGATGACTAAGCCGGGTGCGCCCATCAGTTTGAGGAAGACGTAATCTAAGGCGAAGTTAATCACAATATTCACCAAGCTAATTTTGAAGGGTGTTTGTCCATCCCCAAGCGCGTAGAATACCCGAACCATCACGTCTCGTGCCAGGTAGACGAACATTCCAATGCCGTAAGCAATTAGAAGGCTAGAGACTATCTCTACGGAGTCTTCGTCAAAAGCCCCGTACCTGTAGGCGACGGTAACGATTGGTCTCGCGAGTGTGATGATAAGTGCGCTGATAGGCATCATCGTGAGCGCTACTAGCATCAAGCTTTGGCGAATTCGCAGCTTTAGGTCTGGCCATAGCGCAGGCTCGGCCAGCCTTGAGAAAACAGGAAAGAATGGAACTAGAACAACATTAGAGATAATGCCTAAAGGGGCTAGAACTAAGAGGCTGGCACTCTCTAGCGCCGCTGGTGCTTGAGGAATATAGGTCGCAAAGCGCAAGTCAGTCAGCGCGTTAATTTGTAGTGTGCCAGAAGAGAGCGTTGCAGGCACCAGCACCTTCAGCACGTCACGAACACCGGGGTTGTGGATATCGAAGCGAAGTCGCAGACGCCCCAGGCCAGACTTCGCCAGCGCGGGAACCTGGACGAGCCACTGAAGCATAGCGCCTGTCAGTGTTCCTCCGGCAACGACTATACCGCCAGTCATGAAGTAACTAGGATCGCTAATCTGTTCACCTAGTACTAATCGTAAGATGAGCAGTCCCAAAACAACCGTAACGCTAGAAAGAAGGGGACTAACAGATGGAAGCCAGTACTGATCGTCCGCGTTGAGACTGCCGAACCCGATGCCAATGAAGCCAGCAAAAACAGCAATTGGTGCCATGACTCGCAGCATGGCGATCGCGATAGGCCGCGTCACCAGCAGGCCGACATCCGTTTCTCCGAAACCAGGCGCAAAGAGATCGATTACGGCGGGTGCAAACAGAATGATAGCAACAGTTACACCGGCTAAGACGATACCAACGATAGTGGTAATCGTCTCGACAATCGGCGCGACCTCCTCTCTCTTTTTTCTGGCGATCGCGCTGATGATGGCGCTGTGAAACGGGCCGTTAACACCACCTAAAAGAACCAGCATGAACGCAGGTAATGCATAGGCAGCGGCATTAGCATCTGTGACTGGCCCCGTCCCGAAGGCCGCTAGAATTGATGCCTGTCTTAAATATCCAAATGCTTTGCTCAGCAAGGTAGCCGCTGCCACAATGCCCGCGATGCCTGCTAATGACTTTTTACCCAAGCGACGGCTACTCCTAGACGCATTGATCATGCTGCTTGAAGGTAGAGTTTACTGGACTAGCGGGGAGTCGGGTAGGTCGGGACATTCAACGTTTTATAGATGCTGTACATTTTACGAGCGCAGTTTTCTAGCTGTTCCCGTCTAAAGAATGCATAGTCTCTGACTTTGTATGCATAAGATAGCCTGGTCGCAGCCTATCTTATGCCATCCTCAGAACCGTTCAAATGGCGTCATCCTTCCAAGTAATAGCGTAAATTGACAACAACACAGATTGTTAAATTTCAAAGAAGATGATCGATTGCCAGCACACTCTTTCTAGGGTAATTGCTAGCTTAATAGCGAAGTGACAAGTTCAGTTTTTGTCACCTACAATAGTCTAAACGTTGCTTGAGATACCTATCGAAAGACTAAAGACTACAGCCCATAGCAGATAAGCAACGCTTCTGATTAAATGTCCTAATCTACTAGAACATTTGCTATAGCTGCCTAGAGACAAACGCTTGCCAATAAACGATTCTCATACTTTTGTGATTTTGTGATGTCAAAACTCTCTTCAAAGTTTTCAATCGGAAGGCTTTCAGCAGGCGGCGGTTTAGCGTTGCTGACCTTGATAGGAACTGGCTTATCTGCAATAGCCCAGCCAACTGAACAAGTCAAACGCGGCCAGGCTCGGCAACTGGCAGACCTAGCGTTTGGCTATGCGATCGCAGAGCAGTCCGAAAAGGCAATTTCTCTCCTAGAACAGGCAGAAACCTACGCAGGAGGAGACTGTTTTGAGGCGAATGTATGGCTCAAAATTGGCGTTGGCTATCGCACCGTAGGGCAGCTAGAGAAAGGAGAAGACTTTCTCACTCAGGCCCGTGATATGGCAACCAAGCGTGATTTAGAAAACTGTGCAGGTAGTGGAACAACACCCGGCGAATCCCTATTGAATCGCTCGTTAGAGTATGCCGAAGCAGGTCATCTGGATCTAGCAGCGCACGTCGCAGAACAAGTCAATAGCTTTTTTGCACCCATCACTCTAGTAAAAATTGCCAACGATTTTTATGAGGACGGTCAAGAGCGCAAGGCGAATAGTATAGTGGCAGATGCCATTGAGCTAGCAGCTGAGCTAGGCGCTGAGCAGGAAGCCAAACAGGACACCGAAGCACTTGACCAGCCTAACTATCGAGATAGGTTGCTCATGGCAATGGCAACGCACCTAATCCAACAAGACAACTTTGAAGCCGCAAATTTTGTAGTTGAAGAAGGCAATCTTATACAGCGCCTATCATCTGACGAATTAGACAGCACATTCCAAAACTATGAAAGGCTAGATAGGGCCAAGCTGTTAATCAGTCTAGGTGAATCGGAACAGGCACTGGCTATTATTAATGAGGTCGTTGCCAACATTCAGGCGTTAGACGTGCCACTAGACGAAGTCAGTGAATGGATCGATGCGGCAGTTCTTTACAGCGAGCTAGGCAGTGCTCAAGCAGCCGAAGTCTTTGCGGCGGCTGAAGCTAGCCTGTCTCAGCATTCTGAGAATTCTACCCGCCAATTTGAACCAGATGAGGTTCAGATAGCGCCCAATCTTACGCACCAATTCGCGCAGAATACGATTGTGCGAGGCTATGCCGAAGTAGGCAAGTTTGACCAGGCGAAGGAGCTAGCGGCCTCTATCAACGATGTTCAAACGAGTCAGACAGCTTACACAGACATCGCGACGGCTTATGCTAGAGCCGGCCAGGTAGAAGAGGCAACCCGCGTGGCTGAATCGATTGGGCTGGAGCAGTTCTCGCTAACACCTATCATGTGGGCCTACTTAGAAACTGAGCAGTATGTGCAGGCACAGCAGATTGCGGAGCAAATAGGCGAATTGTCTAGTGTCGGGTCGGCTCTATGCGAGATTGGTCAGCCTGAAGGTGTTCTGCCTATCATTGATCTTTTATCAGAATCGGACCCTGAGCGAGCGGGCTGGTTGCGGTCGTGCGCCGCCATTGAGTTTGCCAAACAGCACCAGTTTGACCGGGCAACAGCGCTGGCCGAGTCAGTAACGTCGACAGATAGGAAAGTGAATACTTTGATCGCAATCGCAGCACAGCACAACCTACCAGTCAGCTCTTTTTGGGCGCGATGGGCGCAAAGAATCTCCCGTCTACTCCAGATTGTGCTTGGCAACGCTCCTGAATCTTCAGAAGCGGTAATTCTTTTGGACAAAGCACACAAGCTAATTCAGTCTTAATCGTGCCGTCTGATGGCAACCAGACTAGAATTCAACAAAATCAGATGTAAAGCAGTCTTCTGAATACACTCAGGAGACTGCCTATCAAGTTTCAAGTAGGCTCGTGTATAGGGGGTTCAGTATCATCGGAACAGAAACCTGCGCTAAACGTCCCTTAGATCTGTACCAATCAAACCTATCTTGTAGAGAGGTGCTGAAACCCTTGGTATACCGTTCTATTTTTATGTACCAATTAGCCCGGTATTTAACTGGTACATAGCGATGACTTTTAGTTATTCAGAAAATCGAGTTTTGAACCCCTTTCACTGTAGGTTTTCAGCCTCAGCACAGGTTACTATTCCAAAACTACTCGTACCCCTATCTGCAGCCTACGTCTTCCTTAGAACTGAACTGCTTAAAGATTAGTGGAAGGAGGGTATGTCGGGTGAATTCCTACTTCCTCTGTATGTACATCTCAGACATTGTTAACGAACTATTTAGTACGTATGAGCGTTCCGAAAATCTTCGTTTCTGCGATAGTGCATAGGATGAGAATCGTATATCCCCACTCAGTTGTACAAGCTTGCCAATGTATGTAGTGAGACAGAGAAGATTAAACTACTACCTGTAGCTTATGACCGGGATGAGTGAGCAACCATGCAGACGAAGTTCAACTTTGGAAAACGCCTCTACATGGGGTTGAATGCTATGCAGCTCAACTATATCGCCATCGCTTTGATAAGCATTTTCACGATGAATACACAATCGGAATGAACCGTAGCGGTACTGGACAGTGTATTCATCAAGGCCAGAGGCACTACCATCATCCCGGTAGCTTTAACTGCATCAATCCATCAGAAGTCCATACAGGAGAAGTTGCGTCCCATAGCGACCGCTGGTTCTTTCAGAACATCTATATCACCCCTTCTGCGCTAAGGCAGATTTTGACTCAGTTAGACCAGTCAGCGCAAAGCCAACTGCCTTGCTTCTCGCAAATGGTTGTAGATGACCCCTCGCTTCAACAAGCTTTTCAGCGAGCTTTTTGTTCTCTGATAGATGTGTCCGCTGGGACATTAGCACAACAAACTACGCTTCTGCACTTCTTGGCCCAGTTGTTATCTAGACATCTTCGACCGCCAGCAGTCAACCATCCTGCAAGGCGTGAATATCAGGCGATTCAGCAAGTCCGAGCATATCTTGAAGCCCACTGCGCAGAAGCGATTACGGTGGAAGAGCTGGGCTCGCTGGTGCATCTCAATCCCTACTACCTGATCCGTTGCTTTCACAAACAAGTAGGGCTACCGCCTCACCGTTATAAACAACAATGCCAACTGATAAAAGCGAAACATTCACTCAACGAAGAGGCGGCAATCGCAACGGTTGCGCTTCGCTGTGGCTTCTACGACCAAAGCCATCTGAATCGGGCGTTCAAGAAGGCGTATGGTCTAACCCCTGGTCAGTACAGAAAAGCGCACAGATAGATGCAGTGCAGTTTGACGCTAATCGTTAAAGAGTCAATTTTGTCCAAGCATTTGCTTACTTGTAGAGCATAGACTGACACTGCTACCTAATAGAGTTCGAGCGATGACGCTTGCTAAAGACTTTTCACTATCTGCAGTGACTGCTGGGTTTGTCTCAGTCTTGGTCGGCTTCACGAGTGCTGGCGTTATTGTATTCCAAGCCGCACAAGCACTAGGGGCGACTCCAGTTGAGATTGGCTCTTGGATATGGTCGTTAGGATTGGGAATGGGGCTAACGAGCATCTTACTCTCGTGGCGCTACAAGATGCCAGTGGTAACAGCATGGTCTACCCCAGGTGCCGCACTGATCATTCCTGCCGCTGCGGGCGTTTCCATGTCTGAAGGGATTGGTGCGTTCCTTGTCTGCGCAGTGCTGATCGCTATCTGCGGCTTCACGGGTTGGTTTGAGCGAGTCATGAACGCCATTCCACTACCGCTAGCCTCTGCGATGTTAGGCGGCGTCCTACTCCGTTTCGGCCTGAACGTGTTCGCTGCGATGCAGACGCAGTTTGTGATGACGTTTGTCATGTTCTGCGTTTACCTTCTCGTTCGTCAAGTGGTTCCTCGCTATACCGTCTTAGCGGCGTTGACAGTTGGAGTGATGATTGCAGGTGCTCAAGGATTGCTCACCTTAGAAAATATGCAGTGGCAATTGGCACAGCCTATATTCACGATGCCTCAGTTCTCGCTCGCCGCCATCGTTGGGATTGGTCTACCGTTGTTCGTTGTCACAATGGCCTCTCAGAACGTACCGGGGGTTGCGACAATCAGGGCATTTGGCTACAACACGCCGATCTCACCGCTGATTGGCTGGACAGGTGTAGCGACGCTATTGCTTGCGCCATTCGGTGCGTTCGCTATCAATCTTGCGGCGATCACAGCGGCGATTACGATGGGAAAGGAAGCACATGAAAACCCAGATAAGCGATACGTTGCCGCGATAGCAGCGGGTATCTTCTATATTGTTGTGGGTCTATTCGGTGCGACCGTTGCAGGCTTGTTCTCCGCGCTACCAGAAGAGCTAGTGCTAGCGATTGCAGGACTTGCGCTGCTCAGTACGATTGGTAAAAGCTTAGCGATCGCCCTATCTGAAGAGAAGGACAGAGAAGCGGCCTTAGTCACTTTCTTGGTAACTGCCTCGGGTATGACGTTATTAAACGTTGGGTCGGCCTTTTGGGGAATTGTAGCAGGTGCGCTAGTCGTTGGCAGTCAGAGACTAGCAGGTATTATCAAACGAGCTGTGTAGTTGTCGTCTAGCGCTCTCTTATGCTCTTCCCATTGTTCTCAGTCCAGTCTATGAGCTGCGAATAAGCATTAGAACAACCAGCTAAGAAAGATAAGCGGGAGGGACTTACTGAGCTTTGGTTTCTAGACAAGTTTCTTTGCGTTTAAAAACATAGTTTCTAAGCGGAATTCACAGTGTCAAGAACCCTGTCGTGAATCTATGGTAGTTTTGTACTAATTAGTTTTTTGTCAGCTGTGTCCGCTCCATAACTATCTCTCCTATCAGTACTAGAGAATGAAGTACTTCACGCCTACATTCAAACTCAGCGCAGATCTGCCGCCGCAAACAGAATTGAAAGAAAAAGTAGGTGGACTTCCTTGGGGGCTTCCTCCACAGCAGTACCCCATCTGTAGTGACTGCGGTAGAAGCCAAACACTGCTCATTCAGCTAGTTCATCATCCAGAGCGCCTCGACCTAGGTAAACCCGGTAGAACACTACTGGTTTTCCAATGCACCTATGAACCTGCTGGTTATTGTCAAACCTGGGCGGGTGGCCATGGCGCAAATGCCTGCTTGATACTAGAACCCGAAGACCTGATCTGCGAGATGACGCCACTGCCCGCAGACAATCCAGAACTGGGTATCGAGGCTGAGATTGTTAACTGGACTGCGCACGATGACGGCATTCCAGATAGAAATGTGACGCCTAACGGACAAATATGGAGTCTGCCAGATGAGGATATGGACACCGATGCCTACTTCAAGCTGTGTGATAGAGCTTACGTCGGTACTAAGCTGGGTGGTGCGCCCGCCTGGGTTCAAGATCAGGGGGAGGCTCCCTCTCCCAACTGGAACTTCGTTGCCCAGCTGGACGAACAGTTCAAGCTAGAGGAAAAACCTACTGCAACTGATTCTGCCACGCTTGACTTGATGCAGAGAAACCACATTCATGCGTTCAGAAGATTGCAAGAAGGTGACTATAGTAAACCACGCAGTGAGTGGCAGTGGATAGAAGATGGGACTTGGCTATTTAGCGGTCCTAACCTGGGTTGTGGCTCAGGCTATATTTTTGTTCAGCCTTCCAAGAGTGAACCAAAAGGTTGGTTCTTCTCGCAATGCTGAAGGATAGGAGGAGGATTGAGCAAACAGCTAATGCTAGATCACGAAATCTGTTTTGTGGACACCAACTTTTTAAACTATAGATTAATGCAAGTGATTTTGAGTTTAACTATGCGATTGCATAAACCCGTCATAGGCAATCACACAGCCCACCATAAGCGTCATCTGCAGCAAACTGATGACTACTCACAACAACCCCTCAGCAATAACCAGCGCCTCCAGTTCAGCGAAACTAGGTCCGTCAGGATGCGTCATCTCTTCTATTCCGACAACTAAGTCCAGGCGCGGCTGCATAGGCGTGAAGACTAGGCTATCCTGCTGAGCGTAGGAAAGACCTGGATTGATAGTGCCACCTGTTGCTTACTTTTCGGGGCGAGCGGGGTGGGAAAAACGCACTT
>NZ_DS989905.1:0-141789 GCF_000155595.1 Synechococcus sp. PCC 7335 | reverse complement strand
GACCGCCACAACAGGCGGCGTCAATACTGACTGTACAGCTCTAGGCTTCAGAACAGGCTTATAAACTTCAACCGTTATAACGCAGATAATCGCAATCAACAGCACCCATTGTAGTGATCGCGCCACACTCTATACCCTTGCTGTCTCAAGATGTTTACAGAACTTGTCTCTGAGTAAGAGGGTAGTGCCTATCGCTACGATTTGTAGATGCGTTTTTATCAGTTCACGCTCTCAACCAGCACGGTAATCTTATGTAACTTAAGCCTACTTATCTAAAAGCTCCTGAGTTACATAAGATTACTGCAACTCGCTTGAGTGGGTAGTCGAACGAGTCGTGCTTATGACTTCGCTGACAGATTAGGTAGTGCTACCAGCTGCGGGCTGCGATAGCGTAGATAGGCCACATCTGTAAGTACCTTCCGGTCGTTTTTCCTTAGGTGGTTGTACTCTGCTTTGAGCTGAGGTCGAGCCAGGATCAGCGACTTCAGCGTAGCGACTTCAACCCCAAAGAGTTCACCTTTGCCAACGACCTGACTGTAGGTTATTGGATCGTGCGCTAAGTCCCAGAGAATATCACCGCCCTCAACGAACTCGAATTGCTGGCCACAGGCCGTGTAGGTGTTCGCAAAAAGTGGCTCGTACAAGTGCTCAGGTTTGCCATACGGGCAGTCGAACCCGTCCCAGGCTCGTCTCACCTCAGCCGAGTAACGCTTCCTCCCCGACTTCCCTAGCAGTATGCAGTCGTTCATAGAAACGATAGTGACGATACAGCGAGTACCGTTTTCGTTGACGTACTCACCTGCGACCGCCGAGCGGATAGCGGGACAGCGTGTTGTTATTGAATACCTTGAACAGACGTTTAATCTCGCGTTCTACCTGTGGCTGTTTAGGCAGTATTAAATGTCAAGTGACATAGGCGAGTAGACGACAGGAGGTTGTCGAGTTGGTGCCGCGAGTAAGCGCCTGTCAAGACTCACAATGAGACGACAGTAAGCGATCTAAATGACAGATGGCGATCTGAACGACAGATGGCGATCTAAATGACAGTCGGTGATTACTTTTAAGCTATCGAGGTCTATAAGTGTTTTTTGGCGTCAATTAGTTCTGATTGCGAGCAGCGGCTTGTTGCTGCCGATAACTCTCAGCTTTAATCTCGAAAATGACCGCGTGATGCACCAATCGGTCAACGGCCGCGACCGTCATCATCGAGTCAGGGAAAATGCTGTCCCATTTGCTAAACGGCTGATTGGCCGTGATGAGTAGGCTCTTGCGCTCATAGCGATGAGCAATCAGCTCGAAGAAAACAGAGGTTTCGGCCTCAGACTTTTGCACATAGCCCAAGTCGTCGAGAACAAGCAGGTCAAAGCGGTCAAGTTTCTTCAGTCTGGACTGTAGCAACAGTTGTTGTTTATCTTGCTGAAGCTGTTGGACTAGCTCCAGTGCATTGAAGAACTTCACGCGCCGTCCGGCCTCTAGCATGGCTTGCGACAACCCAAGAGCTAAGTGCGTTTTTCCCACCCCGCTCGCCCCGAAAAGTAAGCAATTGGTGGCACTATCAAGCCAGCTATCGTCATCAGCTAACTGCATCAAGGGCGCTGGATTGAAGCTCGGGCAGTGCTCGAACTCAAAGCTGGTTAAACTTTTTACGGCGGGCAGTTGCGCTTCCTTTTTTGCTCTTTTTAGCCGCATTTGGTTTCTTCTGTCTGCCTCTTGTTGGCACAAGCTGAGTAAAAATTGTGCGTAAGACCATTGTTGCTGTAAAGCCTGGCTCTCGGTAGCTTCCCAGTGGGTAAGTATGTTGGTGAGCTTGAGTTGTTTGAGCAGACTACTCAGCTCTTGATATGGGCTGACTGTCGTTGCTTTCTGTGGTGTCGCTACTGTTGTCGTCTGCGCTGCTGAGGAGTTGGTCATAGCTATCGAGCGAATGTTGTTGCGTTTCTATCGGTGGTAAGGCGGCTACTGAGCTAGGGATGAACTGTTGCTGTAGACGTCTCAGCGTCAACTGCTGCTGTGCCAGCGCTTTGTTCATGTAGTCTGCAACGGCCTGTTCCTGGTCATAGGTGGCGGCGATGTAGAGCGCTTCGACCATCAGCACAGCCGCCTGGTCGCGCTCGAACTGCGCCTTCAATTGCTGCCAAAGCTGACGAAACTCAGCGGTCGGCAACAAGTCGCTTTGCCACTTGCAAAAGATGAAGGCACGTGGCTTCTTTCTCAGTCCGCCTATCAGATGCCGATAGTCGATACAACGCCCGCGTCGCTGTCCTTTACCACTAGCCCGCATTCGGGTGAGTTCAAATACCTGCTGCCGGGCAAAGTAGCCGACTAGACGGTCATGATAGAGATGAATTTCGATGCGCTGACCTATCAGCCTGGACGGTACGCTGTAGAGAATGCAGCGCACGTCTATCGTGCTATGACAGCTCACCTTAGCGCTGAGAATCTCGTAGTCGGCTACTCGACGTTTGGGCAGCGATTGCAGCACCGCTTTCTCGGCTTCATACTTGTCCTGGCACTGTCGGTTCAGTCCAGCAGCAGCTTGGTCTATCACCGCTTGGTAGTCGGCAATACTGGCAAAGTCGCTGCTGCCGCGCAGGTAGATGGCCTACTTGATCCGGTTCTTTAGATGACCGTGTGGACTTTCGACTGAACCATTTTCATTCGCTTTGCCCTTGTTGTTTCTCGTCGGCACCATCCGGTAGTGCTCGCACAAGTCATCGTAGAACCGCGTTAGTTCCTTGGTGCGATGTCCACCCGAATTACGGTAGGCCGCGCTTAGGCTGTCAGTGCGATGCTCCTTCAGTGCCCCACCGCTAGCTGCTAGCGCATTCTGCAACCTTTCGGATAGGGCTACGAAGCTCTCACCACCCTGAATAATTTGCGCATATTGCCAGCGGTAGGACCCCGCGTCGCTTTGCGGCGCTAGGGAATGCCTACCAAGACAACCGCTGTAGGCCAAACGGTAGTGGTAGATCAGGTGCTCGAACGGCTCGCCGCCAATGGTGATCTCCATTCCCTTTAGTTTGGTGAAGTCCGAGAGTCTCATCACCCCTGGTTCGTGACGTAGCATGAACATCACTTCTGGCTCTGGCCCGTGCAGCGCTTTCCACTCTCGCACTCGGCGCTGCAACGTCCGCAGTACTTGCGGATACTCGCCCGGATACTGCTCTTGCAGATACTCGAATAACGTGGTTGGCTTTAGTCTTGGTTCCCGGCACAGTATCGGTTCTAGTTCTCGCTTCCAGACCTCTGCTAAAGGGTCTCGGCGCTGCGGCGCTGCAATCGTAACGCCCCGGTTGGAACGGTGGCGATCTGCATCAATCCGTTGGCCCGTGCGCTCTGATATTTTAGCTATCGTCGGCGATGCCGACTGGGTCAGCCCCAGCTTCCTCGCGTTCATATAGGCTCTCTTCTGGTATAAGTGAATGGCTTTGGGCACAGAACATAGCTCTCTTTCGTAGGAGATCTACCTGTGTCTTTTTCTTGGCTTTTCGGCAAGTTGCCGTTGCTAGTCGGTCTCACTTCGCTCTAACCGAACACGACAACCCGGTTTTACAACCCGCCTATGTCACTGTCGCCTAATACTCACAGATTGAGCATTCTCGTCATCGCAGTCCCGTCAACTGTTGGGCGAATATCATCTGTGGCCTGATTGCTTATTGCCATCAACCGAAAAAGCCTACACTCCATATGGAGTGGGAACTGCTCCCTGCGGCTTAACCCGAACTCACGTTAGTTACATAAGAAAAAGAGAGCGCTTCAGATTATCGAGCAGCGATGAGCCAACGGATCGAGAGCTAGCGGTTGCTCACAGGGTTGAGTACGATTGCATAGACCGAGCAGGTAGCATCTACTCAATGAGTTTATGTGTTGTCGCTAATCTCTACGATCGTTTCTCCTTGTTGCAGCTCTTTCAATGCATCAGGCAGAGTGTTTAGAAGCAACCGTTTCAGGTTGCGATTTGTGACGTTCCCACAGGTCAGCCATAAAATCTGAGGCGGGGGCCCTAGACGGCAGACTAAATCAATGAAGTCACTATCTTTCGTCAAGATGACAACGCTCTCAGCTCTTGCCGCTTCAAAGATCTCGATGTCTTGTGCGTCTCTAAGCAACAGTTCTCTTAAGGCAAAAGCTTCCAAACTAAATCGAGCCTTCAGCCAATTAGCTAGAATTGGAGGTAGCTGAGCGTCGATCCAAATTTTCATGCGGTCAGTCTAGGAAAGTCGGTGCGTTTGGCTGCAAAGAGTAAGCACGCTTGAATGTCTGCTAGTTCTAAGTCTGGGAAATCCTCTAAAATCTCAGTTGTGTTGACGTTCTCAGCTAGCATTTCAAGGATGTCGGTGACCCGAATTCTCATGCCTCGAATGCAAGGACGACCGCCGCACTGACCAGGCGTTTGAGTGATACGAGTTAGTAAGTTGTTCGTTGAATTCATAATCATATTAGTGAGGTGAGCTTTTTGCTATAAGCTTACTTAGCTTTCTTGTGGGATGAGCGTTTCTTTTTCTTCTTTGTGACTTCAAGTTTTTCGCGTTCGGTACGGATGCGCTCTAAGAGGGTGGTAGCGGGTTCGTCGTTGAGGGTAGTCCTAAAAGGATAAAATTAAGACGATGCTGCTATCCACTCTGGCTCATCGTAGACCACAAGCCGACCTGTCCTGCTTGTCACTCAAAGCAAGTGGTTAAGAACGGTAAAATTCACACCGGGAAGCAGAACCATAAATGCCGAGACTGTGGCCGTCGTCTTGGTGCGCATTCCCTAGCGCCGCAAAGCGACGCGGGGTCGCACCGCAGTTTGTTGAAGACCCTCAACAAAAACGGATTAGTGATGCCACTAAAGCCCTGATTGATGACCTCTTGCTAGAGCGGCTATCGATGGCTGGCATTGCCAGAGTAGCGAAGGTTTCAGAGCCCTGGCTGCAGCAGTATGCGAGCGAGGAATACGCCGATGTGCCCCGTCAGGCAAAGACAAGCCCCAAAAAAGGGCCGCTAACACTGGAGTGCGATGAAGCGTGGTCGTTTGTTGGCAGCAAAAGCAATAAACAGTGGATCTGGTTAGCGATTAATCGAGATACTCGAGAGACCATCGGCATGCATATTGGTGGTCGTAACCGTGAGGGTGCGCGTTCTCTTTGGGCCTGCTTACCACCTGTCTATCGTCAGTGCGCCGTTTGCTACACTGACTTTTGGGAGCGGTGCGACCCCGCGTCGCTTTGCGGCGCTAGGGAACGCGCACCAAGACAAGCGTATGAAATCGTTTTGCCGAGTAAGCGACATCGTGCAGTTAGCAAGAACAGCGGTCAAACCAACCATATCGAGCGATTCAACTGTACGTTGAGACAACGAGTTTCAAGGCTCGTCAGGAAGTCACTATCGTTTTCCAAGAAATTAGAGAACCATATCGGCGCTATCTGGTACTTTATTCATCACTACAATACCTCCTTACTGCTTTAGGACTACCGTCGTTGAGGTCTTGGGGGATGAGTTTGCCTCGGAAGGCTTTAGCGAGGATGGATTGATCGAGTTGTCTGCAGTCGGTTGAGATATCTTCTAATTCGGACTCAAAATACCTTGTATACTTTTTGTGTTCTCTCAGTATTCTGAGAATCACCTCTTGTTCATCTTTGGGAGGTGTCGTTAGAGTAAAAGATGACCTCGCAGTTCGATCTACTCAGTCTCCTCTCCCGAAGCGACCATAACCTCTCTGTAGAGCTGACTGCTGATCCGAAACCCAGCCTTACGAATTAATGCGTCTACAGTTGGACGAACTACACCAACCAGTCCCTGCTTTTTTGCTGCTAACAAAATACCTAGCATTCCAGTAATAGAAAGGCCCAAACGACTTGCTTCGCATCTACCTAAACGCTCATCAATCAACAGCGCATCTGCATCTAACCCCAGCGCCAGTGCGATCGCCTCCGACTCACCCTTATCCAACTTATGAACCGCTTGTAGCTCATCTATTAGACGGTAATTTGTCGAAGGCTGAATTTCTAACCAGCTTAGCGTTAGCAATTGAGAAATTTTCGGCTCGTCTTGACCGCCGCGTCTAGGTCCACACGCTACCGCCTCTGGAATTACTATCTGCCCATACAAAGCTTGTAGCAAAGAGAGCTTGCCAACGATGGCTAACCCGCTGAGCGCAGACGTATCGCTGACAACGATCAAAGTAGTCCTTGCACCTTTAGTTGCTCGATATCTTCTTTAAACTCAGCCACATCGTAGTGAACACAGATGCCTCGATCTGCAATCAGACGCTGAAAGCGAATCTGTGACATATCCATATGATTGCTGCTGCCTACGCCACTTACTGATTTAAACTGGCAGCGGGTAGAGATAACTGAGCGACCTATTGATCGAGGAACCTAGGCCCATGAGTTTTGACGCAGTATTTAATCTAGCCGACCTCGATGGCACCAACGGCTTTGTCATCAACGGTATTGCCTTAGGTTACAGCTCTGGCAATACAGTCAGTAGTGGGGGCGATGTCAACGGCGATGGCTTCGATGACTTGATTATCGGCGTACCCGATGTCGGCGCGAGCTTTGTGGTATTTGGGGCCGAGGATAGCTTCGCGCCTAGTCTAGAGCTCTCAGCCCTTGATGGCAGCAACGGCTTTGTTATCAACGGTATTGGAGGCTCTTCAGTCAGCAGTGGGGGCGATGTCAACGGCGACGGCGTTGATGACCTAATCATCGGCGCGCCCGGTGCCACCTCGAATGGAAAACGTAGGGTCGGTGAAAGCTATGTAGTGTTTGGTTCTGAAGGTGGCTTCGCGCCTAGTCTAGAGCTCTCAGCCCTCGATGGTAGTAACGGCTTTGTTCTCAATGGCATCGATGACGGTGACAGCTCCGGCTCTTCAGTTAGTAGTGCGGGTGATGTCAACGGCGATGGCTTCGATGACCTGATTATTGGCGCACCCGGTGCCGACCCGAATGGAAACAATAGGGCTGGCGAGAGCTATGTAGTGTTTGGTTCTGAAGGTGGCTTCGCGCCTAGTCTAGAGCTCTCAGCCCTCGATGGTAGCAACGGCTTTGTTCTCAATGGTATCGGTGCCTTTAATAGCTCCGGCCGTTCAGTCAGTAGTGCGGGTGACGTTAATGGTGATGGCTTAGATGACCTGATTATCGGTGCATCCTCCGGTAACACTTATGTTGGCGAGAGCTATGTAGTGTTTGGTTCTGAAGAGGGCTTCGCGCCTAGTCTAGAGCTCTCAGCCCTCGATGGCAGTAACGGTTTTGTTCTCAATGGCATCGATGACGGTGACGCATCTGGCCGTTCAGTCAGTAGTGCGGGTGATGTCAACGGTGATGGCATCGATGACCTAGTTATCGGCGCGCCCAACGCCGACCCGAATGAGATCCGTAGTGCTGGCGAGAGCTATGTGGTGTTTGGGTTTGAGGGCGGCTTTGCGCCCAGTCTGGAACTCTCAGCCCTCGATGGCAGCAACGGCTTTGTTATCGAAGGTATTGATAGAGATGACCGTTCCGGCAGTTCAGTCAGTAGTGCGGGTGATGTCAACGGCGATGGCTTCGATGACCTGACTATTGGTGCAGGCTATGCCGGCGAGAGCTATGTGGTGTTCGGGGCTGAAGGCGGCTTTGCGCCTCGCCTAGAGCTTTCGGCTCTCGATGACAGCAATGGCTTTGTGATCAGCGGTATTTATGCAAGTGACCGCTTCGACTATTCAGTCAGTGATGCGGGGGACGTCAACGGCGATGGCTTCGATGACCTGATTATTGGCGTAAGCTATTCCGACCCATATGGAATCTACAATGCTAGCGCGAGCTATGTTATCTTCGGTCAGCTGGCTAGGCCCGCACCATCAGCAGCGGATGATATCGTCACCACTGATGAAGATAGTCCTATTAGTGGCAACGTCTTAGACAACGACAGCGATGTTGATAGCAATTCTCTCATGGTCACTGCCGTTAACGGCGCGGCAGCCAATGTGGGCGGTGAGATTACCCTGTTTTCTGGAGCGCTACTTACCCTGAACGCAGACGGTAGCTTCGTCTATGATCCGAACGGTCAGTTTGAAGCTCTTAGCGATGGCGAGACCGATAGTGATCGCTTCATCTACACCTTCAGTGACGGTACAGTAACAGGCAGAGCCACTGTCACAGTGACTATCGATGGCAACATAGGATTTAACGCAGCATTGAATCTAGCCGACCTCGATGGTAGCAATGGTTTTGTGATCAACGGCATTGATGACTTTGACCTCTCCGGCCGTTCAGTCAGTAGTGCGGGCGATGTTAATGGCGATGGCTTTGATGACCTCATCATCGGCGCACCCAATGCCGACCCGGATGGAAAACTTGATGCTGGCGAGAGCTATGTGGTGTTTGGTGCTGCGGATGGCTTTACCCCTAGTCTGGAGCTTTCGGCGCTTGATGGCAACAACGGCTTCGTGATTAACGGCATAGATGCATATGATATCTCTAGCTATTCAGTTAGTAGTGCGGGCGATGTCAACGGCGATGGCTTCGATGACCTGATTATCGGCGCACGTTTTGCCGATCCAAATGGAAACACTAATGCCGGCGAGAGCTATGTAGTGTTTGGTGCTGCGGATGGCTTTACTCCTAGTCTGGAGCTTTCGGCGCTTGATGGCAACAACGGCTTCGTGATTAACGGCATCGATGCATATGATATCTCCGGCCGTTCAGTCAGTAGTGCGGGCGATGTTAATGGCGATGGCTTCGATGACCTCATCATCGGCGCACTCCTGGCCGACCCGAATGGAAGACTTGATGCTGGCGAGAGCTATGTAGTGTTTGGCGCTGCGAGCGGCTTTGCACCTAGTCTGGAGCTTTCGGCCCTTGATGGTAGCAATGGTTTTGTGATCAACGGCATCGATGACGGTGACTACTCCGGCCGTTCAGTCAGTAGTGTGGGCGATGTCAACGGTGATGGCTTTGATGACCTCATTATCGGCGCACCCGATGCCGATCCGAATGGAAGATTTTTTGCTGGCGAGAGCTATGTGGTGTTTGGGGCCGGGGACGGCTTTGCACCTAGTCTGGAGCTTTCGGCCCTCGATGGCAGCAACGGCTTTGTCATCGACGGTATTGATGACGGTGACTACTCTGACCGTTCAATCAGTAGTGCAGGCGATGTCAACGGCGATGGCTTTGATGACCTGATTATCGGCGCAGACTATGCCGACCCAAATGGAAACATTAGTGCTGGCGAGAGCTATGTGGTGTTTGGCGCTGCGAGCGGCTTTGCACCTAGTCTGGAGCTTTCGGCCCTCGATGGTAGCAATGGTTTTGTTATCAACGGCATCGATGACGGTGACTACTCTGACCGTTCAGTCAGTAGTGCGGGCGATGTCAACGGCGACGGCTTCGATGACCTCATTATCGGCGCACCCGATGCCGATCCGAATGGAAGATTTTTTGCTGGCGAGAGCTATGTGGTGTTTGGGGCCGGGGACGGCTTTGCATCTAGTCTGGAGCTTTCGACTCTCGATGGTAGCAACGGCTTTACTATCAATGGTATCGATAGAAGTGACGCATCTGGCCGTTCAGTCAGTAGTGTGGGCGATGTCAATGGCGATGGCTTCGATGACCTCATTATCGGCGCACCCAATGCCGACCCGAATGGAAACACTGCTGCCGGCGAGAGCTATGTCATTTTTGGTCAGGCGTCTAAGACCGATGGTTCTCCCGCCAATACCCGCTTCGGTACCAGCGGTAACGATGCGCTCATTGGCGATGTTTTGGCCAATAGCATTGATGCACTTGGAGGTGATGATACCGTTGCTGGCAAAGCGGGTAACGACATTCTCTTCGGAGGAGATGGCGACGACATCCTTCGAGGTGACGCAAACAGCCGCAAGCCTCAGGATAATGAAGGCGGTGGCGATGACATCATCTTTGGCGGTAACGGCAGCGATCGCATCGGCGGGAAAGCAGGCAATGATATCCTCATTGGCGACGCCGGTAATGACTTCATCTGGGGCGATGATGGTGATGACATCCTCTTCGGTGGCACTGGCAACGATACGCTAGTTGGCGATAACTTCTCCGATGGCAGCGGCAGCGATCTGTTCGTCTTCGGCGCTGGCGACGGCACCGACACTCTCCTCGACTTTGAAGTCGACATCGACCGCATTGGTCTGGTAGAGGGTGAACTCACCTTTGCTGAGCTGGCCATCTCTCAAGACAGCGGCAGTACCGTACTAGGCGTAGTGAGTACAAGCGAGACTATTGCTATTCTCAACGGCGTTCAGGCATCGAGTCTGAGCGAGAGTAGTTTTGCCGTAGTTACAGATGTCTCGAATCTAGAGGAAGCCATGGCTTTTATCTAGCTATGCCTGTTGAAGTTGAACATGCTATGCATTTGACGGGTGTATTGATAGGCGATCGCGCACAGTGACATAGCGAACTAGAAATATAGGGAGTGGTTTTTCGATGCTTCGTGAGGTTCCTCAGCCTAAATTCATCGAGGTCGGTCAGCCCGCGGTGCCGCCGTCCGCGCCGCCAGCTGACTTGAACTGGCAGCGGGTAGAAGAGTTCTTGCGGGTGCGTGAGCTGGCTGAGAACACGCGCAAAGTATACGAGCGGCAGCTGCGGCAGTTTTATGAGTGGGTGAAAAAGCCCTGGCAGCAGGTGACTCACCGCGATATCGACCGCTATAAGCAGCATCTGAAGGCGCTACCGAGTAAGCGGGGTGGTTCGCTGTCGCCTGCGACTATCAATCAGTCGATTAACTCGCTGAAGAGCTTCTTCAAGTGGCTGACGGTGAAAGACTATATTTCACGCAATCCTACACTAACCATTGAGCAGTTGAAGGACGCACCGAAGCCACCGAAGGACTTAGATGAAGCTGAGGTCGATGCGCTGTTCGATGGACTGAACTACAGAGGGGAGTCTGAGGTTCGAGACCTTGCTATCTTGCAGCTACTCAGTCATGGGCTTAGGGCTGGCGAGGTGAGTGCGCTCAATATTGAAGACTACGATGGAAAACGAGTCCATGTACTAGGTGCGAAGTGGGGTAGTGACGGTAAGGTGCCTTTGAAGCCGGAGGCGATCATGGCTTTAGATAGCTACTTAGGCTGGCTGGTAAGACAGGGCATGGCCACGACGCCTGAGTCTCCTTTATTGGTTAGCTTGTCTAGGAACAGCAGAGGCAAGCGACTGGGTTATCGTGGCATCTATGACTTGGTTAAGGAGTTGGCTGCGGCTAGTGAGCTGGAAGATGTTCATCCCCATCGTCTCAGGCATACCTGTGCAACGTCTTTGGTGGCGCAGGGAATGGATAGTATTTTGGCGAAGCGGTTGGTCAGGATTAAGTCAGATCGCGTCTTTGCTCGGTATAGCGATCACGCCCTCGATATGAAGATGGAAGAAGCCTTTGATGAACTGTATGGACAATCGCAAGATAGCCGATGACCCCACCTTGATGTCTTATCTACAATTATAGAAAGGAGCTTGAATAGCTATGAATACAAGGAAAGTTGGACTAGCGGGGGCATACGCGCAAAAAGTTACGGTTATGAGTTGAGAGACTGAAATCGGACTAGATTACTTTCCATTGGTGTCCTGGAACCCCTAATTTTCCGCTCAATAACTTTTCTGAAAGCCATAAAAATCAAAGATTAGTTGTTGTACGGAGCAAACAGCCAAATCAATAAGAGCCTTGAAAATTCTCTGTACACAAAGGTTTCAAGCGGAACCGTAACTTCCTGGCCAAATGCCTCCGCTGGTCCTATTGATGCTGACGTGGCATACAGGCTTAGCATCGCCACTAAAACTACTGCTGAAAGCTGGTTGGATATGCAGCAAGCATACGACCTTTGGCAAGCTGAACAGACGATACTGTCAGCCCTGAGTAGCCAAAATAAAGGATTCGGCCAGCTGATAGGCTAGGTGCGATCAGCTCTACCTCTACCTCATGGATTGTCCGCATTGCCACTCGCCTCATATCTCGCAGCTCCAGCGCAAAACCCATCTAGGCTATACCATGTTTCGCTGCAAACGCTGTCGCCGGACGTTCAATCAGCGCACAGATACGCCATTTAATTTTGTGGAAGTCCCAACAGACATTATCTTCCAGGTGTTGCTCTGCCGCGTCCGCTATAAGCTCAGCTATCGGGATGTGGCTGAGTTCTTTTTGCTTAGAGGCTTTCAGTTTACCCACGAAACTGCAAGGGATTGGGAGGAACGTTTCCTACCTCATTTTACAGAGCAGATTAGAACAAAGCGAAAGGGCAAAGTCGGCAAATTATGGATGATTGACGAGACTTACGTGAAAGTCTGTGGGCAGTGGTGCTACCTCTACCGAGGCATTGATGAAGATGGCAATCTGGTAGACGTTCGCCTTAGCAAAACTCGCGACATGGCTGGCACCAAAGCCTTCTTTGCTCAAGCCATCGATCTGCACGAGGACGCTCCTGACAAGGTCGCGACCGATGGCTTAGCATCTTACCCACGGGCGATTGAAGAAGACTTAGGTGAGAAAGTTCAGCATGAAGTCCGCCCCTGCACAGCCAATCCAGTTGAACAAAGTCATCGGCGCATCAAACGCCGCTATTATCCAACCCTGGGGTTCGGTGAGTTTGAGGCTGCGCAGAGATTTTGCAGAGCAGTCGATGAAGTTGGCAACTTCCTGAGGCCTCGTAGCCGAATGGCAGAATTCGTGTGCCTTGGCGATCGCAGAGCGCAGTTACTGAAGGGAGTTGAAGAATTGGAAGATCTGTTCCAAGCTTCCTAAACAGAAATAGGGGTAGGTGCGATCACACTACTGATGAGCAGGTGAATTGTGGCTACTCAGTCCTGACAAATTCGTTGGCAGGTCGAAATTGCTGATAAGTGGCTGCGCTTTGGCAATCCCTGGGAAATCGTGCGGCCTGACTGGGCCGTTCCGGTAAAGTTTGGCGGCCATACCGAATGCTTTATTGATGACAAGGGCAATGACAAGGGCAATGAGCGCCGCCGCTGGGTGGCGGGGTGGGAAGTGAGGGGCGTTCCTTACGATACGCCGGTATTGGGCTATCGGGTCGATACGGCGAATACGCTGCGGCTGTGGAAGTCAGAGGCACCAGAGTCTTTTGACCTGGGTGCATTCAACCGGGGTGACTACTACGGCGCAGTCAACAGCAGAGTAGCTTCTGAGAATCTGAGTAAGGTGCTCTACCCCAACGATGAAAAGATTGGCGGCAAGCAGCTGAGGCTACAACAACAATACTTTTTTGCGTCCTGTTCTTTGCAGGATATGCTGCGAATGCTGGCAGAGCAGTCACTCCCAGTTGAACAATTTTCGCAGAAGTTTACAATTCAACTCAACGATACCCATCCGGCGATCGCAGTTGCTGAACTGATGCGGTTGCTATTAGATAAACATTCTCTCGATTGGGAGAGCGCTTGGGCGATCACCCAGCAATCTTTTGCCTATACCAACCATACACTGCTGCCAGAGGCGCTAGAAAAGTGGCCAGTCAGCTTCTTTGAGACGCTGCTGCCACGACACCTCGAAATCATCTATGAAATCAACGCCCGCTTCTTGGAGACTATCCGCATTTGGTGTAAAGGTGACAACGAGCGACTGGCCAGAATGTCTTTAATTGACGAGAGCGGCGAGCGCTATGTGCGAATGGCTCATCTTGCCTGTGTGGGCAGCTCGTCGATCAACGGCGTAGCGGCGCTGCATACCGACCTGCTAAAACAAACAACACTCAAAGACTTTTACGAGTTCTCTCCAGAGAAGTTCAAGAACGTGACCAATGGCGTTACCCCCCGCCGCTGGATCGTGCTGAACAATCCGCGCCTGTCAGATCTGATTACTCGCAAAATTGGGCATCGCTGGATTACGCATTTAGAAGATATTGCTCAAATAGAAGAGTTTGTAGAAGACGTAGGCTTTCGGGCCAATTGGCAGCGCACTAAGCAGGCAACCAAGCAAGATTTGGCTAAGCAAATAGAACAGCAGCTTGGCCTGGTCGTCGATCCTCAGTCTCTATTCGATATTCAAGTCAAGCGGATTCACGAATACAAGCGGCAGCATCTCAACGGGCTACACATCATTACTTTGTACAATCGCCTCAAGCAAAATCCCAACCTGGATATGCCCCCGCGCACCTTCATCTTTGCGGGCAAAGCGGCCCCTAGCTACTATATGGCCAAACTGATGATCAAGTTCATCACGTCTATAGCTGATGTGGTGAATCGAGATCCGGCGGTGCGCGATCGCCTAAAAGTTGTTTTCATACCCGACTTCAATGTCACCAACAGTCAAAAGATCTATCCTGCCGCCGACCTTTCCGAACAGATTTCTACCGCTGGCTACGAAGCGTCTGGGACAGGCAACATGAAGTTTACGATGAACGGGGCGCTGACAATTGGCACCCTAGACGGCGCTAATGTCGAGATTAGAGAGGCGGTCGGAGCTGACAATTTCTTTTTGTTTGGGATGACGGTCGATGAGGTGAAGGCGCTGCGGCATCAGGGCTATCGACCGCGCGACTATTATGAACAAGACCTAGAGCTAAAAGAAACAATTGACTTGATTGCATCGGGCTATTTTTCTAAGGGGGATGGCGATCTGTTTCGGCCCTTGGTAGATGAGCTGCTCGGGCGAGATGCTTATTTACTTTTGGCTGATTATGCTTCCTATCTAGCGGCTCAAGCACAGGTAAGTCAGACGTATTCAACGCGCGATCGCTGGTGTCGTATGTCTATTCTCAATAGCGCTCGCAGTGGCCAGTTCTCTTCTGATCGCGCGGTCAAAGAGTACTGTCAAAAAATTTGGCAAGTAAACCCAGTGCCAGTGGATTTGACGGCCTACAGTTTCGATGCGGGCAGCTGTCAGCTCCCTCAGCCGTAGCTTTGTTCTAGAGGGTTTGTTTGTAAGGGTTCATCTCCAAAGGTTCATTCCACAAGTGCATCTCCAAAGATTCATTTCCATAACCTCACGACTTGCTCATAAGTCCTAGGTAGGGTGGAAGTGCAGTTAGCGCAAAGGGATGACAGTATGTCCTCACCTACCGATCAAACAATCCTCATTCCTGATCCCATTCCTGAGAGGGGCGATCCAGCAACAGAACGGTTTCACCTCAGAAGCATGTCTTTCTATCTACGCTAAGAGAGAGGCTAAGAAACAACGCTTTTTTAAGCAGTAGAAAATACACAGCAAATAGGTATAGAGATGTCTGCAACAGGTTTAGTCACTTTCGATAAAACACTACAGGTCACTAATATTTGGCTCAATGAGCTAGCTGAAGAACTGGGCTGGGACGATCGGCACAAAGTGTTTCAGGCGCTACGGATAACACTGCATGGACTACGCGATCGCATTTCGGTCAATCAGGCGAGCAAGCTGGCCGCTCAGCTGCCGGTGCTGCTAGTGGGGTTCTTTTATGAAGACTGGCAGCCAGCCGCGACGCCTCATAAGGAGCGAACCAAAGCGGCTTTTTTCGCCCATATGAACGGTCAGCTAGAAGAGATTTATCCCGATATTGATAGTGAGTATGCGGTCAAGGCGGTGTTTAGGCTACTCGCCAAAAAGATCTCGCCCGGTGAGATTGAAGATATCAAAAGTATGCTGCCTAAATCACTAAGAGCGCTTTGGCCAGTTGCCGTGCAGGCATAGGTGAGGTCGTAGATCATTCCTTTCAGCGCGGTATAAATCCGGCTGAAAGGAAGAGATGAATTGCCTAGTGAAATTGCAGAGGTATTGCAGCATCCTTTGTGGAAAAGCTGCTACATCGAGAGAACACCAGCAAGGCATTGCGCCAGGATGCTTAGTGCATCACGCGCCTTATGAAAGGTTTTATGAAAGTTGCGCTGATCATTACTGTCTCTTAGTGTTGAGTGACAATTGATACTCAACTTAACAATCGATACTAGACAAAGTGCTTTCATCAAACGCCGTAAGCCCCACGCCGTAAGCCCTAACTGTCATGCAGATAATGCCGCAAACCAAAGCGCCGACTTCTTCTGTGTATCAGGCACTAGATATTCAGCCCTTAAAGGTCAATCCGCAAACGCCCTTAAATGAAGTTATTCACTTAATGACTCAGGCTTCCGCGCATTGTCATATCCCTTTGCAAAATCGCAACAGCTTAGAGCCTTCGGCGATGGCCCAGCACACCGACTGCGTACTAGTGATGGACAATCACCAGCTGGTTGGCATTCTGACAGAAAAAGACATTGTCAGGCTGAGCGCCACCAATACGACTATCACAGGCCGCACTGCGGCAGAGGCAATGACCCATCCAGTACGGACGTTGGCTGCGGAGGAAGATCTGGATATCTATTCGGCGCTGAGCAGGATGCATCGCCACAACATTCACCATCTACCCGTGGTGGAGGCCCAAGGCGAAGTGATCGGGTTGGTCACCCCTGAGCGGTTGCGTAGCCTGATGAAGCCAGCCGATTTCATGCGGTTTCGATTGGTGCAGGAGGTGATGAAAACTGAGGTAATCCATGCGCTGACGAGCGCGTCGATGATGCAGATAGTGCATCAGATGCTGACGCACCAGGTGAGCTGCGTGGTGATTGTGGATGCACCTAAGGAGCAAGCTGAGGGACAGGTTACTACAGAGCCAGCAACTACAGAGCAGGTAAATAGAAGGCAGGCGAATGCGCTAGTCCCCATCGGCATTGTCACTGAACGAGACGTTGTTCGGGTTCAGCGTTTAGGGTTGGATTTAAAGGAAACTCAGGTACAGGACCTGATGAGTGCGCCGCTTTTCTTAGCGAGTCCGCAAGACTCCCTATGGGAAGTAGACAAAATTATGAGAGCCCATAAGGTGAGGCGGTTGGTGGTAGCCGATACGCAAGGGCGACTAGCTGGCATTATCACTCAGAGTTCCTTGCTGCCAGTAAATCCTACTGAGCTGTATCAGGTGCTAGAGCTACTGCAAGATCAAGTAGGTCAGCTTGAGCAGCAAAACGCAGAGCTGCTGCAGCGGCGTAATCAGGAGCTAAAGAGCCTAGTTGCCCAGAAGGTTTCTAGGCTGCAGCGCCGCGAGGAGACGCTGCGTAATCTGGCTTTAGGCGTTGGGACGGAAACGGGAGAAGACTTTTGGCGATCGCTGGTCACCTACCTCACTGAAGCTCTACAAATGGATTATGCCGTAGTCGGCAAGCTTGAGGGGGACAGCCGCGTGCAGACACTGGCTGCGTATGGTGATGGGCAAGTCCTACCCAATTTTAGCTACAGCCTTGAGGGAACGCCCTGCGAAGACGTGGTTACTCGACAGGTGTGTGTCTCTCATCAGGCGGTGCAGCAACAGTATCCGCAAGATCAGATGCTAAAAGAGCTACAGGTAGAAAGCTATCTGGGCACGCCGCTACGAAACACCAAAGGCCAAGTGGAAGGACTACTCGTGGTCATGAGCCATGAACCTAGAACAGAAACAGGCTTTTTAGAAGAGGTTTTGAGCATTTTTGCGGTGCGGGCTAGCACTGAGATAGAGCGTCAAAAAATGGCTGCCGAACAGCAGAGCTTCTTTTCGCTTCCGCTAGACTTAACCTGTATTGCCAGCCTGGATGACGGCCACTTCAAAAGGCTCAATCCCGCTTTTGAGGAAACGCTGGGCTACTCTACAAACGAGCTATTGTCTAAGCCCTTTCTAGAGTTCGTCCATCCAGAAGATAAGGCCGCGACAAAAGAGGTCGCAGCGCAGCTATTGACGGGCACTTTGATTACCGCTTTCGAGAATCGGTATCGCTGCAAGGATGGTTCCTATCGATGGCTGCTGTGGGCGGCAACAGCCGTGCCTGAACAGCGGTCGATCTACGCGACGGCGCGAGATATTACCGAGCGAAAAGAGATGGAACGCACGCTGCAAGACAGAATCAAGCAGCAGATGACTGTGGCGGAGCTAGGACAGATAGCTTTGTCTTTAGATGACTTAGCTGACTTAGACGAGTTGATGAATGCGGCGGCGATCGCAGTGGCCCAAACGCTAGATGTTGACTATTGCAAAGTGTTAGAGCTGCTGCCAGACGGTGAGTCTTTACTGCTAAAAGCAGGCGTAGGCTGGCAGCCTGGGCTGGTTGGCAACCTAGTTATTGGGACAGAGTGCAGCTCTCAGGCGGGCTATACTCTCAGATCTGATCGCCCAGTTGTTGTCGCCGACTTACGCACAGAAACGCGGTTTAGTGGGCCTGAGCTACTGAGCAACCACAATGTTGTGAGCGGCATGAGCGTGATTATCTTCGGGCAGCAGCAGCCCTACGGCATTTTGAGTGCTCATACGACTCAGCTCAGATCTTTTAGCGACGAAGATACGGCTTTTTTGCAGTCGGTGGCTAACCTACTGGCACAGGCTATCGAGCAAAAGCATGCTCAAGCCATTGTTGTTCAAAGTGAACAAGACTATCGAACGCTAGCCGAAAACTTACCGGGAATGGTCTATCGAGTTTTCCCTGATCAGCAGTGGCGGATGATGTTCTTAAACAATCAGTGCCAGACTCTCACGGGCTTTACCCAAGCAGAACTTCAAGGCGGGGAAGTCTGTTCGATTGATTCTCTAATTGTGCCCGAAGATCGGCCCCAGGTGATTGAGGTTGTGCGGGCGGGCGTGGCCCAGCAGACTCCCTTTCAGGTTGAGTATCGCATTCGAGATAAAGCGAGAGATATTCGCTACTTTTGGGAAAAGGGACAGCCCATTGCCGCCAACAACGGACAGCCTGCCCATATCGACGGCGTTATTTTTGACATCACCAATCGCAAGCTAGCCCAGCAAAGAATAGAAGAACAAGCCGCCCTGTTGGACGTGGCGACTGATGCCATCTTTGTCTATAGCCTGAGCGGCGAAATCTTGTTTTGGAACAAGGGGGCAGAAGCGATCTACGGCTGGAGCGCTGAAGAAGCGCTGTCACAAAACGTATATCAGCTTTTGTACCCTGAAGACAGCCAAGAGAATGAGGTCAGCTTAGAAAGGCTAGCGCCAACCGGAAGCTGGCAGGGAGAACTCCAACAGATCACCCAGCAAAAACAAATTATCACCGTGATGAGTCGCTGGACATTGATGAAAGATCAGCAGGGAAATCCCAAGTCTATTTTAAGTGTGGATACCGATATCACAGAGGCTAAACAGCTCGAAGCGCAGTTCCTTAGAGCGCAGCGGCTAGAAAGTGTTGGTACCTTAGCTAGCGGCATTGCCCATGATTTAAACAACATTTTGACTCCGATCTATGGGGTTGCTCAGCTGTTGTCTATGCAGCTTCCTGACGCCGATGACCCAATCCGACAACAGCTTCAGCTCTTGAAAACTAGTGCCAAACAAGGCTCTAGAATGGTGAATCAGGTGCTGTCTTTCGCGAGGGGGAAAGAGGGCGATCGCGCCCCGCTGGCCATCAAGCATTTAATTGTAGAACTGAGGAACTTTGCCACCCAGACCTTTCCCAAGTCGCTGACAATCACGGCGAATATTCCCAATGATCTACGGATGGTCAACGCAGATGCCACCCATCTCTATCAAGCGCTGATGAATCTGTTGGTGAATGCTCGGGACGCTATGCCAAACGGCGGTCAGCTGACGCTATCTGCGGTGAACCTCGATCTGGATGAGGCATTTGCCTCTAGTCACATAGATGCCAGCGTAGGCCCCTACTTGCTAATTACGGTCAGCGATAATGGTGTTGGCATTCCAGCCGACCAGCTCGATCGTATCTTCGAGCCATTTTTTAGCACCAAGCAGTCTATCGGCGGCACCGGGCTAGGACTCTCGACCGTTCACGGTATTGTCAAGAATCACGATGGTTTTGTCACAGTTTATAGTGAGGTGGGTAAAGGGACTCAGTTCAAGATTTATCTACCCGCGATAGAATCAACAGATACGAATGAAGACACAGTCTCGTTTCCCTCCGGTAACGGCGAACTGTTGCTGGTTGTAGACGATGACAAGCCGATCTGTGACGTGGCCAAGATTGCCTTAGAAAAGCACAACTATCAGGTGCTCGTCGCCGAGGGTGGAATCGAGGCGATCGCGAAGTATACAGAACACAAAGCCGACATTGAAATGGTTCTTTTAGACATGACGATGCCTGACTTGGACGGTTCTACGGCCATTCGCATCCTGCGTCAAATAAATCCTAACCTCAAGATCATTGCCGTCAGCGGGCTACCCGGCAACGAACGAGTCGCGGCCGCCCTAGGCGACAGTATCAAAGCCTTTTTACCCAAGCCCTATTCGGCGGCAGTACTGCTACAGACCGTCCATGAGATTATCGAGCGCGAATAGTTATCGACATCATAGCGAAGGGATAGCGCCAATTTATCAGCGCCTAGCATGAGGCAACTGCCGCCATGCCGCCTTTACCTGTCCAACGGCTAGACCGCCGTCATTCGTTGGGACTTTTTGAGACCAGTAGGGCGTAAATCCAGCGCTGCTAAGCTGGCGAATGGTGCGCTCAATTAGCACTTTGTTTTGAAAGCAGCCCCCTGCTAAAACCACTTGTTGGATGCCCATCTGCCGAGAAACATCTACGATCATTTTCGTCAGCGTGTTGTGGAACTTGGCGGCTATGACTGGCGTCATTACCGCGTCTTGAATGTCTCTTACCATAGCTTTGAGCATGGGTCGCCAGTCGATCAGCACAGGCTGAGTATCGTATAGAACAAACGGATAAACGCCCCTGACAGAAGACTGCGATGCCGCAAACTCCACGGTTCTGGCGGCCTGGCCCTCAAAGCTAATGTAGTGATGCAGATTCAACAGTGAGGCCACCCCGTCAAACATCCGCCCGATACTCGAAGTCGCTGGCGTATTGACTTTTTGAGTCAGCATCTTTCTAAGGATAACCAGCTGCGGTCGGGTAAAAGACTGCATCGGAGCTAGGTCGGTCATCTCAAACGCGGCGGCGCCGTAGCAGGCATAGAGTAAGCCCAGCGCCGAGCGGCGAGGCTCTAGGCTACACTGTTCTGCCCCTGGCAAGTCGTAGGGCAAACAGTGAGCCATCCGCTCAAAACCGTGATCAGTCACCTGCAGAAATTCACCGCCCCAGATGGTACCGTCTGTCCCGTAGCCAGTGCCATCCCAGGCCACTCCTAGCACAGGCGCTTGCAGCTGGTGTTCGGCCATGCAAGCAAGAATATGGGCGTAGTGATGCTGCACCGGAATCAGCGGGACTTTCCACTTTTTCGCCAGGGCTTGGGCGAGCTGAGTAGAGCCATAGTCGGGATGCTGGTCGCAGGCGATCGCATCGGGCCGCGCCTGATGCAGGCTCAAAAAATCATCCGCTGTCTGCTTCAGCTGGTTTCTCGCTTCAGCATTGTTCAAATCACCAATATGTTGGCTTAGCATAATCTCTTCTCCAATAGATAGGGCGATCGCACTCTTGAGATGGGCGCCGACTGCCAAAACGCAGGTGCTAGCGGGTAGTTGATTAGCAACGTGAATCGTCTGGGGTGCGTAGCCGCGCGCGTGGCGTAGAATCTGCGGCCGATCCTGCACGATTTGGACAACAGAGTCATCGACGGGGCGCTGGATGGGACGGTTGTGAACTAGAAAGGCATCGGCGATCACGCTCAGCTTTTCCAGCGCGGCCCGATTGTCAGTGCAGATCGGCTCGCCAGATACATTGCCGCTAGTCGCCACCACCGGGTGGCCATAGGCACCCAACAACAAATAATGCAGCGGCGTGGTCGGCAGCATTATCCCCAAGAAAGGAGACTGTGGCGCAATCAAGCGTGATAGCTCGGATACGTCCTGGCGACGCGGCAGTAGCACAATCGGCCCCGGCGCAGCGGTCAGCAGTGCGGCTGCAACCTCAGAGATTTGGGCGTGACGACGCGCGGCGGCAAAGGTGGCACATATCAGCGCCAAAGGCTTGTGAGGGCGCTGCTTGAGCTGTCGCAGTCGGGTGATCGCTTCGTTGTTTCGGGCATCTACCAGCAGCTGAAAACCACCCAGCCCTTTGATCGCGACAATTTTTCCCTGCTTTAGAGAGGCGATCGCCTTTTGTAAAGGCGCTTGCTTGTGTTCTATGCCGTCTGCCCAAAAAGAGAGAGAAGGGCCACAGCGATCACAGGCATTGGGCTGAGCGTGAAAGCGCCGCTGGGTGGGCGTAGCGTACTCTGCCAAGCACTCAGGGCACATCTCAAAGGCGCGCATCGTGGTCTGGGCGCGGTCATAGGGTAGCGCCTCGATAATGCTATAGCGGGGCCCACAGTGGGTGCAGCTCGTAAACGCATAGCCATAGCGCCGATTGCCGGGATTGAAAATGTCTTGCAAACACTCAGGGCAGATGGCCAAATCTGGCAGAATCTGGCCGCCTGCCGCTGTTGCATCAGTCGTTGAAGGCCAGATTTCAAATGTTGTTGACCCTGCCGCTGGAATCTCTTTTTGTTCAATCGATTGAATGTCGGCATGAGCAGGCAGTGATTGACGAAGTCTATAGAGAAACTGTGCGATCACTTCTGGATCTCCTTCTAGATCAATCACAACGCCTTGAGACGTATTTTTCACCCCCCCGCAAAGGGCCAGCTCTGTTGCAAGTCGGTATACAAAGGGGCGAAATCCCACTCCCTGCACTCGGCCTCTAATCACCAAGCGACGAGAATACTGATTTAAAATAGCCAGTTTTATCATCTAAATACTTGCAACCCGATCATCACAACCTGATTCAGTGCGGAATAGAAATATAAAGTGCGAGAAATTCTACTCTCGTGAACCCGCTTACTCTCGCGAACTCTCTTCCTCTCGTGAAACTTCTTTGGGCAACAGGGCCACTACGCCGCCCACAATGCCTAAGGCGCTCGCCATCATGCCGCCCATCCCAAAAACGAGATTGAGCAGCGAAACCAGCAGAATGGTAATTCCCATCGACTGGCGATGACGAGGATAGGCATAGAGGATGGCGGCACTCACAATCACAATCGCCCCGGCGATCAGCCCCAGCCACGGCCAGCCCAGTCCAAAGTGGCCCAGTATGCCACGACCCCACAGCATGTGGTGATGGCCCCAGCCACCGGGCGAGCGACCCGGCATTCGAGTAAAGCTGCCGTACATAAAGCGGCCAGACAGAAGCATCCAGAGGCCACCCAGCAGCGATAGCCAAAAGGCAGTCAGCGTTTTCTGAGTCATGGTTTTAATCTCCTAAGGAATTGCTGCAAATAAGTTCAGGATTTTAAAGCGTGGCGAACGTTGATTTGCTGATGCTCAACTCTAGAGAGATAGTATGAGGAACTTGTGATGAGAAAGTTGTACCGAAAGCTCGTCGATCAGACCAGATAGAATATCCGGTGTCTGAAAAATCCAGTGTCCGAAAACGGGTGATAGTTAGCGCCCTCACAAGATCCTCAAAAAGACGGCCTAAGCTACAAAGGAATAATTAGGAGCAAAGGCCAGGAGCAAAAGATCGAGATGAAAATGAAACAACTCCTGACTCAAGCGCTGAAAACTGGCGATATTACCGTGATTAGCAATGTCACCAGTGTCACCGCCGTTGGGACTAAAGTGGCACGAGTAGAAGAGATTGCAGGGCACGAGCAAGAAAGCCCATCGGCGGTGCATGTAGACTTTAAGGTGAAACAGCCAAGCCATCTCCCAGCGGTGCTTGAAGACACCGAATCCTTGGGCCTGATCCTCCAACTAGAGGATGCCGTAGAGCTGGGGCTGCTGCTGGTCGCCATGGGGATGGAGCACAAGTCTCCTGATGAAATTGAGAAGTTGACAGCGCGTCTATCGAACCTGATCGATGTGTTTGAACCCGCATGAGTTAGTGACCACTCCCTTTGGTCGCGCTTCGAAAAACGTCATCACCGTAAAGGGTGAAGTCATTGATGTCTATGAAGTGACTGCCCAACCAGGCAATCGGTCAGGTACACATCTATTGCTGAAAACGAATGGAGACTTCCTAGAGGTGCGTTTAGGCCCCAGCTGGTATCTCGAAGAGAAAGATTTCAGTCAAAGTCAGGCGACGTTGAATTTACACCTCAGCTAGAGTAACCTGCGGTGACGATCGGACTGATTCGCAAGCTGTTGGACACAACATCTTCAAAGTGGCGTTCGCCCCCTTTGGAAAGCTGTCTTTGATGGGTGTCACCCCGACCGTGAAACGGGTCTGGCATTAGAAAATGCTGACTTTACGTAGGTGAGCTATCAACAATTCCAGATCTCGATTCCAGTTGTCAGCCCTCATATTGCGGGTGTGGCCGTTAAATAAAACAATCTCAGGGTTTGAGTACGCGGTCTCGACTTCTGTAATCAAGAGAGAACCGTGTCTTTACCAGAATTCTAAGAGGACATTATGTATCATAAAATTTTAGTCGCTATCGATAACTCTCCCATGGCTCAGCCTGTTTTTGAGCGCGCCCTCTCCTTGGCAAAGGAGAACTCGGCAACCCTTCTATTACTGCATGTGCTATCGAGTGATGAACAGTCTAGTCCCCTGATGTTGCCAACCGATGACGATGAGCTGGATTGGATAATCGGATCTGACATCGGCCTGAAAAA
This sequence comes from Synechococcus sp. PCC 7335, assembly GCF_000155595.1. Classification (NCBI taxonomy): domain Bacteria; kingdom Bacillati; phylum Cyanobacteriota; class Cyanophyceae; order Synechococcales; family Synechococcaceae; genus Synechococcus; species Synechococcus sp. PCC 7335. The sequence goes on along the minus strand of NZ_DS989905.1, from coordinate 117,375 downwards.
ATGGCGCGAGCAATGGCAAAAGTATGAAAGCGAGTGTCTAGGAAAATTACAGGCATTGGCTGCTGAAGCCCGTAGTGCCGAGGTGAACGTCGAATTCCGACAAATCACAGGTGGGCCTGGTCGAACGATCTCTCAACTGGCTAAAACATGGGGCGCGGATCTCATCGTCATTGGTAATCGGGGACATTCCGGGCTCAGTGAGCTACTCCTGGGTAGCGTCAGCAACTATGTCTTACATCATTCACCCTGCTCGGTTCTGACCGTAAAAGCTAAGCTAGCCTGAGGCGTGTTCAGGGGTTTGCATAAGAATTAAGCGAGCAACAACACCGTTGGCTAGATCATCATCAGCCCCATCACAAGATTCTCAACTAGATGCCCAACCTACAGTGAAGCGCTCAAGCATAAAGAATTGAGATGAGAATGAAACAACTCCTGACCCAAGCGCTTAAAACTGGTGACATTACTATTATTAGCAATGTCACCAGTGTCACCGCCATCGGGACTAGAGTCGCACGGGTAGAAGAGATTCCAGGGCACGAGCAAGAAAGCCCGATGGCTCAAGCTAAGTGCGGACTGCTATCAGTATTAAAACTGTAGAAGCTGTAGGGAATGAGCTTTGGCTGTTAGGTATCGAAGTCAAGCAGATTGTTCTACTAGCTGCGGCCGCAGCGCGGCTAGCCGCGCTGTGGATTTTCCGGTTATCAGCTCTACCACATTCATCCCATTGCCAATCACACCAGGCACGCTGGGATACCCTGCACTCGCACCGACTAAATACAGATTCGGTAGCTCAGTGCGATAGCCAATTCGCCGCAGTCCTACCTGGCTTGGCGTCAGTTTCGCACCGTAGATATTTCCCTCTGGCTGTCCTAGGAAGTGTTCGCTGGTCGTCGGCGTGCCGTATAGTCTCACGCGGATGTAGTCGTCGATATCTGGAATCAGGTCTCGAACGCTATGCATGACTAGCTGATAGATTTCTTCTTTGGTCTCTTTGTAGCTTTTGCGGTTGCGATCGCGCAGCACTTTGAACATTTCATAAGGGCAAACGGTTGAGATTTCGAGAATGTGATGTCCTTCGGGGGCCATGCCTGGTTCGGAAGACTTCATTGTCGGGCAAGACAAGAATATCCAGGGGTGGTTGAGCTGTCCAGCCAGCTGCTGCTCATACGATCGGTTGAGATTACCGTGGGGATAATACCAAATGTTCCAGTTGCCAATACCGTAGTCAGCCGGATTGAACCCACCATCTAGTCCCAAGTAAATATTGAAGGCGCTGGTGGAATACTCGTAGTCGGTCAGGCGATGCCGCTCGGACGGACTTAGGGCCTGATTGCTATGCATTAGCTCGACAGTCAGCTTGGGGTCTAGATCGCTGATATAGGTCTCAGCACAATAAAACATGCCGCCAGCAACGATAAATTGTATCTGGCCTGCTTTCACTTCGATATGCTCGACTGGCGTAGAAAGACGAACAACGCCGCCACTTGCTGTAATCTTATCGACCACCGTGTCGACCAAATGCTTGAAATGGTACTGAGGGTAATAAGCGCCCTTGGCATAGTCAGAGACTAGATTGACATGCGTTATCAGCGCAATCTCTTCGGGGGGTAGGGCGTAGTCGCCGCTTTGCCCCGCGAGCAAGTCTTGCAGCTTAGGAGAAAGACCCACATGGTCGTAGAGATCTTGCAGTGTCCACAGCCGCTTTGAAAACAGGTTGAGGTATTTGGGCAGCTTCAGCCAGTCAGCAGTCTTAAAATCGTACCAGCGCATCTCTCGATTGATGTCTGCCATTTCCTGGTGCAGCCGCTTAACCTCGTCACAATAGCGATTGATTGCAGTGGCCTCTTCCGGGAATGTGGTGAGCAGGCGGCGGCGAAACTTCTCCCAACCTAGCGGAATGCGAAAGTCTACTTCCGGCGTAATCACCCGATCGATACAGTCTGGGTCGAGCGAACTGAAAGGCACCTCGCGCCCGATATAGTTCAAAAAGCGATCGACCGTTTCCCCTGGGCCACACTGATAGATGTAGTGAACGTCCGCGCAGAAGTGATAGTCGCCGCGTTCAAAAGTATGGCAGCATCCGCCCGGCAGATAATGCTGTTCTAAAACGGCCACTCGCTTTCCCTGCTGAGCTAGACAAGCCGCTGCTGAGAGTCCACCTAGCCCGGCGCCTAGTACGATATAGTTAAACTTTTCCATGGCTGTTTCTCAGGTTGTAAAGCGGCTTTAGTCTCGGAAAGATTACCCCAGTTGCAAGATTTCGCTTGAGGCGATCGCACCAACTGGGAAATTCAACTGGGCTGCGTTAGTCTGCTCAGGCAGCTTGACCTCTATGGTAAGGAACGCCACGATACTTGAGATCAGCGCGTGGCTGAGGAATAGACTTGCGTAGCTGATGGAAATGAAGCTCTGCACCCCGGTACTTACCCACTTCTTTGCTATCAGAAACAGGTACCTTAGGTGGGTTGAACTCGTAGCTAACACCGCGATATCTAAGTTTCATCATGCTTACCTCTCAACGATTGATCGCCTATTTGCTTGTATGGGCACAAAGCTGAAAACAAACTCAAGGCTGAACGCGACAAGCGTTCCGTAGAAAGGCTAGAGCAGGTTTAAAGAAAAGTGCTTAGGCCCTTCTGATACTTTTAGAGTAAGCGAATAGTGTGAGTATCTTATGAAGATAGAGCCATCTAAACAACACCAAGTGGAGCAAACTCTGAGCGGTCTAAGCGAGACTCTGAACCTTGCTTATTGTTTGGATGAACAACGGTCACTGAGCAAGGCGAATGGTGAACCAGATAGTTGCTGACGCTGCCAAGCACTGAACTTTCTGTTGTAGAAGGATCATGATTACCCACCACCATCAAGTCAATACCGTCTTCCTTCACCGTCTTAACCAGCGTAGGGCCTGGATGTCCGTATGGCTGCTTGTATTGGGCGCTAACCCCTGCCGATTTTGCCTTGCCTTGGTACTTTTTGAGTAGCGCCTCATATCGATTTACAAACTGATTCCACTTATTTCTATACTCTCTATGGGCAGCTTCATTAATCTCCATTGAGGTATCCGCCCAAGTATGGGGCTGCTGCGGCGCGGTAGGCGAGTAAACGTCTAAAACATGAATCAGCGTTAGCTCCGCATTCAGCGCTTTCGCCATTTCTAGCGCCAGGTCAAATGCCCATTCGCTCGCTGCTGATTCATCGATCGCTACCATAATTTTTTTCAGCATAGTCATGATTCTCCTTTAAGTCTGTTCTTACTTTCTATGCTACGAATCTGAGGAAGTTATGATGAGTACCACTGCCAAGACCGCTCAAAATAAAGTGCATTTACCGAACTATAGCTTTGATCACTTTGCAGACACCCCTAACGATCGCACCTCACAAAAACCTCAGGTTTTGTCGGTTCAATAGCTGCAATGCTTGTACTGCACTAGGCTCTTAACGATTTAGCTGTATCTAAACGCCTCTGATTAATCTGATCAAATAAAGTACATAAAGCAATTGTTCGAGTCTCGCCGATAATCCTGCAAAAAATAACGCTGCAAAAGAAGAGTGTTGTCATGGCTAAGCTTATTTTGATTCGTCACGGACAAAGTACCTGGAATGCCGCCAACAAGTTTACGGGTTGGGTAGACGTGCCGCTCAGCTCTTTGGGGCGCGAGCAGGCAATGCTCGCCGCGCATAAACTCAGTGCCTACCGCATCGATTCTTGCTTCACCAGCCTGTTGATCCGGGCGATCGAAACGGCTGTCATTTGCTTGACTGAACGAGATGGCGTCTTTAAAGATAAAAGCCCAGTGCTAAAGCACAATGCTGACGACCCGCAGTGGCACGGGTGGGATTGTTATGAGGGCGATCGCACAGAAGAGATTCCGGTTTTTCTATCGGCGGCGTTGGACGAACGCTACTACGGAGACTTGCAAGGATTAAATAAGACCCTCTCAACAGAGACCTTCGGCATCGATCAAGTTCATCGCTGGCGACGGTCGTTTTCGGTTCGTCCGCCCGGCGGCGAAAGTCTTGCAGATACGGCGGCCAGAACAATCCCCTATTTCAAAGATCGAATTCTCACCCATCTACAAAACGGCGATAATGTCTTGGTTTCAGCGCACGGGAATTCTCTGCGCTCTATCGTTATGGTGCTTGACGGGTTGAGCCAGCAAGCAGTGTGTGACTTGGAGCTAGCGACGGGCATTCCTATTATCTATGATGTCAGCCCTGCCGGAGAGATTACCAACAAAACAATATTGAGCTGAGGTAGCGCTTGCTAAAGAAAAATGATGTCTCTCCAAAATCAGGATTTGGGTCAGGATTTAGAGCTCGTTGCCCTTGATGGTAGGCGTGATCGCCTCCTTACTACCACACCAGGCGACAGCTTTCCGCTAGGGGCAGCGGTACGAGTAGGCGGCATCAACTTCTGTCTGTATGCACCTGAGGCGATCACATTTAATCTGTTGCTTTTTGATTCTTCCGCCTCTCGAATTATCGATACGAAGTTGACTGCGCCCGCAGATTTTGTGCGGTAGAGACCCGCCGAACGTGAACCGATCTACCTTTGAGGTGGGTGATCGCTCGACGGTGATATTGATGGCTACAAGGTAGGAGATAGCTATGGTAAAAGATAGCTATGGCAAAAGATAGCTATCTGCTAGCTCTGATGGGTAGTTTCCCAGCGGACTCGCCACTGTTCCATTGCCAAAATGCCGAAGATCAACAATATCTTAATCGGCACAGGGGAGATGCCCAGACAGGCCAGCATGCTACCGACCGCGATGAGCCCTTCTAGGAATCGGGCATGTTTGTTGCTGGTAACAAAGAAGAGATAGCCCATTGTGACCGAGAGAATTAGCGTAATCGTAAAAGTAGTCCACATAACCACTCCTTTGCAAAAGGCGGCTAGAAAGATAATGACTGTGCCTGCTGCATAGTTTTAGATTAAAAAATGAATATGAGAAAGCTGTGAGCAAATAAAATTGCCATGCTGATTTGAAATCAGGCGGGCTGCTGCTCTAGTAAAGCTCAACGCAGCTAAGAACTCTCACAATTTCCTCATGTTCTTCAGACAGCATAGTCGGCGATGCGATTCGAACTAGGAAGGTAAAATCTATGACCATTCGAGAAAAAGAAATTATGACCCTTGCCGGTCAGCTACTAGCGGGGATGTTGGCTAATCCTCACATATACACCATGCCTAATGAAGAATCAGGACAGGGGCAGCAGGAGCATCTGCTAATTGTTAATGCCGTTGCGATGGCTGAAGGGTTGATCGAGAAAGTGAAGCAGGTAGCTTGAGAGGATTCTGGTATTTCTCTAAACAGAAGTACTACGACGTCATTGACATACGCCATTGACAAAATTAGATACCGAAGCATCAGCGATCGCACTAGCCATTATGATCACAAAAAATCTAGCAAGGACTACTTCGTATCTATGAAAGTCGCTGTGTTTAGCACCAAGCCCTACGACCGCCAGTTTTTAGCAGGCGCAAATTTGGAAGGTGACCATGCGCTCACTTTTTTTGAGGCTCGGCTAACACCAGAGACGGCGGCGCTAGCGGCTGGCTTTCCGGTGGCGTGCGTCTTCATTCACGATCAGCTAAACGAAGAGACCTTAAGCGCGATCGCCGCTGGTGGCACTCGTTTAATTATCCTGCGAGCCGCTGGGTCTAACAACGTCCAAGGCGCAGTGACTGCCTGAGGTACGTGGATGATGATATCTACGATGAGGACGAATCTTGAGATTCTGTCTGGAATGAATGCAGCATAGCAAGCTAGCTGGTTATGCTCTATTGGTAGCGGCTGCGATTACCCGCACTTTTTCTACCATCAATGTATTGAACTTGCCGGGCTCATCGGCGAACGGCTGGTGTCCAGAGTTCTCGAACCAGATAATTTTCTTCGAGGGTGCGCTTAAGGCATTGAAGTAAGTCGTGCTGATTTCTGGAAAAACAAAGCGATCGCGCCGTCCCAGAAAAAAGAACACAGGCATTTGTAACGCGGGGACAGCTTCTATTAGATTGATCGTCGATACTTCAGCCCACATAGCATCGAGGGAGAACTGAAAGGCAGTCATCACATTGAGTATTTCGAAGATGGTTGTCTCTGGAACCCTAAAAAAGATTTGGCCAAGATGCCATAGCGCTTTGACGGTGGACTCTCCTTCTAGCCGGTTGAGCCAGGTGCGCTGTGTCCATAGCTCTTGGGCGGTGTGAGGCGGCGGGCCAATATCACGCAGCGCCTTCAGTGCCTTGTGATCATTAAGACGCTGCGCTTCGGCAAGTGAAAAATGATAGGTTGATACTTCGCTGGCTGGCCAGTCACCAATCTGTCCGCTACCGACGTAGGCGGCAACTTTATTGGGAAATCGGGCGGCATAGAGTACACCGAGTACAGACCCCCAGGAGTGCCCAAAGATGAAAACTTTTGATTGGCCGACACGTTTGCAGACGGCGTCGACCAACTCATCTAGGTCAGTGCTCAGTTGCTCTACCGTCATGGAATCTCTGGGAATCTTCTGGCTATACGATCTGCCGCTACCCCGCTGATCCCAATAGACAACGGTAAATGCCTTCTCCAGAGGAGCATTGAAACGGCGAAAGAAAGACGTTTCGGAAAAGCCAGGGCCGCCGTGAAGCAAAATCAGCAGCGGATTAGCGAGACTTTCGCCACGAATCATCACCCACTGGTCAAATCCGCCCAGCAAGAGATAGCTAATTTCGGCAATGCTGCCCGGTATGACCGCTCCATCCGCATCGAGGAAGGGGGCCGTTTTACCCAGATATTTCATTCGCTTCCTCCGACTCAATTGTTGAGAGATCTTACAAAAGAAGAAAGAACAACCTGTCTTTGCCTCCTCACATCGTAATCTTGAGTCAAAAATATAAAGAACTTGTGAGAGGACAAAAACCTAAGCAAAATCTAGCTATTTATCAGGCCAGTTACCATTGCCTTACTTTGCGTCAGTAAGAGTATTTGCCCCTGATAGTCCGTTCTCCTACAAGATGTTCGGTGCTTTTTTGTTCTTCAGATAGGGGGCCGTATACACACAACTATGAGACATTGGCTGAGTGACATAGGTTACCAACCCACCTCCACCTACAGGATCAACCGATAGGGTGGGGGAGGTTAATGGTTAGCTGATGCTAACCATCGTCACAAGTCCCTCATACTTGTCAAATAAAATCAGTGAAAACAATCTAGCTTATCAAGATTGACTCCTATCTCAGCAGTCGGTATAGCTACGTACTCTGTCAGTCTGTACTTAATGAGAAGCTGCTGTGACCTCGTATGACACACTTTGACCTTCCGGGATCGTCACCTCACTCGTCAAAAATAGATAGATCAAAAACAGATCAATCAGCGATCGCCAGCAGCGCTATCATTCCGGTGCCGCTAATGCTGCCGCCAGAAACGCTGCTCGATAGAGCAATCGTCTGTGTGCAAGCGGCTCAAACGGACTATATTCTAGTCGTCAAGCAGCAGCGGCCGCTAGGCGTGGTGACCAATCAGCTGCTCTTGGAGACAATCGCTGACACATCGGCGATCGCCAAGACGACGCTAGCAGCCATCACGCCTCCACAGCCAGTGATGCTAAAGGCCACTGAGCTAGAAGATACTCAGGCGATCGCCAAAAAGATGCAGCAGTCTCAAACCTATCACTTGCCTGTCATAGACGATACAGGGCAACTATTGGGCATCGTGACTCACCGCAGTCTGCTACGGGCAATGAACCTGACTATTGGCCAGCCACAAGAGCCAGTAGCCCCCAGGGCCATACAGCCAGAAGCTGACCCAGAATTGAAAGCGGCCTACGTACAGCTAGAGAAAGACCATATCGCCCTATCGACGGCGTATCAGAAGACAACGCAGGCCGAGCAGGCACTACGACAAGTCAACACCAGCTTAGAGAGTAGGGTAGAGGCGCGAACCGCCGACTTGCGACAGGCCGAGTATCGCTGGCGGATGCTACTGGATAATGTCAATCTGATCGTCGTTGGTCTAGATCGCGAGGGTAGGATCGCCTACGCCAATCCTTATTTTCTCTCTTTAACCGGATACGAAGACTCAGAAATCATTGGCACAGATTGGTTTGAGCGTTTTATACCCGCCGAGGATCGAGCCGATTGCAAACGATACTTTGAACAGCTATTTTGCCAAACCGAAACCGTTACGCTTGCTGATGACCTGCGTCATACCAATGTGATTTATGACCGCAATGGCCAGGAAGTTCTGATCAACTGGAACAACACGCTACTCTCCGACGGTCAGGGTCGGACTATTGGAACTGCAAGCATCGGCGAGGATATCACCGAGCGGGCCGAGATTGAGAAGATGAAAGCCGAATTTATCTCGGTTGTCAGCCACGAGCTGCGCACGCCGCTAACGGCGATTCATGGCGGAATTAAGCTGCTGACTAAGGGGTTGGTTTCTAGCAGCTCAGAGCAAGGAAAAGCGCTGCTGAACGTTGTTGCTAACAGCTCAGAGAGGCTGGTGCAGCTGGTCAACTCTATTTTAGAGCTGGAATGGATGGCATCTGACAAGAGTTTATTAAAAAAGCGATCGCTCAATACACAAGAGATTACTCAGAAAATTGCTCAGTCTTTTGAAACAGTCAGCGTCCTAAAAGACATCACGCTTACGGTGAACGATCCAGGCATTGAAATAGTTGCAGATGGCGATCGCCTGGTTCAGGCTCTAAACAACTTAATACACAATGCGGTTAGATTTTCACCCGAAAAGTCCAAGATTTGGCTGAGCGTAGAGCTAGAAGAGCCTCCTACCCCAGAAAAACAAAAGCAAAAGAAGCAAAAGCTAGAGAACCAGGAGCCAGAAACTCAGAAATCAGAAACCCAGAAACCAGAAACCCTGAACCAGGCAGTCCGCTTCAAAGTTCGAGACCAAGGGCGCGGTATTCCACCCGAGAAATGCAAGATAATTTTTGAATCCTTTACGCAGGTGGATGCTTCTGATACGCGACGTGAAGGGGGTACCGGGATTGGTCTGAGCATCTGTCGCCGCATTGTTGAACAGCACGGTGGCACGCTCGCCGTTGAAAGCACGCTAGGTGAAGGTAGCTGCTTTTCCTTTACGCTGCCAGTAGCGTCAGCATGAGCCTACAAAGTGACAGCAAATCACCAGAAAGGTAGTAATCGCGATCGCTCACAAGTTCATCAGCTTCTCTACATACACTGAACCTACTCCGGCAGGATATCCACAGAAATTACGCTTGGGTTCAGTCATATGTCTAAAAATACACCGCCCCTTTCCAACCGCCCTGACAACGCTGCCCCTAACAACAGAGCTTTTGCAAGTAGCTTATTTCTGTTACTGGCCTGGTTGTTTATTGTCATGGCGGTCGTTGTCCGCGCCCCGCGAAAAGACCGGGTGCCCTACAGTCAGTTTATTGAGCAGGTAGAGAGCGGTCAGGTGGCTGCGGCGAGTATAAGCAGTCAACAGATTGTTTATACGCTAAAGCCGTTACCAGATTTGGCGCCAGTAACAGCAGATGACGCACCTATCCAGCGGATAACAGTGCCCTTACAAAATGACGCTGAGCTACCCGGAATACTGCGATCGCACAACGTAGAAATAGAAGCGGTTGCCGACAGTGGCATCGGCAGATTCTTTGGGCTGCTGCTGCCACTGCTGCTGCTGTGGATGATTTGGGCCAGCTTCTCGAATCGCACTCAGGGCGGTGGTCTGCTTAGCGTGGGCAAAAGCAAAGCCCGCATGTATCTAGAAGGCAGCAGCTGCGTTAACTTTGACGATGTCGCAGGCGTAGATGAGGCCAAGGCCGAACTGCAAGAGATTGTAGACTTTTTGCAGCATGCCCAAAAATACGTGAGCTTGGGTGCAAAGATTCCAAAGGGCGTTTTGCTAGTGGGGCCACCCGGCACGGGGAAAACATTGCTCGCTAGGGCGATCGCTGGTGAAGCAGGCGTTCCTTTCTTCAGCATCTCAGCTTCTGAATTTATTGAAATGTTTGTGGGCGTGGGCGCTTCGAGGGTCAGAGATCTCTTCGAGCAGGCGAAGCAGCAGGCTCCGTGCATCGTATTTATTGATGAGCTGGATGCGCTTGGCAAATCTCGCGCATCGAACAATCGGTTTGCGGGCAATGACGAAAGAGAACAAACGCTCAATCAGCTACTAGCAGAGATGGATGGCTTTGTCCCTAACGCAGGCGTCATTCTCCTCGCCGCGACCAACCGACCCGAAGTGCTAGATCCGGCCTTGCTCAGAGCAGGCCGCTTTGACCGCCGCATCGTTGTAGATAGACCAGATAAGAAAGGGCGAGAGGCCATTCTCGCTATCCACGCAAAAGACGTTCACCTAGCTGAAGATGTCGCCTTAGATAAGCTGGCCGCCCGCACCCCCGGCTTTGCGGGAGCTGATTTGGCCAACCTAGTGAACGAGGCAGCGCTGCTCGCCGCCCGTCGTGACCATGCTGCTGTGACGATGGCCGATTTTAATGAAGCTTCAGAGAGAATTTTGACCGGGGTAGAGAGAAAGTCTCGCGTGCTCAACCACGTAGAAAAGCGGACGGTTGCCTACCACGAAGCTGGACATGCGATTGTGGGAGCGCTGATGCCCGGCGCGGGCGTGGTTGAAAAAATCTCGATTGTGCCGCGCGGCATTGCGGCCTTGGGCTACACGCTGCAGCGACCAGAGGGCGATCGCTTTTTGATGGTCGAAAGCGAGATTCGCGGTCAGCTAGTGACCTTGCTAGGCGGGCGTGCCGCCGAAGAGATCGTCTTTAATCGGCTCTCTACGGGCGCTAGTGACGATATTCAAAAAGCAACTGACTTGGCGGAGCGCTGCATTACCCTGTATGGCATGAGCCCCATTCTTGGCCCCATTGCCGTCGACCGCAGCCAGTCGCCGTTTCTAGAAGGTTATGCACAGCCGCGTCGAGCCATTAGTCCTCATCTATCCGAAGCAATAGACGAAGAGATGATTACTCTAGTCGAGGAAGCGCACCAGATGGCGGTGGAAATCTTGATCAGAAATCAAGATGTGCTAGAGGAAATTGCTCAAAAGCTGCTGGAAGAAGAGACTTTGGAAGAAAAAGCGCTCAAAGCGTTCTTAGATAAAGTTCATTCACCAGCGACTTTGTCTACCTGGCTCAACCGAGATGCAGAAACCTTGCCACAGCCAAGGATATATTCACCGGAGGAACCCTATCGTGAAACTGCTTATTAGCTTCGTTGCTTTGTCGGTGGTCGTCGGTTTGGGGTGGCGCATCATCGCTTATCCAGCCTCAATGCATTACTTCTACAAGAAACCGCTCAAGCTGGCGCTGCTGCTGGCCCTGATTCTTGTGCTGATCGGCTGGTTCGCAACGCCAGTTGCCGTGGCTGAGGTCAGCTTTTTGAAAGAGGCTAACCAGTGGATTTATCAGTCTCAAGTGGAGCTATTGGACGAGTACAACCATGCTTGGGAGGTGACCGCACTCAAGCAGATGGAGGGCGATCGCGGCTTTTATCTGCGGCTAGTAACAGTCTCGCCCAGCGTCCAGCTCGATGCAGTTCAGCCGCTGGTGGTTACCACCGATACCGGCGAGCAGTTTAGCGTGCCTAACGTGACTCGCCAGCAGTTTATGGGCGCTCTGCCCGATCCGAATGTAGGACAATACGACATCCAGAGCCTGCTATACAAAGCCAAAAAAGCGCGATCGCTCCAGCTTCAGCTACCGACGCGAGCGGGTTCTCCGATTGTGCTTTCTGTGCCTTCAGATGCGTTAGAAGAATGGTCGATCGTAGGCACCTGCGAATATCTGGTCTGCGCTCGGTGATCTTGAATGTGACGTTGCAGGTGATGCCAAAGGTGACGTTGAAGATGATTGATCGGCAATCAGTGCGGCCACCTTCATTGCTGAGGCGATCGCGCCTTCATGCAGCCCATCGCCTAAATAGGCCCCCGCATGGTAGGTATTGTTCTCTCCGTTCGTTGCAACAATCTCGTTGCGGTAGCGTACTGCCTCAACGGTATATAGCGGCGTGTGGTGCGTTTGGATATGGATGGCCTGGTTCGGATCTATCAGCTCAGAGAGATTAAAAGCGAGAGAGTATCGCTGGGGTGAAGTGACGCCGCAGAGCTGGTTGAGCGCCGCGTTGTAGCCCCAACCCGTATCCGTCTGAAAAAAGTCGAACTCCGAGGGCCGCTTAATACCGTAGGGATCGTACAGGCTGGTGTCACGATGAAGCGTCGTTTCTATATGGTTAGCTTGCCAGCGACCAAAGCGTTGGCGTTCGGCAGCCGTAGGAGACGCCAACAGCTTTAGCACCTGGTCGGGCGGAGTGGCAAAGACAACTTTATCGAACTGCTGTGGCCCTTCTGGGAGAAGAATAGTAACGTTGGTCTGAGCGCGGGCGATCACGCGTACATCCGCATTTAAAACAATCCTGCCGCCAAATCTCTCTAAGATCTTTTGAATATAAGAATAAACACCGCCCTTAATCCGAAACCAATCGGTAAAAATGTACCGCCGCAGAACGGGCATCGCAATCTCCGCTGGAAAATTATCAATTCGCTCAAAGGCCATCGAGTAGCTGTACATCGTTAGCAGCTTTAGCCATGTGTTTCTCGCATTTTCATCCGATAGATAGGCCGAGAGTGGGCGATCGCGAAAGTCTTGCAGATCGCAGAGCTGCATCTTTGCCCAAAACGCGGCAGAGCGGGCGTAGAGCGTATCTAGGCGAAGATACTCTAACAGGCGCTGAATCCCAGTAAAATTGCTGCGGATAATGCCAGCCGAAAGAAAGTGGCGTCCACCTTTAAAGAATAGCGCCGAGCCAATATTAACCGGCTCTAGTTCGACGTCTAGCATCCGCATCAGTGAGAAAAAGCTGTGAAACACCGCCGGAAATTCTAGAACGCCATTTTCCAGCACCTGCTCGCAGTTTGAGCGATTGGGCCACAAGTTTTGGTTCAACGTTTGAATATGTCCGCCTAGCGCTGCCTGACGCTCGAATACAGTCACCTCATGTCCCTGCTGATCAAGCAGATAGGCTGAAGCCATGCCGCTAGCGCCGCCGCCAATGATTGCAATTTTCATCACCTATTCTCCTAAAGTTATTTCGCCAAGATTTACTCTCCTAAAATTTGTCCTTCTAAAATTTACTCTCCTAAAATCATGTCGCCAGATAGCCTTTGATACAGCAGAGCGCCTGTCCAAAACGTTGGCGCAAAGCCAGGGTAGCCAGAAGAGGCATTGCAAAAGTAAAAGTGCTTTAGCGAGCTGCGGTGGCTCAATCGCCCCAGGCCCATGTTCTTGGGCGTCAGGCTAGAGCCGTAGGAGTTGCCCGCCGGACAGTTGCAAAAGCGTTCGTTCGTAGTGGGGCTACCCGTCACCTTAAAAACAATATGCTCTCTGAGATTAGGAATGTAGTTCGCTTCAACAATGTCTAGAATGCGCTCTAAGATCTCTGCTTTCTTTTGGACGTAGAGTTTGCGGCTCGTCGATAGCAAGTTGCGGAAAGTATCGTAGTTGGCGACAGTGAGAAATTCAATAATCTGGCAGTCTGCTGGGCAGTCTCGTTCGGCATTGGTCAGCAGCGTTGGTGTGGTGATGGCAAAGCTAGGAGAAGAAAAATCACTCTGCTCGTACATTTGCTCAAAAGCCACGTTTAGGTTGGGCTGCTCGGTGTGAAAAGTATTCCACTTTCCGAATCCGTAGTCTCGCAAATCGATGCCCTTGACGACGCAGTACGCCATAAAGTTAGAGGGCGAATAATCATAGCTCAGCTGCTTTTGCAAGGAATGAGAGAACTTTTCGAGACCGATCATCTTAGCGGCCCGTTTCGGATCCATGTTGCAGATGATCGTATCAGCAATAAATTCTTCATTTTGATGCGTTTTCCGGTTGAATGTCTGAACGCCTCTGACCGTTTTGTTCATCATCAAAAAGTCAACCACTTCTTGGTATAACAACACTTCTCCACCCCGACTCTCAATCGCGGCGACTAGTGCGTTTACCACAGAGTCAAAATGGTGGGTCGGATAGAAGGCGCCTTCTTGATAGCTGGTGAATAAGATGATCCAGGCATAGAAAGAAAGCTGGTTAGGAGGAAGCAAAAAGTCGGGCCACTGTAGCGCTAGCAGCGTCTGTGCGGCCTCGGGCAGTGCAAACTGATCAAACGCATCTTGTAGGGTGTAGTTCATATATCGCGCGGTGGCGATCGCCTCTCCAAGATGGCTCAGCAGACTAAGCGGCTGCATGGGAGGAGAGAGTAGTCTTAGTCCGGCGCGAATTTTTTGGACTTCGTTAAGAAATAGGTGAATGCGATCGCGATCCTCTGGAAACAGTTGATCGAGCCGCTGCTGAAGCACCGCCATCTCTGAAGGAATCTCTAGCTGATATCCCGGCATGTGCATATGGTCAAAGCCATCGGGGTCATAGCGCTCGAAAGTAATCTTTTCATCGAGCCCTAGCCGCTTTAGCACCCGGTTGACAGTGTGCCCTTCGCCACAGTCCCAAACGTAGTGAAGCTGAGCGTTAAATGTATATTGCTTGGCCAGCGTAAAAGTGTGACCAAATCCGCCGGGATGCTCATGAGACTCTAGGATTCGCACTCGCTTACCCGCATTTGCCATCAGCGCACCAAAGACCAACGCCGATAGGCCGCTGCCTACAATTAAATAATCTGTTTTCATTGTGCTCCTTCGACTCAAGCTTGGGTAATTGGCTCGGCATAGATAGCTCGCGCAGTCTGTTGCTTGTTACCTATTGCTTATGGCTTGTTGCCTTAGAGCCTACTCAAAGAATTTGGGGAACTTATGTGGATAGCGGCAACATCCCGGTAGTAGCCATATCAAGATGCAACATTATCCAACAGATTTGTCATGAAGAGAAAAGAGAATCTACCACGGAAGCTTCATGAACGTCCATGTTTATAGCTTCAGGCACTCCAGCTCAAAGCACCTCAAATGTTAATCCAGCCGCCTGCTCTAGCCGCTCTATCAAACTGTTGCCAAACATCGATGCGGGCGTCCAAAATCCCCCCGGCTTATCAGCGCTAGCAAAATCCTGCGCCATACATAGCCCTGCCTGGCCTAAAATCTTTGCCGTAGACCCATAGCCGGGGTCTTGATCGCCCATCACCTTAACCTCAATGGTTTCGCCTTTGTTGGTAACACCCCAAAAGCGCAAGTCATAAAATCCCTGCGCCTGAGACACCTGACTCGGCCCTTCTCCTGGCTGCGGGATAATTGTGTTGTTTAGGAGCCAACGGGTAGGCGAGAAAAGCATGGCTACCGCTAGGACACCCATGGCCAAATTAAGGCCCTGAGCCGTTAGCCAGCCAGTAGCTTTGGGCCCTGTCAATACCGCCTCTTCGTACTGGAAGCCTTTGCCGTAGGGGTAGCCCAGCAGGGCGTTGGAGCGTAGGACGATACGAGTGTTAACAGCTGCCATTACAAAGGGGGACACCCACGCCTGAAAGTCTGGGTCATATTGCACCGGAACCAGGGTTGGTGGATGTACCGCAGCCTGTGGCGTCCCTGTAGATATTTCTGTAGATATCTCTGGGTGCGTATCTGGGCGCGTGTCTAGGCACGTATCTGGGCATAGAGAATAAGGATTATCCAGTTCCTGACGCAGTTCGGGGCTGATCCGAGTTTCTTGAATCAAGTTCACGCCGCTGGCAACGGTGCCGCCAGAAACGCCCCCTTGGGCTGATTTAACTCGCATTTTGATGCGATCGCACGCCTGTCCGAACCGCTGCTGCGCCTGCTGTTGCAGATAGTAAACCCCCAGATCAGACGGGATAGAATCAAACCCACAGCAGTGGACAATGCGCGCCCCGGAGGCTTTGGCAATCTTTTGATAACGCTCGATCATTTGCCGAATCCACTGAGGTTCCCCGGTCAGATCGCAGTAATCGGTGCCCGTTTCAGCGCAAACTTTTACCAAAGGCTCCCCATACAGGGCATAGGGGCCAACTGTGGAAATCACAACTCGGGTCTGAGCACACAAATCCTGTAAGCTAGCTTCATCAGTGACATCAGCCGTCATATAGGGTAGGCCATCTGCCTCAGTACCCAGTTCGGTAACGAGAGCTTCGAGCTTGGCCTTTGATCGACTGGCAA
The DNA here is from genome assembly GCF_000155595.1 of Synechococcus sp. PCC 7335. NCBI lineage: Bacteria > Bacillati > Cyanobacteriota > Cyanophyceae > Synechococcales > Synechococcaceae > Synechococcus > Synechococcus sp. PCC 7335. Next base: position 101,290 of record NZ_DS989905.1, on the reverse strand, counting down.
TCGCCCAGTTAACGGACTCATTTACCCCAACTTGGCTAAGCAAATAACCGCACAGAATTCGACCTACAAATCCCGTTGCGCCAAAAACGACTAAATCGTAGCTAGACTTGCGATCGCTCATCACACCTTCTCCGTTGATACAACCCAGTCCGTAAGCCGCTAAATTTCGCCCATTTGTTCTTCTACTTATTCTTTCATCCCATTGTTCTCATTGGCTAGCAGCAGTTTTTTAAGGTTTCCGTGCCTGGGCTCACCATGACTCAACTTAACGCCGCAACAGTTTTGATTACCGGAGCCGGAGGCGGTTTTGGCCAATCACTGACCCGACAACTGTTAGCGAAGGGCTGCCAGCTAATTTTGACCGACCATCCGTCTGTCAATCTGTCATCACAGCTCAACACGCTACAAGCAGAGAGCGTTACGGGGAAGGTGATGGCTTGTCTAGATCTTGATTTGGCAGATGATGCTGGGTGCGAAGCCCTCTACGCCGACACACAGCAGCTGAATGTCGTTCCTGATGTTTTGATTAACAATGCTGGCATTGCTCTACTAGGCTTCATGGTTGACCTTCCGCCTGAGCGATGGGAAAGAATTTGTCAGGACTGAGTAGCCACAATTCACCTGCTCATCAGTAGTGTGATCGCACCTACCCCTATTTCTGTTTAGGAAGCTTGGAACAGATCTTCCAATTCTTCAACTCCCTTCAGTAACTGCGCTCTGCGATCGCCAAGGCACACGAATTCTGCCATTCGGCTACGAGGCCTCAGGAAGTTGCCAACTTCATCGACTGCTCTGCAAAATCTCTGCGCAGCCTCAAACTCACCGAACCCCAGGGTTGGATAATAGCGGCGTTTGATGCGCCGATGACTTTGTTCAACTGGATTGGCTGTGCAGGGGCGGACTTCATGCTGAACTTTCTCACCTAAGTCTTCTTCAATCGCCCGTGGGTAAGATGCTAAGCCATCGGTCGCGACCTTGTCAGGAGCGTCCTCGTGCAGATCGATGGCTTGAGCAAAGAAGGCTTTGGTGCCAGCCATGTCGCGAGTTTTGCTAAGGCGAACGTCTACCAGATTGCCATCTTCATCAATGCCTCGGTAGAGGTAGCACCACTGCCCACAGACTTTCACGTAAGTCTCGTCAATCATCCATAATTTGCCGACTTTGCCCTTTCGCTTTGTTCTAATCTGCTCTGTAAAATGAGGTAGGAAACGTTCCTCCCAATCCCTTGCAGTTTCGTGGGTAAACTGAAAGCCTCTAAGCAAAAAGAACTCAGCCACATCCCGATAGCTGAGCTTATAGCGGACGCGGCAGAGCAACACCTGGAAGATAATGTCTGTTGGGACTTCCACAAAATTAAATGGCGTATCTGTGCGCTGATTGAACGTCCGGCGACAGCGTTTGCAGCGAAACATGGTATAGCCTAGATGGGTTTTGCGCTGGAGCTGCGAGATATGAGGCGAGTGGCAATGCGGACAATCCATGAGGTAGAGGTAGAGCTGATCGCACCTAGCCTATCAGCTGGCCGAATCCTTTATTTTGGCTACTCAGGGCTGACAGTATCGTGCAAAGGGTTCCTCCCGAACCTTTTCTTGTGTTTACAGAGTTTGCACAGACCTTCAGACCTTCACATAGCTGGCTCTTCCTGAGCCTGAGGTTAGGTGGGACTTTCCTCTAACTCTTACTAGAGAGACCTTGCCTTGAGTTGTCTATGTGGGAAGGAGGATTCTCTACAACCTCCATATACATAATAACAATTTCCACCACTATTTGGTGGCTTTTCCAAGATGGTTTTATCTATTAGCTCACGCCGCCTATAGGTTCACAACTTCCTCATATTGCTCTTTTAGAGTGAGCTGTAGTTAAGTAGATATAGGAAAGCTTGCGCTCTAGATATTGGCCAGACATTCAGATATCCACATCAAAGCTGAAACAAAAAGAACCGGATTTGTTTTAGACAAAGACTTTATTGAAACTATTGTAGCGTCCTTAGTTTAGGAGAACAATTTACCATGCCCAAGGCTATTCTTCACAGCGATGAAGCTCGCCGCGCCTTAGAAGTAGGCATCGATATTTTGGCAGAAGCGGTTGCCGTGACTTTGGGACCTCGGGGACGTAACGTTGTGATCGAAAGTAAGTTTGGCGCACCCGAAATCATCAACGATGGCGTGACGATTGCCAAGAGTATTGAGCTAGAGAATCACCTGGAAAATACGGGCGTTTCACTCATTCGTCAGGCCGCTGCCAAAACTAACGATGTTGCCGGAGATGGCACGACCACAGCAGTTGTGCTAGCCCGCGCGATGATTAAAGAAGGGCTCAGGAATGTGGCAGCTGGTGCCAGTGCGATCGCCCTCAGAAGCGGCATTGAGAAAGCCACTGATTTTGTCGTGGGCAGGGTTAAGCTGCACGCCCAGCCGGTACAAGACAACCAGGCGATCGCGCAGGTGGCGACCATTTCGGCGGGTAACGATGCGACGATTGGAGAGATGATTGCCACTGCAATGAAGGAAGTCAGCCGCGACGGGGCCATCACCCTAGAAGAAGGCAAGTCAATGACGACAGAGCTTGAAATTACCGAAGGAATGCAGTTTAAGCGCGGCTATCTTTCTCCTTACTTCGTCACTGATTCGGAGCGGATGGAAGTCGTCCTAGAAGATCCTTATATTTTGCTGGTAGAGGCAAAAGTTACTCGTATACAAGACTTATTGCCGACGCTAGAACTGGTGATTAAGACTGGAAAACCGCTGCTGATTGTCGCTGATGAGATTGAGAAAGACGCACTGGCCACGCTTGTAATCAATCACCTCAAGGGTGTTTTAAAAGTTGCGGCGGTCAAAGCGCCGGGCGTAGGCAGCAATCGCAAAGAGATTCTGCAAGATATCGCCATATTGACAAACGCAGAGCTGATCAGTGAAGAAACTAGCATGACGTTGGATCAAGTGACGCTGGAAATGCTGGGTGAGGCTCGCCGCGCTACCCTGACTCAAGAAAATACAACGATTGTTGCAGACGGTAATGAAGAGGCCATTTCTGGCCGCTGTGCTCAAATTAGTCGACAGATCGATAGGACTGAGTCTGAGTACGAGCAGTCGCAGCTACAAGAGCGCCTGATGAAGCTGTCGGGCGGTGTCGCAGTGATTAAGGTCGGTGCGGCAACTGAGACCGAGATGAAGGATCGTAAGTACAAGCTTGAAGATGCGATCAATGCGACCAAAGCCGCAGTGGAAGAGGGGATTGTGCCTGGCGGTGGCGCGACGCTGGCGCATATTGCCCCGCAGCTTGAAACCTGGGCAAGGGATAACTTGACAGAAGAAGAGCTAGTCGGTGCGATGATCGTGGTGCGATCGCTGTATGCCCCACTTCATCGGATCACGACCAACGCCGGGCAAAAAGGCGACGTGATGGTAGAACGGGTAAAAGAACAGCCATTTGAAGTCGGCTATGACGCGATCGCCGATCAGTTTGTTGATATGCTTGAGTCTGGCATTGTCGATCCGGCTAAGGTGACTCGCAGTGCATTGCAAAATGCCGCTTCTGTTGCCGCCATGACGCTGACGACTGAATGCATTGTGGCCGAACAGCCCGAGCATGAGGAGAAAATACCGATTGGGATGGCTGGCCAGGTTGCCTACTAGCCAGAGGCTAGCTTTTTGATCAAGCAAAATCAAAATTCTCACGACCCATTCTTTCAGACTACATCGAGACTAGAGCATCTTTTTTGAGACACAAAAATCCGTGACTCAGCCGACTCAGCCCCCCTCAACCGATTTTGATTTGGAAGACTGGCACCAAATGGAAGCGGCGGCTGTCGCGCAGCACTTCAACAGCTCGCTCAGTCAGGGCCTGGTTGAGGCTGACGCCAGATCAAGGCTGGATCGCTATGGCCCAAATCAACTGCCAGAGACTGCGCCTCGCTCGGGGATCAGCATCTTTTTTGCCCAGCTGATTACGCTACCGGTTGCGCTGCTAACGGCGGCCGCCGGACTCTCTTTGGTTACCGATGGCAGACTGGATGCGGCAATTATTATGGGCGTGGTCGGCATCAATGCAGTCATTGGCTATATCACCGAAAGCCAGTCAGAAAAGATTATTCGCGCCCTCAGAACGCAGGAATCTTTGGACACTGACGTGATTCGAGCGGGACAGACCCAAACGATTGAGACGAGTTCGGTCGTGCCAGGAGACTTGCTCAGCCTGCGCGTGGGCGAGACGGTGGCCGCGGATGCACGGGTGGTCCTCAGTCAGGGGCTGACGCTGAATGAAGCCGCCTTGACGGGTGAGAGTCGTCCGGTTGAAAAAACGGTGCAGGCGCTAGCCGCCGGAGAAAGACCGCTGGCAGAACGCGGCAATATGGTCTATAAAGGCACGCTAGTCACCAGCGGCCAAGGTCAGGCGATCGCAGTGGCAACTGGCCCCAAAACTGAGCTGGGCAACATTCAACAATTGGTCGATAGCGCGACCGCAGCCGATACGCCTTTGCAGAGCCAGCTCAACCAGCTAGGCACGCAGCTAGTCGCGCTGAGCTGCGGCATTTGTGCCCTGATATTTGGCATCGGGGTGGTGCGAGGATACGCGCTGCTGCCCATGCTCAAAATTGCGATCTCGCTAGCGGTGGCGGCAGTACCAGAGGGCTTACCGGCGATCGCGACCACAACGCTGGCGTTGGGCATTCGAGAGATGCGCCGTCGTCAAATCTTCATTCGGACGCTGGCGGCGGTGGAATCACTAGGGGCGATTCAAACGATTTGCCTCGATAAGACGGGCACGCTCACAGAAAATAAGATGGCGGTTTCTGCCGTGCAGGTCAACGCTAGTCACTTTCACGACTTCTCTATTCAAAACGGACCTCAAAGTGGACCTCTTCAAAGTGGGCTTCTTCAAAGCGAGCAAGAATCTCAGAGCGTCGGCACAGAATCAACTGCCGATTCTCTCACAGATGCAACAAACTCGGAGATAGACTATAGCTTGCTGAAGCTCATGGAGATTGCTGTTTTGTGTAGCGACGTTCAGCTAGAGATACAGGCCGACGGGTCTGCTTCGATGACGGGCTCAGCCACAGAAACGGCGCTGGTCGATATGGCGACAGCCGCCGGACTAGATGCCGCCGATCTGCGCCGCCAGTATCCCCTAATTGCTAGCTACCTGCGGACGCAGACCCACCCAGTGATGAGCACCGTGCATCAGGTGATAGCAGCAGAGCAGACAACAATTCTGACGGCGGTAAAAGGCAATCCAGCGGCGGTACTGTCGCAATGCGATCGCCAACTGCAAGGAGAACAAGTCGTCATGCTAACCGAGGCCGATCGGCAACGAATAGAACAAAACAATCAACAGCTAGCCGATGAAGCGTTGCGCGTATTGGGGTTTGCGTATCATCAAGAGACACTTTCAGTAACAAACTCCAAGCCAAAAACAAAGAACAACCTGATCTGGATAGGACTAGCGGGCCTAAGCGATCCTATTCGCGCGGGCGTCTCGGACTTTATCGCCGCTTTTCAGCAGGCAGGTATTAGAACCGTGATGATCACTGGCGACCAGAGTTCCACCGCGCGGGCGATCGCGCAAACGCTCCACATCAGCCGCCAGACAGAAGTGAGCGTGATGGATGCGATCACGCTGAGCGATCTATCAACTAACCCGCCTGTTGGCTTCGAGCAAATCGACGTATTCTCTCGGGTGAGTCCGGCGCACAAGCTAGCAATTGTACAAACCCTGCAGGCCGCTGGCACTATTGTGGCGATGACGGGCGACGGCATCAACGATACGCCCGCGCTCAAGACCGCTAACGTAGGCATCGCGATGGGGGCAGGCAGCAGCCACGGCGTTCATGAAGTCGCGGACGTGGTCATCGGTGACAACAACCTGAAAACGTTGGTCGACGCGCTGAGCCGAGGCCGCACCACCTATCTTAATATTCGTAAGTCTGTTCATTTTTTACTCTCTACCAATCTCAGCGAGATCATGGTGACGGCGCTGGTCACCGCTATCGCCGTAGGCTCGCCGCTGACGGTGATGCAGCTACTTTGGCTGAACCTGGTGACCGATGTGTTTCCAGGCTTGGCGCTGGCCCTAGAACCGCCCGAAGATGACGTGCTCACACAGCCACCGCGCGATCCGCAATCGCCCATCGTCAAGACCGCCGACTTTGGTCGCATCGGGTTCGAAGCGGTGATGATCTCTATCAGTGCGCTGGTTGCCTATGCGTATGGCATTGAGCAGTACGGCGTGGGTGTTCGAGCTGGCACCATTCTGTTTATGGCCCTGACGATTGGACAGGTGCTGCACACGCTCAGCTGCCGCTCTGAGCGCAGACACTTGTGGATAGATCGCCAGCTACCCGCTAATCCTTATGTCACTGGCGCGATCGCCCTGACCCTGGCGCTGCAGCTGCTGCCTATGTTCATCCCTAGCTTGAGAAACTTACTGACGCTGACGCTGCTAGCGCCCACAGACTGGATTGCGATTGCCCTCTGTGCGCTGCTTCCTCTGCTAATCAACGAAAGCAGTAAACCTAATTCCAATGCCAGTAACTTAGCGACCCACTGATTATTCACCGTGCGGTTACACCACAAGTTTCTCAGACTCTTTACCTAATCTTAAAAGTGGGTTCGCTAGCGAGCTGATCAGCGAATCGACTAATGTAATGAGAGGAATCATGAGAAGATTTATAGGCACGAAAACGAGGCAGATTGGGCTTTTGAGCTTAGTGATGATTTTATCTCTAACAACGGGCTGTCGTTTCTTCGGCAGCGATATTTCAGAGGATAACCGCTCAGGAGAAGATAAAATTTCAGCCGAATCTATCATCTCAACAAAAGATGTTAGGGATTTCTTATCAAAACTGTTCAATGAAAAAGAAACGGGAATATGGCAGTGCGTCTACCCAGAAAATGGCGAGCACGAGCGAGTTGAACTGGTCGAAGCGATGCCAAACGCCAATGTAGAAAAGGTGATTGAACAGCTCAACGGCCGCTTTCAATCCTCTAACCAGCCTATCATTGAGCAATCGCAGATAGAAGCAGACACCGTCACGATTACCGTAACCGACGACCAACAGTTAGGAGAGCGAATGGGGTCATCTGGGGCAAGCTGCTACTTGGCCACTGTGACTTATTCACTCACTTCTATACCAGGCGTTGACTATGTATGGTTCGATATCACAGAAGGCTCTCATGCCGCGCCTGGAAGATATGGTCGCGAAGACTTTAGTGAGCTGTGGCCACTACAAGCTGTCGCCAAGCCTACGTCGAATGGCTCTAAAAGCCAATAAATACACCTTGTTCATCTATCGTTAGTCCGAGCACTCTACCCTCAAAAGCAGTCTGCTCTGTGCCATCAAGGCTGTCGTACAGATGGCTTTTGCCATCGTCGGCATAGAGCACCAGTCCCTGATTGCCCGTTGCCGTCAGGCCCAGCAACTGCCCCTGAAAACTGCTTTGCAAGCTGCCTTCTAGATTGTATAGGCGATAGAAACCTTCCGCAGAGGCATTTAGCCCAGGAATTTCCATATCTAATGTGATAATTCTGCGCTCGTCAGAAATAAACCCAACAAACATTCCTTCTAGCGTAGACAGCTGCCGACCATCGATATCGTAGAGCCAGCTTTGCTGGGTAGGACTCTCAAGCACCAACCGCTGAGCATCGGAGGTGATGCCGACTAACCTACCGGCAAACAGGCCCTGCTGTTGACCATTGAGCGCATATCTATGCGTTCCCGCGTTGGAATAGGTAAACAGCGACTGTCCATCGCGAGAAAACGCAATAAAGTCTCCCTTCAGGGTCGCCTGCTGCTGGTCATCCAATCCATATAGCCAGGATTGTGACGATTCTCTAGAGTCAGTCACCAAAGCAGTTCCATCGGGGGAGAAGGTCGAAAACTCTCCTTTAAAGGTTGCTCTTAGCGTCCCATCTAGATCGTATAGCAAAGAGCGACTCGCGGGTTGCTCAAGACCATAGGTAACTGTTACTACCCCCTTACTGTCAGGCGTAAATACCTGGAATACACCTTCAAACGTAGCGTCTAGAGAGCCGTCAAAATTGTAGAGACGAGATTCGTCGTTGTCGGTAACGACCAGCTTTTGCTCGCTGGGGACAAAGCCTCGAAAAAATCCCTCAAAAGTTGCCTGCAAACTGCCTTCGGCGCTGTAGAGTAGGAATCCTGGGCGATCGTCGCTAACCGCGATCAAATAGTCTCCATCTACCGTGCCCCACTGAATAGTCCCGGCAAAGGTAGCCTGCTCGACTCCGTCTAGATTATACAGATATGACTTTCCCTGAGAATAGGTAATGATGCTCTGCTGGTCGGGTGTGAATCCCTGAAAGTGTCCTTTTAGGGCAGCATGCTCAGTCCCATCTAGGGTATACAAGTACCACTGAGACGCCGAAACAGAGTAAGTAATGACGCGCTGTCCGTCCGGCGTTATCTCAAAAAAGATGCCCGCAAACTCGCTGGCAACGCTGCCGTCAAGATTGTATAGAACAGTGCGTTCATTCCTTAACTGGGACTCGCGATCACTTTCTTCTTTTCTCTCTGTTGTCGGCTCGTCAGCCTTTATAGGCTTTTCATTTTGATCAGTCTGAGGCGTTTCAATTAGCGTGTGCCTAGATAGGAAGAACCCGAAAGGTGCGCTAGTAGCGTTGGCGGCGCTAGGCAAACAAATCAGCAGGATGGCTAACCCTCTGGCGGCGTGCTTGCGCAGCAAACATCCGTGAGACTTCTGCAAGTTTCGAGAACCATTTGTTGCCATTAGCTGTGCCTTTGTTAGTTGGTTATGGAAAGTGTCTATATCAAAGGCTTCTTCCATTTCAATAGCCACTCTATGAGTACAACGGGTAATCCCAACCCCAAACACAACAGTCCTTGACTAGCGCTGAGCGGCACCGTATGGAACAAATGATTCAGTAGGGGCAGCTGACTAAACAAAATTTGCCCGACTAAAACGCAGGCAATGCCGATAGCCGGGGCATACACCAACGGCTCCTGCTTTCGGCGTAGCTGCGCCCATACGGATGGAAGAAAGCGGCTGATACAGAGCAGATAGAAGATTTCGGCGGCAACGAGAGTTTGCACGGCCATGGTGCGAGCGATCGCAGATTCTCCGGTACGAGAGAGCGTCCATTCAAAGACGCCAAAGGTGACCGCCCAGTTGAACAGAGAGATGAGACCGATTCGCCAAAGAATACTATGAGAGAGTAGGGGCTGGTGAGGCGGACGAGGAGGCAATGTCATCACCCCTTTGGGACGCGGCTCAAAGGCTAGCGGAATAGACAATGCGCTAGAACTGACCATATTGATCCAGAGAATTTGCAGCGGCAGAATAGGTAGCGCGGTGCCTAGCAGCACGCTAGCTAGAATTGTCAGCGACTCACCGCCGTTGACAGGTAAAACGAAAGCGATCGCCTTTTTCAAATTTAGATAAACGGTTCGACCTTCTTCGACGGCAGCCTCAATTGAGGCAAAGTTATCGTCGGTCAAGATAATATCGGCGGCTTCTTTGGCGACCTCAGTGCCAGAGCGTCCCATCGCAATCCCAATGTCGGCTTGCTGTAGAGCCGGTGCGTCATTCACCCCGTCTCCTGTCATCGCCACCACATGACCGTTGTGCTGAAGCGCCTTAATCAGCCGCAGCTTTTGCGACGGTGCCACGCGAGCAAACACCACACTGTTTTCTACCGCATTCCTAAAGCTTTCGTCGTCCATTTGGCCGATAGCCTGCCCTGACAGCGCTGGTACCGCCTGCGGTAGGGCTTGCTCGGTTTGCGGTAGGTCACTTGAATACTGGTTACTCGAATGCTGGTTATTTAAATGCTGGTTACTCGAATGTTGGTTATTTAAATATGTCTGAAACGGACTTAGGTGCATCTTTTGGGCGATCGCTTTGGCCGTCGTCATATGGTCACCCGTCACCATCTTGACCTCAATGCCTGCCTCCTGACAGGACTGCACAGCCTGAATAGCTTCTTCTCGGGGAGGATCGATCATGCCTTGCAGCCCCAAGAAGACTAAGCCAGACTCAATCATCTCCCTTTCAAGTGTTTCTGTTGTAGCCGGCAATGACTTTTTTGCAAAAGCAAGTACCCGAAGGCCCTGACGGGCAAACGCTTCAGCCATCTCTTCGATCGCAGCAGGGTCGAGTTCAACGGGTTTACCGTCGCGGTCTTGGCTCTTGTCAGCGCGACTCAAAATCACTTCTGTTGCACCTTTTACATAGGCAACTCTCGCTGAGCCGCTCTCGTGTAGACTGGCCATATAGCGGTGCTCTGACTCAAAAGGAATACTGTCTAGCTGCGGCTGACGCTGCGACTCCATCGGCCTTGAGTGCTGCGAAGCCTGAGCGTTTGGCGATAGGGTATTCTCTATTCCGGCCTTATAAGCAGCGACAATCAAGGCCCCTTCGGTAGGGTCTCCTGTCAGCGTTGGCTGCTCCGTGTCGGAAGATTGCAAACTCGATTCATTACACAGCAAACCGCAGGTTAAACATTCTCTTAGCGCAGGTAGATTGCTCAAATCAACGGGTTTCTCTTGATAGCACACGTCACCATCTAAGCGATAGCCCGTCCCGCTAACGGTGTAGTGCTGCCCCCCAGCATATATCTGCCTAACGGTCATCTGATTTTCAGTGAGCGTTCCAGTTTTGTCAGAGCAAATCACCGTGGCATTGCCCAGCGTTTCTACCGCAGGCAGCTTACGAATAATGGCATGGCGCTCTGCCATGCGCGAAACCCCAATCGCTAAGGCAATTGTGACCAGAGAAGGCAACTCTTCAGGAATGCCGCTCACAGCCAGTGCAACTGCCGTCTGAAAGGTTTGGTTCAGCCCTTTTCCCTGTCCTAAACTAATGGCAACGATCAGCATCGACAGCGCCAAAATAACATAGAGCAACTGCACGCTAAACTGCTTCAGCTTACGAACCAATGGCGTTGTGACATCCTCTCCTTTTTCAATCAGCTCTGAGACTTGTCCGGTCTGGGTAGCCTCTCCAATGGCAATCACCAATCCCTCACCCTGACCAGCCGTTACAATCGTTCCAGCGAAAGCTAGATTATGGCGATTACCCAGTGGAATGTCATCTGCTAACGGCGCGATCGCCTTGTCGACGGGTACAGATTCTCCGGTTAGCGCGGATTCATCTATCCGCAAATGATTAGCTTGGCTCAATCGCAGATCCGCCGGAACTTTATCACCCGCCTCAATCCGCACTAAATCTCCTGGCACCAAATCAACTGCTGAAATTTGATACGGGTTTTCCTGTTGCTTTTGAGGTTCTCTTATACGAATAACGGTAGCTTCTGTCACGATAGACTTTGCTAACGCCTCCATAGCCTCTCCTGCTTTTGCCTCTTGAACGTAGCCAACTACCGCATTGATTAAAACAACAGCAAAAATGACGCTCGCATCTATCCAGTCTTGTAGCAGTAACGAAACGGTGCCTGCGGCTAACAGAATATACAAGAGAGGCTGATGAAACTGCCGCAAGAACTGAACAAGCGGAGAGGGCTTTGGGGGCGGGGTCAGCTGATTCTTGCCAAACCGCGTCTGTCGTTGCGCGGCTTCCGCGAAAGTTAGTCCTACTTTTAGATGACTTCTCAATATCTCAGCGGTTTGCTGTGTAGAGAGAGAATGCCACGGCTGGTCGAGTTCTCGCTGAACCAGTTCTGGCTGCTTTGAAAATTCTGGCGCAATGACTGTAGACATAAGCGCTTAGACCTCAATGGTTGAGCACTTCACTTGGATATTTCTGGAGGGCGATTGCTCCGCTGGCCAATGAAGCAAGGCAGAGCGGCCAGTATCAGCAGCATCAGGTAGTAGACAGTGCCTGAAACAGGATCGCGGCTTTCCAAATACTCAGAAATAGAAAGTCCTCGCAGCTGAAGAACTGCGCCAAACTCGGCAAACAACAACAGTCCTAAGGCTGTGAGCCCCATGCACAATCTAGCTGGCAAGTCACTAGGCACGGCCCAACGACGAATAATAAAAGCAGCGGAGCCAACCATCACGATGAGCATGATAGGCATTTCCATCAGCTCAGCGGCTCTAGCACCAAAACGAGGGACGACCCATAAGATACGGGCCACACCCAGCACAAACCCCGCAGAGAATACGGCTAAGAAATAGAACAACCCTGCTTTTAACGCTAAGAAAGACATTAGCTTTCAACCCTCAAGCCTATCAATCTTATTTATCGTTGATGAATATGAGGAAGTTGTGTCGCCTGTCTCACTGCCTATCTCACTGGTCAGCGATCAGAACACTTCGAATCTCTTCACAAGTTCCCCACAACTTATCTTTAGCGTATATAGCTGAAGTAATCATAATCATCTAGTCGCTCTAATTAAAAGTGTCAGATCCAGAAACGCCCATTGAAATGAGAATGCCGCCAAGACCCTCTATGCGAGCTAATCCTTAGCACTGCGCTCAAACGTTAGTGCATACATAAGAACATCCACAAAACAGGCTTTGCTATGTTAGATACTGCTGTGAAATCTGGCTCAAATCCAAACAAAACCCTTTATGATGTCGTGATTATTGGCGGTGGCCCAGCCGGGCTCAGCGCCGCCATCTATGCCGCTAGAGCCAACCTAAAAACCGTTGTCTTAGACAAAAATCCAATGGCGGGGGCGCTGAGTATGACCCATCGAATGGAGAACTACCCCGGCGTGCCGCAGGCGGTTTCTGGAGAAGAACTGCTGTCTCGCTTTCATCAGCAGGCCGAAGGCTTTGGCGCTGAGATTGTTCAGACTCAGGTATTTGGCGTCAATTTGGCAGCGGAGATCAAGGAGGTAATGACGACCGAGCGGAGCTACTGTGGCAAAACCGTTATTGTTGCAACCGGATCGATGGGCCACAAGCCTAGGCTCAAGGGAGAGGCCGAATTCATTGGCAGAGGCGTCAGCTATTGCGCCATTTGTGATGCTGCTTTCTACAAAGGAAAGACCGTTGCGGTAATTGGCGAACCGCCCGAGGCGATTACTGAGTTAGAAATTCTCGCGAGATCGGCTGGCAAGATCTATCTCTTTTTGAAGGGGCAAGCTCCTTCAGAAGCACAGATGGAAGAGATTCTCAGTTTGCCAAATGTCGAAGTCGTAGAGCACAAGTCTATTGCGACTATTTTTGGTCATGACTATGTAGAAGGCATTACCGTCGCCAATGCGGCTAATGATAAAGAAGTGCTTGATGTGGCAGGTGTGTTTGTCTATCTCCATGGCAATCTGCCTATCGTGGATTTCTTAGGGCAGTCGATCGCGCTCACGTCGGCAGGATACATCAAGGCAGATAGGGAAACGATGTCTACCTCGATTGAAGGGGTTTATGCGGTTGGAGACGTGATTGCTCAGGAAATTCGGCAGGTGGTGATCGCAGCGGCGGAGGGCTGTATCGCGGCGCTATCGGCAGATCAATACATTCATCAAAGACAAAAAGTGCGATCGCAATGGTCTTAACGATGGAATCATAGCATTCCACTAAAGCTACACAGTTTCTGTACAGCGCAAAACGCGATTCAAATTGTCTTGTGCTGCTTTGCGAGGTTTTCTTCTCGAAGGTTTTCTTCTCAATGGACTTTCTGCCCGATTCTTATATTCTCTCTCGAATGCAGTTCGCCCTGACTGCAATCTTTCACATGCTCTGGCCGGTACTTACCACAGGCATGGGAATCTATCTTGTCGTGGTCGAAATCCTATGGTTAAAGACGAAGAATCCTGACTATTACTACCACGCTAGGTTTTGGTCGAAGCTCTATGTGCTGAACTTCGGCATCGGCGTTGCGACTGGCATTCCAATGGAATTTCAGTTTGGAACAAACTGGGCACCGTTTTCTGAAGCAACCGGGGATTTCTTTGGCAGTATTTTAGGCTTCGAGGCTTCGATGGCCTTCATGCTAGAAGCGGGTTTCTTGGGCATCATGTTATTCGGTTGGGAGCGGGTAAATCCCTATGTGCATCTGTTTTCTACCGTGATGGTTGCGTTTGGGGCCAACCTCTCGACCTTTTGGATTTTGATTGCCAACTCCTGGATGCAAACGCCTACGGGGGGTGAGTTTATTGACGGAAAGTTTATCGTTCATGATTACTTTCAAGCCATGTTCAATCCGTTCATGCGTACCAGCGTATTGCACATGTTTTTTGCCACGCTAGAAACGTCCTTATTTGTGATTGGCGGCATCAGCGCCTGGTACATACTCAAAGGACGAAATCAAGCCTTTTTCACGCGCTCGTTCAAGATTGTCTTAGGCTGTGCGATCACCGTTGCCCCGATTCAAATCTACATCGGTCATATCAGCGCCGAACAGGTTTATCACTATCAGCCGACTAAGCTCGCTGCGATGGAAGCTCGCTGGGAGACCATTCCAGCCGGAGAAGGCGGCGACTGGAGCCTATTAGCCTTGCCTAATGACAAGGCCGAGAAAAACGATTTTGAGATAGCCGTACCCGAAGCGCTGGGACTGATCTTAGAGCTAAAACCGAAGCTCTCGGAGCCGGTACAGGGGCTTAAAGCGTTTGCACCGGAAGATCGGCCTCATCAAATCGGCCTAATCTACTACGCTTTTCGGATCATGATTGCAATCGGCTTTTTCTTAGCGGCTCTAATGCTGTGGAGTACATGGCAGTGGTGGCGCAAGCAGCTATCGAGCGAGAATATCAGTAGACAAAAGTGGTTGATGCGAGCCTGGATTTTTGCCGCGCCGCTAGGCTACATCGCTACTGATTCAGGTTGGATTGTACGCTGTGTCGGCCGGCAACCTTGGACGGTATATGGAGAAATTCGCACCATTGACGCGGCTTCTCAGATTCCAGCCGAGGAGGTCTTCGCTTCGCTGATAGGGTTCGTTGCGCTCTACGGGCTGCTATTTACAACAACCCTATATTTTGGCAGACGAATCATTCTAGAAGGCCCTAACTTAGCGCTGCCGTTACCCTCAGAAGACATTGTAATTGTCGATACTGAGCCTGCTGAGCTACAGCCAAACCAACGCCCTGCTGAAGCTCAGCAATAGGATTGTCTTCAAGCAGCCATCAGCATAGTCATATATCGAAAACATTCAATGGAAACGCTTGATTACTTTTTGCCCCAGGTTTGGTTTTTTATTTTAGCCTTGTTTCTGTTCCTTTATGTCATTTTAGATGGGTTCGATTTAGGGGTAGGCATTCTCTCTTTGAGTGCTGATGGTGAGGAAAAGCGTGGCATGCTGATGACTAGCCTTAGCAATGTGTGGGATGCTAACGAAACCTGGTTGGTGCTGATGGGAGGGGCTTTGTTCGGTGCATTTCCAGTCGCTTATGCCACTATTCTCAGTGCGCTCTATATTCCTATTCTGACTATGATCTTTGCGCTGAGTATTCGAGCCGTTGCCTTTGAGTTCAGAGAACTATCGCGACGCAAGCGGTTTTGGAACAATGCCTTTGGCGTCGCTAGCTTTGTTGCCGCGATGAGTCAGGGATTTGCATTAGGTAGCGTGCTTTCTGGGATTCAGGTCGATAGTGCGGGGCATTTTACTGGCGGTGTTTGGGATTGGCTTAATTGGCGATCGCTGCTGGTTGCGCTCACCTTAATACAGGGCTATGTTCTGATTGGCTCTACGTACCTCATCCTAAAAACAGAGGGTGAACTGCAAGAGACTCATTACCGCACAGCAAAGATCGCAGCGTTTACGACCTTAGCAGGCGCTCTACTGATTACCATCACTACGCCGATCTTCTCAGAAGGGCTAAGAGTCAAGCTTTTGAGTAGTAACCTAACATTTGCATTTGTCGCCATTCCATTACTGGCCGTTTTATTGATTGGGCTACTCTTACGCAGCCTATTCGCAAAAGCCGAAAACACGCCCTTTATTTGGACGCTGCTGTTGTTTTTGCTGTCGTTTCTGGGCATCGGCTTAATTGTGTTTCCCTACATTATTCCAACCAAAATCACGATATATCAGGGAGCAGCATCGCCTAGCGCTCTGGTATTCATGCTTATTTTTGTAGGCTTCTTGATTCCAATTATGTTGTTTTACAACATCTATCAGTACGTCGTGTTTAGGGGGAAAGTCAGTAGCGCTAAATACGGTGAGTAATGACGACATCAGCAAGTTTTTCAGCTAGAGATAGCTTTTGCTCTGTACTTTGCTCTGTACATTGGTACATTGCTACAAAGTATAAGAATTGGCCCTGCGAGTACGATAACTCACAGGGCCAATTTTATATCGCAGCATCTAGGCGACCTTGATTTTCACGGATTCGTTAGTTTCTTCGGGCGCTTTCGGCAGCGTTAGCCTCAACACGCCGTCCTTATACTCAGCGACGGCCTGATCTTTCTCTACGCGCTTAGGCATCGGAATGACGCGCTGAAACTCGCCATAGTAAAACTCAGAACGTCGCTCTCCTTCCTCCTCGGTTTTAGTTTCAGATTTACGTTCGCCTTTCACCCTGACCGCTTCGTCCATAACCTCAATGTCTAGGTCTTCTGCCTTCATACCGGGCACTTCGAGCTTCAAAAGCACCTCGCTCTCTGTCTCTTCTAGCTCGGCAGAAGGCACAAAAGCAAACCCGTTGCTCTCGCCCAAACCGTTTGGCGTAAACTGCTCTAGCAGTCGATTCATTTCCTGGCGAAGCGTATCAATTTCGCCGAATGGTTCCCAACGCTTGATTTCACCAAAAGGATGCCAACGTTTAATAGCCATATCACATTCTCCAAAAGATTATACGAATAGAATTGAACAGTTTATTCAACTCTATTTAGAGCTTAGAAAGAGAAGCTGAAGAAGTTGTGAGGAAGATAGGGCCTGGCTGGCTGTATCTGGCTATATATCTAGGGTAGATTTAGGGTAGATGCTCTGTGACCAAGTCATCCAGTGATCGCTGCATTTTGAGCAACACTTGTTCATAGCAGCTATTGACGTAGTCTAAGTCTCGTACCGCCTTAGTGCCTGTCCGCTCAAACCGGATGGGTTTGCAGATGCGCGTATGGATTTTGACGGGTAGAGGAATGTTGGGAAGTGGGCCAATGGCTAATCCCCAAGGCAGTCCGAGATAGATCGGAAAAACTTGAGGATCTATGTCTAGAGGCCAAGTTATTACCCCTTGTTTGTGGAGACATTTTAGCTGCGGGTAGATGTCTGTTAGGACCCTTAGGGTAGAATGTGCTCCATCAGAAATCATCGGAACAATTGGAACAGCTTCTTTGATTGCTAGCTTAACGAAGCCCTTGCGGTTATGAAAGTAAATCTTGTGGCGCATGTCATAAGGTCGAAACATATCTTGGATGCCACCGGGGTAAACCGCAATGCTAGTGTTGCGACGAAGGGCCGTGATCGCTAGCTGAGGTTTTGCTTGGATAGCTCCCAGTTGAGCTTCTAAGTGAGCCATTGTCGGCCAGGCTTTCCAAATGGTAGGCGTCATCAGCCCGTACAGCGGTTTCTCTGGGCCAAAGCGACGAAACCAGTCGTACATCATCATGTACATATCGGGAGAGGCGATGCCACCGTTGTGAGAACCGACCAGCATCACTGGTTCGCCGTTGGGAATATGTTCCCAGCCATCTGTTTCTACGCGGTAGTAATAGGTGTAGAACCACCTCATCAGCGGCATGATTTTCCGAATCATGTGAGGACTGCGATTCTCTAGCGATTGCCCATCTAGATGACTCATTGAGCTGGCCTGGTGGTACAGCTCAGCAAAGCTTTTCAGGGCGGAAATAAGTGAGAGATGATCTTGTAGCCATTCTTGTAGTGGCAAAGAAGTCATGTCGTGAGCATCAAACAAAGTTCAGAGACTCCTAGATCTACGTCGCTAAGATTTAGCTGCAAGCGCGGCACCTTGTAAGCTAGTACCGCTCAAATTGGCATTGTCGAGCACTGCATTGGTGAGAATAGTCTGGTGTAAGTTCGCACCTGCGAGATTAGCGCCCTGTAAGTTGGCCTGGCTAAGATCGGCCTCAACCAAGCTCGCATGACTAAGATTAGCCCCTGACATGTTAGCTGCCTGCAGTCGTGTCGCATTCAAGATCGCGCCGGATAGGTTCGCGCTTGCCAGCACCGCACCGCTGAGATTGACCTTACTGAGGTTAGCGCCGCCCAGGTTGGCGCCACTAATCGTAATGTCCGCCAAATTAGCTTCGCCTAGCTTGGCCCCGCTGAGATTAGCCCCAATTAGGGTGGCCCCGCTTAAGTCTGCGGCTCTTAGATCAGCGCCGCTGAGATTGGCCCCAATCAGGTTCGCTTTGTTCAAGTTGGCGCTAGAGAGACTCGCCCCGCTAAGATTGGCCCCTACTAGGTTCGCCCCTGGCAGCCCAATCCCTTCAAGGTGGGCTCGATACAGACTAGCGCCAGTGAGATCCGCCGATTCAAACTGGCGATCGCCCGCGGCATATTGGGCTAGCAAGTAATCGACGTTCATAGTGGTTTCTCCTTTCTTTGACAGCTTGTGATCTCATTCAGGCAGCTTCGCCCGGCTCAAGTTAGCTTCGCGTAGGTTTGTTTTACTCAAGTCAGCCCCGCGCAGATCCGCGTCTTGCAAATTAGCCCCGTATAGGTTGGCGCCCTGCAAATCCGCCTGCTGAAGATTGGCCCCAGACAGATTCACCCCCGCCATCACAGCGCCGTTGAGAGTGGCCGCCGATAGCGTCGCCTGCGATAAGTTCGCCCCGGTAAGAACGCCTTCAAAGAGATTGGCCTCACTGAGATTGGCCGCTTGCAGATTAGCCCCACTGAGATTAGTCACAATCAGGGTGGCACGCTGTAAATCAGCCCCGCGCAGATTCGCCATCACCAAAAAAGCACCGCTCAAGTTAGCCGAAACCAGACGAGCCGCCGATAGATCGCTCCGAATCAAATTAGCGCCGCTCAGCTTGCTACCCGTCAGGTTGGCACCGCTCACGTCGATTTGGCTGAAGTCTCTTTCGCCAGCCGCATAGCGCTGTAGAATATCCGCCTCTTTTACCTTTTGCATAGCCTCTACCCTTGCTTTGGCCCGTCCACACAGGATCCTCAAATAATCTGCCTACCTTGAGGTTGTTGAAACTAAACCCAGGCGGATCTCACCATTATTTGCTTGAGACATATTTGCTTTAGATACATCTACTTTAGAGAATATCGAAAGAGAAATCGCAATCCGTTAACAAAATCAACAACACCTCAAGATAAACATCAAGATAAACAGCAAAGTCAACAACACCTAACATTAAGGAGTTTTTGAGATGGGTAGTACTCTCTCTAAGCCATCAGCTCGCCCTTGGCTAGCGGCTGCGATCGCGGCTTTGCTGCTAGGCTCGGTCGGGACTTATGTTGTTCTTTCTTCTGCTTTTAATCGGGGCGTTAGCCCAGATCCTACCACTGAGATTGCTCCGGCTAGGGCGGTCACTGCGCTAGGCCGCTTAGAGCCCCAAGGCGAAGTCGTCAAGCTGTCGGTGCCCAACGCCGCCGATAGCCGAGTGAATCAAATCTTGGTCGAAGAAGGCGATTGGGTGGATGCCGAAGAGATTATTGCTGTTCTTCAAGGGCTCGATAAGAAACAGGCCGAGCTAGCAGCGGCGCAACAGAATGCGGCTATCTATTGGGCGAAACAAGTGCAGGCTAGAACAGGTGAGGCCAAACTGGCTGATATTGCTGCTCAGCAAGCGGTGCTCACTCAGCTAGCGTCCCGGCTGCAAACTGAAACGGCTGAGCGACAGGCTGAACAAGTCCGCGCCCAAGCCGCGCTGCAAAATGCGGAACAGAACTACTATCGATACGAGCAGCTACATCAGCAAGGTGCCGTCGAAACAGCGGTGCTAGACGACCGACGAGAAGTGTTTGAGACCGCTCAGGCGAGCTTGAATGTGGCCAAAGCCCGATTGGCAAATACCGTGTCTACGCTACAGGCACAGCTACGGCAGGAGCAGGCTTTGCTCGCTAGGCTCCAAGAAGTGCGCCCGGTAGATCTTCAGGTGGCGCAGGCCGAGCTGAACTATGCGATCGCCCAGGTCAAGCGAATTGAGGCTGAGCTAGAAGATCTGTATGTGCGCGTACCGAGGGCAGGTCAGATCTTGAAGATCAACACTCATATCGGCGAGCAGGTCAACATTAGTGAAGGCATCGTCGAGCTAGGACAAACCAATCAAATGACTGCGATCGCCAAAGTGTACGAAACCGATGTCAGTCTTGTACAGCTCGGGCAGCGAGCCACCATCGTCAGCGAGCACGGGGGCTTTGAAGGCGAAATTCATGGCGTTGTCGAGCAGATTGGCATGCAGATCAACAAACAAGACGTTTTAGGCGCTGATCCCGCTGCTGATAAAGACGCTCGGGTGGTCGAGGTGAAAGTTCGCATCGACCCTGAAGACAACGACAAAGTCGCCGCGCTCACCAACTTGCAAGTTCGCATTGAGATCGACCTAGAGCGCCCGTTAGGTGAATTATGAAACGCTTTCTTCTAAAGAACTTTTTCAAGCAGTCTAATCAGGAGCCGCCGCTGGGATGGGCGCAGCTGAGTCATCAAAAAGTACGGCTGCTGGTGGCGCTGACGGGGGTGGCCTTTGCCGATATTTTAATTTTCACCATGCTGGGATTCCAAGAAATGTTTTTGGAAGGCTCTACCTTCGTGCATCGGCATCTGCAAGTCGACTTGGTGTTGCTAGAGCAGCGCACCGAAGCGCTGTATGTAGGCCAGCCGTTCTCGCGCCGACATCTGTATCAGGCAGATGCGATCGAAGGCGTTGCCGCTGCTAATCCGCTCTATCTTGGCAGCGCGGATTGGATCAACCCCTGGGATAGAGAGAGCACCGCCGTCATGGTGCTGGCCTTTGATCCTGAGCGTCCGGTTCTAGACCTACCCGAAGTCAGCCAGCAGATCGACCAAATCAAGCTGCCGAATGTTGTCTTACTCGATAGAAAAGCGCAGCCCAAAATCGGCCCGGTTGCCGAAACCATAGACCAAGGCGGCGAAGTCACCACCGAGATTTCGGGATACCGGGTGCGGGTCGGCGGCTTGTTTACGCTAGGCAGCAGTATCTTTACCTATGGGCACCTGATCGCCAGCGACTGGACATATCAACGGCTAATCGGCTCAGACTCTCTCAACGTCGTTAACTTGGGCGCGCTAACGCTAGAACCGGAGGCGGATTTAGAAACGGTTCAACAAACGCTCAATGCCCGACTGCCCGAGTCGGTCAAAGTCGTCACCCCCGAAGAATTTATCAAAACCGAGATTGCCTTTTGGCGCAAAGATGCGGCGGGCATTATCTTCAGCTTTGGCGCCATTATGGGCCTGGTGGTGGGCGTTGTGATTGTCAATCAGGTGCTGTATTCCGACGTCAACGATCATCTACCTGAGTATGCCACCCTCAAGGCCATGGGCTATTCAGATCGGCAGCTGCTAAACGTTGTTTTTCAAGAAGCGATTATTCTGGCGCTGCTGGGCTTTATCCCTGGCTATGGCATTTCGATCGGCATGTACGAGCTGCTGGCCTTTTTGACCAAAATTCCGCTGGGAATGAGGCTAGGTGTTGCGGTGCAAGTCTTTACGGCAACGGTTGGCATGTGTTTGGCCTCAGCCGCTATTTCGATGCGTAAGCTGAATGCTGCTGATCCCGCCGATGTCTTTTAAAGCTGTTGTTTTTAGTATCTTCTGGCCGTGTTATTTGTCAGTATCTTTAGCTGATATTCTTTGCCAGTATTTTTGGCCAGTATTCTTTTAGATCTGTTGTTGGAGCGCTTCGCCATGACTCGATCACCCGTCATCTCCATTCGCCAGCTTAACCACGCTTTCGGTAAAGGTGAATTGCGAAAGCCGGTTTTATTTGATGTTGATTTAGACATTTGCTCCGGTGAGATTGTGATTTTGACCGGGCCTTCGGGCTGCGGCAAAACAACACTTTTGACGCTGATTGCAGGGCTGCGATCGCTTCAGTCCGGGCGCGTTTTGGTGCTAGGCCAAAACCTTTACCAGGCCAGTAAACAGCAGCTCATGAGCGTTCGCCAACAGATTGGATTTATCTTTCAAACCCACAATCTGTTGTCTTGCCTCACCGTCAGACAAAATGTGGGCATGTCGCTCCGTTTGCATCCCGAGCTGACTTTGGCAGAGCGAAGGGAGCGCTCCGAGGCGATTTTGGCAGAAGTCGGACTGGCCCACAGAATCGACTACTATCCCGATAATCTCTCAGGCGGACAGCGGCAGAGGGTCGCGATCGCCCGTGCCCTGGTCAGCGAACCCAAAATTGTACTCGCCGATGAGCCCACCGCCGCCCTAGACAGTAAATCTGGCCGCGACGTCGTCGAAGTTATGCAGCGATTAGCCAAACAGCAGGGCTGCACCATCCTGCTCGTTACCCACGATACCCGCATCCTCGATATCGCCGATCGCCTCGTCCATATGGAAGATGGACGATTGGCCCGCAATACGGCCTTGGTAAGCCAGACGGCAGCTTAGATCAAGCTAGGCGGACAGTAGCCTAACCCAGACACGAATCTCTCTCGAAAATGTTCGATTTCTACACCTTGAGGTGAGCCGTGAGAGATGATGGTGACGTGATAATCGTTCATCACTGAGCGTGGATCATGGCCTGAGTCGAGAGCGCTAGCGACTTGTCGGAGATAGACAGAGGTTGGACAAGGAATCCCATTCTCGTTCAGAACGGCCTGACAGTCTTTGGCGAGAACGATACTTGTGGTTGCTTTGAGCCGGACGCGAAGAACCCAAAACTCATTCAGGAAGATTACCGTAACGCAGTCTATTTCTCTTTTTAACTTTTTCGACAGGTAAGCCAGGACTCGCTGAGTCAGGCTAGCATTGCTCAAGCAGAAGAGAAAATCCATCGCAGATCAGTCCTACCTAGAATGACAGCTTGAAATTAATCAGAGAAGTTGAGAAAGTTGTGAAGAACACAACTCAGTTTTGATCAGGTTCAATTACTATCGCTGGGTACGCTGCCAACTGCAGCTGAATGAGCGCTACACACTTTTGACACTTCTAGCATTTTCAACTTCACTATGTGCTTTAGCAGCTGCTAGTAAGTCGATCACCTGTTCGTCGGTAGTTTGTGCAAAGTTCTCGTACCACAGACCAATAGAAGAAAAGGGACTAGGCGTGTGCAAACACACCAGCTGATCGACCTCTACTTGTAGATCGCGACAAGTTGATGACGGTGCAACGGGCACTGCGACAACAATCCGTCTGGCCTGCTGAGCTTTTACTGCTGTGATCGCCGCCCGCATCGTAAAACCTGTTGCTAATCCATCGTCTACTAAAATCACCTCGCGACCCAGAATTTGAGCAGCCGACTGATGCCTGCGGTAGGTCTGTTCGCGGCGCTGTAGCTCGCGTCGCTCTAGGGCGACGACATGCCCAATCATCTCGTCTGAAACGGCCAGCGCCTGGATCAGCCCTCGGTCAAATATCTGCACTCCACCCGGGGCGATCGCCCCCATAGCCACTTCTTTGTGTCCAGGTAGGCCCAGCTTACGAACTAGGCAAATATCTAGCGGTAGGTTGAGCGCGTGGGCCACTTCATAAGCGACCGGAACGCCGCCTCTAGGCAGACCCAGCACCAGCAGGTTGGAGCGATTAGCGTAGGCGCTAAGCTGTTTGGCTAGCTGCTGTCCGGCAGTCTCTCGGTTTGAAAATCGGGGAATCATGATGATTTTGTAGTGAGTTGTTTCCACGTAGAAGAAAGCGCCTGCTGAGTGCGGCTATTGGCCTGACGCACAGAGCGCTGTAAAATCTCCCAATGATCGTGTAGGAAGTTAATGGCTTCTGCTAGCAGATGCTGATTGGGGTGGTTGGTGGCCGCGATGTCATCTCCAGCGGCTTTGATTTTTACATGAACCACCTGTGGGGTATCGTCAGCAGAAATTTGATGATGGAGGCGGTCACTAAGTTCATGCACGAGCTGCCGTACCTGACATTGTTTTTCGCTCAAAAAGCCTCTCAACCCGCTGGCTTCGCTCTGTAGATTTGCCTGAGCGTCATCTTCTACAACCACCGCTTTAGCCGTAATTGTTTTGACCTTTTCGGCAGCTAAAACAGCGCGATCACCAATTTCTTTAGCAATTTTCCCAGCCAAAATGTAGTGAGTCACCTCTCCGGTCTGCCAGTCGAATAAAAAGTCTTCTACCCAGCCGTCGAATTCTTCTAAATTATCTTTAGTCGAAGCAGCGATCGGCAGCTTTTTGAGACGATGGAGGAGTGGAGGGCTTTGGATCAGCAGTCCACGGGTGGAGACAGCTTGAGTGCTGACGCCTGCAACTTGAATCAGGGGAATGTAGCCGCGATCGCTAGAAAGGTAGACAATGCGCCCGGTATCATCGACCCAGACGTCTCGAATAGGGCCTAAGTATTCGGATGTGCCACTGTCTATAGCAACTAGATCAACCATCTGGCTATAGCGGATAAGGTTCAGCATGTTTTCATTTCTCTTGGGGGCAGCTCAGCTTAAATCAACAAGTTGAAGAGCTTATGAGGGTTTTTAAAACATAGTTTTGTTGCTTTGATCGGCTGCGTCTTCATACGTTCCGCAGCTTTGCTTTCTATGCTGCCGATCACAAGCTGTCACTTAAAGCTTTCAGCCTGTGAGCTGTGCCTCGGCTAAGTGGCCAACGCTATAGCTACAGCCCATATTCCATCACTTACTCACTTGAGAGGTAATGCGATGCCAGATAAAAGAATTTGTCAGGACTGAGTAGCCACAATTCACCTGCTCATCAGTAGTGTGATCGCACCTACCCCTATTTCTGTTTAGGAAGCTTGGAACAGATCTTCCAATTCTTCAACTCCCTTCAGTAACTGCGCTCTGCGATCGCCAAGGCACACGAATTCTGCCATTCGGCTACGAGGCCTCAGGAAGTTGCCAACTTCATCGACTGCTCTGCAAAATCTCTGCGCAGCCTCAAACTCACCGAACCCCAGGGTTGGATAATAGCGGCGTTTGATGCGCCGATGACTTTGTTCAACTGGATTGGCTGTGCAGGGGCGGACTTCATGCTGAACTTTCTCACCTAAGTCTTCTTCAATCGCCCGTGGGTAAGATGCTAAGCCATCGGTCGCGACCTTGTCAGGAGCGTCCTCGTGCAGATCGATGGCTTGAGCAAAGAAGGCTTTGGTGCCAGCCATGTCGCGAGTTTTGCTAAGGCGAACGTCTACCAGATTGCCATCTTCATCAATGCCTCGGTAGAGGTAGCACCACTGCCCACAGACTTTCACGTAAGTCTCGTCAATCATCCATAATTTGCCGACTTTGCCCTTTCGCTTTGTTCTAATCTGCTCTGTAAAATGAGGTAGGAAACGTTCCTCCCAATCCCTTGCAGTTTCGTGGGTAAACTGAAAGCCTCTAAGCAAAAAGAACTCAGCCACATCCCGATAGCTGAGCTTATAGCGGACGCGGCAGAGCAACACCTGGAAGATAATGTCTGTTGGGACTTCCACAAAATTAAATGGCGTATCTGTGCGCTGATTGAACGTCCGGCGACAGCGTTTGCAGCGAAACATGGTATAGCCTAGATGGGTTTTGCGCTGGAGCTGCGAGATATGAGGCGAGTGGCAATGCGGACAATCCATGAGGTAGAGGTAGAGCTGATCGCACCTAGCCTATCAGCTGGCCGAATCCTTTATTTTGGCTACTCAGGGCTGACAGTATCGGCGTGACCGCTTGACCGGCAAACGTCACTTGGCCAATTGGCGCATAGCCCTCTCCAGTTACCTCAAAGCGATCGCCAGGTAAACTATCCACGCAGAAACCCATTCGCATCCCACGCAGAAACCTACTCGCACCGAGGCTTTGCTCGACGCGACCTCAGGTGGTGATGCCTTCGATGATGAGATTGGGTTTCTCTCATCAAGCCTCTGAGCGATAGAATAAGCAGCGGTATGGAAAGGCTAATTCCAATGGCCTCAACGGCAAATAGACCTAGCGACCTGGGATCAGGTGAAGTGGGAAAGATCGCTCCAAGATCTAAGCTATATACAAGCAAATACAAGACTGCGCAGACTGCGCCGATCGTGAAGGCCCAAGGCTTGCCCTGGAGCACAAAATAGCTGGCTGCTATACTAACAAAACCCAATAGCGTTAAAAAGATATTGAGTAGCGTTAGAACATACAAATGAATATGTGAAAAGCTGCGGGTTTCGATCAAACCACCAGGGATTAAAGTAGCTAATAGTCCTGTAGATAGGGCTAGAAGGACTGCGACCAGGTAGCGATCAACATGGATTCTCACTAGATGCCTCCTTGTTGTTGGCGTTTCCTGTTGACATAGAGTTGGACCAGGTAGACCTCTATAAGCCTAGTTTGAATGTTTCAGCGCTTCGGGCAGCTAGCTGGCCCATATAGCTAGCTGCTCGCATGGAATTCTGTCTGCAAGAATTGACGTAATCGGGTTGCCAGTATGAACTTCGAGGTGGTCTTGTAAGCCCGCTTCGAAGAAAGCATGCCCTTGGGGCGGCACCGCTCTTTCGAGGAAGCTACCTGCGGCAGTCGCCATGCGAATAATTTGAAATTGCTGAGTGTGGTTGGTGTAGCAGCACTGAATGCTGCCGTTACGAGAAAAATGCACGGTCTTAATGGCTACAGTCCGTTGAGAGGTGATTCGAAGATCTCCTGAAGGGTTAATCTCGACTACGTTGTTTCTCATGGTTTCGCATGCTCATAGAGAGTTGGCGCAAAAAACCTCGAAGGAGGCCTGCTGCCAACCGCTGCCGATAGAGTATGAGAAGAATATGGGGTTTTTATGATGATCTATCAACAAGCGCTTTGGTAGGGGTATGCAGCCATCCTCACGACTTCCCCAAGATTTTCCTCTATAACTCGAAGAGAACATTTAAAAAAGCGCCCATATGACTAGCGCTAGGCGACTTAAGGGAGATATGGATGATGTCTAAAGAAAATGTACTGCACTTTCTCATCAAAGCTGCTAAGGAAGAGCAGCTAATCACTCAGCTTCAAAAGACTTCGACCCAAGATGAATTGGTGGGCGTGGCGAATGAAGCCGGCTACGATTTCTCATCAAAGCATGTGGATCAGGCGTTAAAAGATCTCAAAGAACAACCAGGCTTTTTTGGCGCACTCGCTGAAGCGGCTCTTCGTATCTTTAGCCCTGCTCAAGACGACTATCCCAAGACCGGGGTACAGCCTTTTAGCGGTGATCCTAGAAAAAGCCACTAGCGTGAACGCGCAGCTATAGCAGAGTCAGACTTTGTTCCGGCTGAACTTTGCCTCTGTTTTGCTCTGCCTTTACCTAGCGTTGTTTATGCCCAGCTTGGTCTCTTTATCGTTCTATATAGCTTTGGACGACTGGCCACTTAACTAAAAGGAAATTTACTGTAATGACTGCTTCAGTCCCTGCTCAGATCAGCGTTGAAAATTTACCACTTTCTACTGAGGAACTGCGAAAAATAGATGCTTTCTGGCGAGCCTGTAACTATCTTGCAATCGGCATGATTTATCTGAAGGATAATCCGCTGCTAAGAGCACCGCTGGCCGCAGAGCATATCAAGCCGCGCCTGCTAGGGCATTGGGGCACCAGCCCCGGTTTGAGTCTGATGTATGTCCACTTTAGTCGCCTGATCAAAAAATACGATCTAAACGCTATTTTCATGGCCGGGCCGGGACATGGTGCGCCAGGTGTGCTGGCGCCTGCCTACTTAGAAGGAACCTACTCTGAGATTTATCCGGATATAAGTGAAGATGCTGAGGGAATGCAAAAGTTTTTCAAGCAATTCTCTTTTCCAGGACACATTGGCAGCCACTGTACGCCAGAGACGCCGGGATCGATTCATGAGGGGGGCGAGCTAGGTTATAGCCTCTCTCACGCTTATGGATCGGTGTTTGACAATCCAGATTTGATTACGCTGGTGGCCGTAGGCGATGGCGAAGCTGAAACGGGAGCGCTGGCCACTTCCTGGCACTCTAATAAGTTCTTGAACCCTGCTCAAGATGGCGCAGTGCTGCCAGTATTGCACCTCAATGGCTATAAGATTGCGAACCCGACCATTCTCTCTCGCATTTCTCATAGAGAGCTATCGTCTTTGTTCGTGGGCTACGGCTATACGCCTCACTTTGTAGAAGGAGATTGTCCTGAGCTGGTCCATCAGCAAATGGCAAGCGTGATGGAAGACTGCGTGAGCCAAATTCGCGCGATCCAGGCCGAGGATCGCAGCATCCAGCATGATGATATTCACGCCGGCGACCAGTCCGGTAGCCAGTCCAAGACTCATCGACCCGAGCGTCCCCTCTGGCCGATGATTGTCATGCGCACACCGAAGGGATGGACGGGGCCAGATGAGGTAGACGGGCACCAGGTGGCAGATTTTTGGCGATCGCACCAAGTCCCACTCTCAGGCGTAAAAGACAACCCAGAGCATTTGCAGATGCTTGAAAACTGGCTACGCAGCTATCGCCCAGAAGAGCTATTCGACAAATCGGGCCGATTGATCGAAGAACTTAGGGAACTGCCGCCCAAGGGTGATCGCCGTTTGAGCGCCAATCCGGTGGCCAACGGTGGGCTATTGCGTAAGCCGCTAAAGCTACCGAACTTTAGAGACTACGCAGTGACGGTGGGTCATCCTGGTAAGACTCAGGTAGAAAACACCCGCTTGATAGGCCGCTTTCTTAAAGACGTCATCGCTCAAAATCTGACTGACTTCCGGCTATTCGGCCCAGACGAAACCCTCTCTAACCGGTTGGGTGAGGTCTTTGAGGTAACTAGCCGCGTATGGATGGGCGACTATCTGCCAGCAGATGCCGACGGCGGCTTTTTGTCGCCGACGGGTCGGGTGATGGAAATGCTGAGCGAGCATACACTACAAGGCTGGCTAGAAGGCTATTTGCTCACAGGTCGCCATGGGATGTTTCATACCTATGAGGCCTTTGCTCACGTAGTCGATTCGATGTTTAACCAACATGCGAAATGGCTAGACATTTCTAAAAACGTCGTCCCCTGGCGCGCCCCAGTAGCATCGCTTAACATTTTGCTCTCTTCGGTAGTTTGGCGGCAAGACCACAACGGGTTTAGCCATCAAGATCCGGGCTTTATTGATCTGGTGACGAACAAGAGTCCAGATGTGACGCGCATTTATTTGCCACCCGATGCCAACTGTTTGCTGTCGGTAGTCAACCACTGCCTGAAGAGTACGGACTATATCAACGTGATTGTCTCTGATAAGCAAAAGCACTTGCAGTACTTGACGATGGACGAAGCGGTGCGACACTGCACCAAAGGCATCGGCATTTGGGAATGGGCCAGTAATGACGACAGAGGCAAAGCACCTGATGAACCCGATTTGATCATGGCCTGCTGTGGTGATATTCCAACAATGGAGTCGCTAGCGGCGACAGCAATCTTACGAGAAGAGTTTCCCGACTTGCGTGTGCGCTTTATCAACGTGGTCGATTTGTACAAACTCATTCATCCCAAAGACCATGATCATGGGTTATCTGACCCAGACTTCAATACGCTATTTACGACTGACAAGCCAGTTATCTTCAACTTTCACGGCTATCCTTGGCTGATCCATAAACTGGTTTATAGCCGCGCTAATCAGGAGCGAATTCATGTACGCGGATACAAGGAAAAGGGGAATATCAACACGCCGCTAGAGCTGGCGATCAACAATCAAATCGATCGGTTTAACCTGGTAATTGATGCCGTTAACCGAGTGCCCAAGCTCGGATCGAGAGGTGCCTATGTGAAAGAAAGAATGCAAAACGAGATTATTGACCATGTGAGCTACGCTCGTCTGCATGGAGAAGATAAGCCTCAGACTAGCAGCTGGACATGGCCAGCATGGGCGGTAGGACAATAAATATCCTCTGGTATTTGTTCTCTAGCTAGTTGCAGCTTGACAGAGCTAGTTAGTCCCTGCTCTACTAGCATCGCTATGTTCAAAAGATGCTTTGAAAATCACAGCTGCTAAGATATTTACTTTTAACATCCATTGAATAAAACAATGACCCGACAGATTTTAGTGGTTGACGACGACGACTCGATCTTAACAATCGTCAAGTTGTCGTTGGAGTTTTGTGAAGGATGGGTCGTTTCAACGATTGATTCGGCCACAGAGGCGATCGCGCTGGCCGAATCTGAATGCCCTGACGCGATTGTGCTCGATGTGATGATGCCCGAGCTGAATGGCGCGGAAGTCCTTCAAGCACTGCGCTCTAAACCCGCAACACAAGACATTCCGATTATCTTTCTGACTGCAAAGGCAGACCGAAAGCAACATCAGTCACTTAAAGATCTTGGCGCAGCTGGTGTTTTGGTAAAGCCTTTTGAGCCAGATATGATTGCCGACCAGATCAAGACACTGCTTCACTGGTCGGACTAGTTTTTTGCGATCTATAGCATGTGCTGTTTCCTTTCTAGTCAGCGTCACTTACTTTGGTTCAGTCTAAAGCTGATTGATGCCATAGCGGTCTTCTCCTTCGAGAGAAAGCGCTTGCTGCCTTGGAGACAAAGAAAGTTGGCGAAGTCAGCGAAATGTTCGGTGTTCATCGTGATACCTTACGGCGCTGGAGAAACCAGTTTAACGAGACAGGTATAGCAGTTCTCTTCAAAAAGAGACTTACCGCTGCTAGAAACTGCACTAAGCAGTCCCTTTGAAACAGCAGTGTTGAACCTGACCATGTTGCGTTCTTGAGCCCCTATAGAAGTAAATAGTGAAGTAAGAAGAGCAGCCAGCATAAGCTGTTGTTCGAATCGAACAAATAAATAACAGCCATGATGATTTGCAGAAACCCTTCACTTAAAACGTTAGATGAACAATTTGGGGAACTTGTGAGCAAAAAGCGCACAGTATTGCTCACAAGTTCCCCAAGTTATTTAGCGATAGTTGTGGAGATAAGATTGTTAGATAGCGAAGCATACGGTGGCCGCATATCACCTGTTAGCGTTTTATAAACAAGGAGTTTCACTATGTGGACTGTTGCCGATATTATGACCAAGACCGTGTTTACGATTCGGAGCACTGCTAAGGTGCAGCAGGCGATCGCACTTATGCAAGGAAAACAGGTGCGATCGCTTGTCGTTGAGCGGGAAGTCGCAGGCGGTGCCTATGGCATCATCACCGAGCGAGACATTGTTTATAAAGTAACCGCTGCTGGCATGGACCCAGCCAATGTCATGGTCGGTGAGATTATGCAGTCAGACTGCGCAGTGACCTCACCGCAACTAAGCTTGCCAACAGTGGCTAGAGAACTGCGCGACAAAGGGCTACAGCGACTGCCTGTCGTCGAAGACGGGATGATGGTAGGCGTTGTTTCGATTAGCGATATTGTGATGAAAAGCGATGTAACCTCGGTTGATTTGCCAAAGGACTTCGCCCATAGTGTAGAAGTAGCCTTGCGACATCAGCGGCTACACTGGAACGAAGCCGGACAGACAGACCCAGAGACTGAAATAGCGCAGCGTATCTTGTCCGAGCTGAACGCGGAGGAGGCTGAGCGCTGAGTCATCGGGGCCGAACGCACTTCGTAATGTTTTTCCTATGGCAGCTGATTGCGCAACTTAGGTAGCGTGAAATAAAAAGCGCTCCCTTTTTCAAGTTCGCTTTCCACCCAAATTTTGCCGCCGTGCTGTAGCACAATTTGTTTGCAAATCGCTAAGCCTAGCCCCGTGCCGCCTAGCCGCCGCGACTCTCTCGAATCCACCTGTTGAAAGCGCTCAAAGATCAGCTCTGTTTTATCGGCGGGAATGCCAGGGCCGCTATCCTTAGTGCAGAGCAAAACATCTTGTTCTCGTTCTGTTGCGCTCAGTATCACATTGGCTCTAGAAGGAGAGAATTTGATCGCGTTACTCAGCAAATTAGTCAGCGTTTGAATGATGCGATCTGGATCAAGAGAGATAGTGATATCGATAGGCTCGACTACTAATTTGACATTTAGCTCAAGGGCCATTGGCGCCATCGCCTGAGCGGTATGCTGCATTAGCTCTGCCAAATTGCAGTCTTGCCGGGTCATGCTAACGCGGCCCGACTCGATGCGCTCTAGATCTAGCACGTCGTTGATTAGGCGACCCAAGCGATCGGTGTTTTTGAGGGCGATCGCCACTAACTCTTTCTCTTTGGAGTTCGAGTCTCCTATCATCATCGACATCAGCTTGAGCGAACCGTGAATAGAGGTGAGCGGCGTCCGCAGCTCGTGGCTAACCATCGAGATAAACTCGTTTTGAAGGCGCTCGTTAGCTTTGCGATCGCTAATATCACTAATCAAACCAAAGAACCCTTTTACTTTTCCATCAGCGCCTTGATCAGGAATGTAGGTAGCAGACAAATCGATCACTTCGCCCGCTGCTCCGGCAATCGCTAGCTCGTACTGCACCGCTTGCCCAGCCAAAGCTTTTTCGATGTAGGGCTGAGTCTGTTGATAGTAGCTGTCGCCGATAATCTCTCGAACCAAACGACCCATCATCGCCTCTACCGATTGGCCAAACCAGTCTGCATAGGTTTTGTTGATAAACCGATAGCGTTGGTCTGCATCTACGTAGCAAATCAGCACAGGCAGCGCATCTGTAGTTAGCCTAAGCTGTTCTTCGCTACGCCGCAGCGCCGCCTCTGACTGCCGCCGTTCGGTAATGTCTTTTAGCATCACCGTAAAGAGTAGGCCTGTTTTGGTTTGACTTCTAGAGATAGTGGCTTCCGCTGGAAACTCTTCACCATTCTGGCGTTGACCAAACACGTCTCGGCTACGCTCTGCCATTTGCCGAGAGGCGTCGGATGCAAGGCCAAAGCTGCGAATGTGCTGCTTATGCACTCGTCTAAAAGCATCGGGCAGCAGTTTCTCTAGCGGTTCGCCAATAATCTCTTTGGCGGCGTAGCCAAAAATCTTCTCAGCGCCCTGGTTGAACATCACAATCTGCTGCGCTTCGTCAATAGAGATAATGGCATCACCTGCCGTTTTCAAGATATTACCTAGCTGCTGCTGGCTTTCTTTAAGGGCGTTTTCAGTGCTGATTCTCTCTTGAATCTCTAGCTGCAGGCGTTCGTTCGTTTGGGTGAGCTGTGCGGTGCGCTGTTTGACGATGGCTTCTAGATTGTCGAGTAGCTGGGCCTGGGCGATCGCTACACCCATCTGATCGGCCAGCTGTTCCATCAGCTCGATCTCAAACGGTTGCCACTGTCGCGCTACTTCGTTCTGGCTAGCGACCAACAGGCCCCAGGGTTGATTTTGCACATAAATAGCCACTTCTAGGCTGGCGCGAATTTGAAACTGGTTCAAAAACTGATGGCTACACAGCGTACAAGGATGCTGAGAGAGATCTCCACTCGCGCAGATCTGCGGCACGCTAGGATCGGGAATTATCGCCAGTGCCAAACCTGATACTGGTTGACCAAGCAGGGCAGGCTTAATGCCCGGTAGCGTCGATTCTTCAATCACCTGGCCGCTGGCGTCGCCTTCGCGCTCGATCACCAGGACACGATCGCAGTTCAAGATCGACTGCACCTCAGTCACCGCCGTTTTCAAAATCTCTTCTATTTCTAGAGACTCTCGAATTCGGCGGGTCACGTTGCCAATCAGCTGACCCTGCTGATACTGACGCTTGAGTGCTAGCTCGGTCTGACGCTGTTGAGTGATATCGCGCGCGGCGGCGTAGATAGTGCCTTCTGCCGGAGAGGCGATCGCATTCCAGTTTAGCCAACGATAGCGGCCATCTTTGCAACGATAGCGGTTCTCAAAAGAGATCGTGGGTTTTCCCTCACTTAGCTGCTGAATCTCCCGCAGCGTCGCAGTCAAATCATCAGGATGGATAAACTCCACAAATGGCTTTGCCATCAGCTCATCATCGCTATAGCCCAGCACCTGTGAGAAAGCGGGATTTATCCGCTTAAAGTAGCCATCTAGCCCTGCAATGCACAGCATACTATTGGGCGTGACTACAAAGAACTGCTCTAGCTCGTGCTGGGCCTGCTGACGATCTTGAACCTCTAGGCGCAGACTTTCATTCGCCTTGACTAGCTCGGCGGCCTGATCGCCTACTTGCGCTTCTAGTAACTGGTTGGCCCGCTGCAATGCTGACTCTAGACGCCGCCGCTCATCGACCTCTTTTTGCAGGACTTGATTGGTCTGCTGAAGCTGTAAGTTTGCCTGACTAAGGCGCTCTGTCTGGGTTTCGCTGAGGGTTTGAAGCTGTTCTAATTCTTCGAGCATCTGCAGCGGATCGAGTGGCTCTAGTAGGCTAGTTTGCGTGATGATGCCAGCTAGCCTACCCGCATGATCTCCTACGACCAGTCGGCGCGTATGCCGCGCTTCCATCATTCGATTGACCGACCACAGCGTATCTTGAGGGGTCACCAAAAACAGCGGCGTGCTCATCACCGCTTGAGCGAGAGTTTCAGACAGCGGTAGCCCCATTGCCTGAAACTGTACAATGTCTCTTTCGGTGATGATGCCGATAGGTTTCTTAAGCGATTGGCCAGACTGACACTTCGCCTCCGTAATTACGACACAGCTGACGCGGCGCTGATGCATTTGCTGGGCGATCGCGGTCAGATTTTGACCGGGGAGCGCGGTCACTACCGCTGTGCTCATTACATCGCCAACCTGCCGCACCTTCAAAAAGTTAAAAGGTTGCATGGCGCGGCGCACGGTGGTCTGAGTCACTATCCCGACCAGCGAGCCGCTGTCTTCTACAATCGGAACCTGACGAATGTGGTTCTGTTTTAGATAGCTCAGTACCGTAAAAACGGTTCCGATCTGCGATCGCCGGAGTACCTTTACGGGCTGAGTCATCGCCGCTGAGATTGGCATTGCACTTAGGTCAGCATCTTCTGCAACCAGCCGCACCAAATCTCGTTCTGTAAAGATACCGAGCAGCCGATCTGCTAAAACGATTAGGGCGCAGCTAAATCGACCGATAGCCTCAAACTCGCTGGTTCCAGCATCTGGCTGCAGCGAGCTATCGACAATGCCCATGCATTCAATAACAGAGGCGATCGCTGTATCGGGAGACACCCTTAGCGGCTGGCGATCTAAAATCTGCTCTAGGTTCAGCAATTGCAAGTTTCTTTGCTTTTCTTTTTGCTTTTCCGTCAGCTTTCTGTTTGGCATAAAGGTATAGGACGCATTCGCTAAGAAGAACGCTAACAGATTGGACTATAAAAACTACAGCAGCGCCGGCACAGCTCTACCCGTCCGCTTTAGTCGGTTGATCAGTCTTGTTGGCAGCTCTGTTGCCATAGTTGTTTTACTGATGAAGTCGTCGGCACCGACATTGAATGCCTGATGCTGTGTATGGTCTTCATCGTGAACGCTTAGAAATAAGATGGGTAGCTGCTGCCATCTTTCGTCCGCTCGCAGGACGCGGCAGATCTCTAGACCATTGGTCTCAGGCATCTCGACATCGATTAGCAGCAGGTCTGGCCGGACTGATTCTAGCGTGTCAAAGAGCCGATCTGCATTCTCTAACGCCGTGGTTTGAAAGCCCCAAGGCGACAAAATAGTTTGTAGCAGTGCTAGCACTTGTGGGTCGTCATCGATGGCAACTACCTTGAGCGACTTGCCTGCTGCCTTTAGAGCTTGCTGAACCGTTTCTACGGCGTGGCCAGCAGAGGCCGATCCTTTAAGAAGAACGTCAGCGCCCTGTTGGACTAGCTGGAGCCTCTGGCCAAAGTCTTGGATGTCGGTGATCACCGTGGTCGAGGTCTCACTCTTCTGTTTTGCCACCGCAGCCAACAGCGTCACCGCTTCATCAAAACTCTCTGCCTCTGTCCAAAGCAATAAGCCCGTTAGGGATTGTTCCTTTACGGTCGCGATAGCTTCTTTGTAGTCTAAGGCAATCGCGCATCTGAGCCCAGCCGCGATTGCCGCTGCCTCTAGCTCTGCATGCAATGCTGATGGCGCACCGACTGCCAAAATTTGAGGAGCGCTAGCCGTTGCGTCCGCTGCGATCTGAGCGCTAGAACTGTGCTTTATCTGCTCGCGCAAGTTGCTGACCAAAGCTGAAAAGTGAAGC
Organism: Synechococcus sp. PCC 7335; assembly: GCF_000155595.1. Lineage (NCBI taxonomy): Bacteria > Bacillati > Cyanobacteriota > Cyanophyceae > Synechococcales > Synechococcaceae > Synechococcus > Synechococcus sp. PCC 7335. Next base: position 65,396 of record NZ_DS989905.1, on the reverse strand, counting down.
CCTTGCGGCTGGGTCAAAGGACTCTCTAGCTTTAGCAATTGTTCTAATTCGCGGGCGATGCGCGAGCCTTCTGCAAAGCCAAAGCAGCCCATAGAGCCCGCCAGCTTATGAGCCTGCGATCGCCCCGCCGCCTGCAGCTCGGCGCTGAGCTGGCCAGCTTTGACTGCCGCAGCGGTAGCCTCTAGAACATCGAGGCGTTCTTGTATGGTGTTTTGATGTTTTTCCCAGGCAGCCGCGATCGCCTGCATCAGCATTGGCTGGGACGATCGGTTCGACTTCGATGCTGCCTGCGAAGCAGAGAAAGTGACAGCCATTCCTGGCTTGATAGCCTTGAGCCGATAGCCCAGTCCATACACCGTTTGGATAAAATCTTTAGGTGCACCACCCGCCTTCAGCTTTTGACGCAGTCCTTTAACGTGCGTTCTGACCGCATCTTCACTGGGCGGATCTTCAAACGACCAAAGATTGTCAATAATTGCATCTATGCTAAAGACCTGATTAGGATGGCGCAAGAACAGCTCTAGCATAGTGTATTCTTTGGGCGTCACCCGCAGCGGTCTATCTTGGTAAAACACCTCAAAAGTGTTGGGATCCACTCGCAGATCGCCCTGCTGCAACACCGCCGCTAAAGTGTTGTTATCTCGTCGCCGCAGCGCTCTAATTCGAGCGAACAATTCCTCGAAGTCAAAGGGTTTGACCACATAGTCATCAGCGCCGGCATTGAGCGCTTTTACCTTCGCTTTACTATTGTCTTCAGCTGTCAACATTAAAATGGGGCTAGTAATTTTTTGCTGTCGCAGTCGCTGACAAAGCGAGATTCCTTCTATGTCTGGCAGTCCCATATCGAGAATGATGAAATCATAGGAAAACAGATTCACACATTCTTCGGCGCTCTCGCCATCGGTGGCAATATCCACCACATAGCGTTGCTTAATCAATTGCTCGGCCAAAATATCCATTAAGGCGGCATCATCATCAACTAGCAATATGCGCATAGAGTCTTTCGGTAAGCGAACATCGGCGGGGCCATTCATCAGTTTACCAACGATCTCTACCGGCATTTGCTTACGCATCAAGACGCTGTACCGTAGACCCTTTCATTTCTTTTTAAAATATCTACTCTTTAGCTTACTTTCTATCACTGACTGACTCTACTTGTCTGTTTCTATGTGCTTGTCAAGATGTAAAATCACTGATTCTTCGGATGCTAGTCCCAAGAGCCATTGCGTCGAAAGGATTCTGCAGGCCGATAATCGACCTGCTAAACTAGAGAATAAGCAACAAAGTCATTCCACTGCCCGTACAGGCGGTCACTATCCTTACCCGCACGGGCAGAGCAGTGGGCCGATGTGGCTGAGGTAGCCAGAGCCGAAGCGCAGTGGGAACATTTTACTGTCCAAATTCAGGGGGGTTCACTTCAGATGCCACACTCCATGAATAGCAGCGGACAGCACTTCCATAGAGAAAGACTACCGGCGTTGCTGATTCAGAGTATGAACTGATGGCCGAACGCTAGAAGGCACATTCTGAACCTCACGGATTCATACCGCCATTCAGCAACGCCAGACTACCTTTGGCCGACAGCTAAAGGTGGTTGAGATATGTACGACAATCTGCAAGCGTTACATCCGACCTGTCATCACCGCGAAACACGATGGGACGAGCTGGGGTAGTTCCATCGTGTCCTTAGCATCCAGGAAACGGGACGAAGCCGCTGTGTACTCCGAAAGACTCAGACACGGTGCTGAAGGCGGACAGGGTTCTGTGAATGCCTTTGCCTAGCTAACTGCAACACCCCTATTGTAAGGTCAACCTTCCAAAGTTGGAAAGAACTTTTTTCTGGCCTTCCTTCGTTGGAAAGGGTTGAATCTCCCCAACAGACATACTACAAACACGTTCAGCAAAGGAAACAAATCCATGCAACTGACTTACCTCGGCCAACGTTACACTGCTTCTTCCGCTGCCATCGATACTGTTTAAACTAATACTGAATTAAAATTTATGGGCCATTCTTTCAAGCGCAGAGTGCCGACAGCTATGCCTGCTCAAGCACCTAAGCAGTGCTTGACGTATCGAGGCTGGAGCTACTGGGCGTAAACAGCTAGTAGCGACGCTGCTCTCGACTAAAGAATAGCGCCATGGACGTTTTCATCCATGTAGATAGGAAGTGTCACTTGAGTAATCCCTGAGAGCGCAGCCGAGCAGCAAACGCTGATTCTCCGGTAACCTGCTCTTGTTTTTGAATAACGTCTTCCCTGCGTTCAATATCTTTATCTAGCGCTTGGCGGTTATCCCAGTAGTAAGCCAGCGCGGCATAGATCTGACTCATGCTCAGATAACGGTGGTTGATTTGAATCTCTTCTGCTGTCCAGCCATAGCTTCTCTGCGCCAAAACAACCTCGATTACCTTCATCGTTGTGCCCTCAATAATCGGCACGTCTTCTGGCGTCAGGACGATATGAGGATATTGGGTCGAGCGGGGAGGGTTAGTATCCAACATGGTCAATTTCTAGCGTGACGCTGATGTCACTATTATGGCTGTGTTCTCTGAGCTATGGTTTCTTCTAGTAGGAGATTGCCCTTCGGACGAGCAGCGATCGCCTCCCGTCTGAAGTCCTTATCAACGCTGTCTTCTAAAGTCCCAGGCATTATCGGATTGGGATGAGACCGAAACACCAGAGCGTTATGCTGCGCGATCGCTTCAGCCTCCAGATAGGCAATGCGATCACATTGGCTGGGATACTGGCGATAGTTGACTCGCCGTTGCGTTTCACTCTGATAGTGTCACCATTTCCCACCGATATAACCGTCTATTGTCGTTGCCCTCCGAAGAACTAACTGGGCCTCGAAGCTTCTGAGCTAGACGAGCCGCCGTTATGACAGTGGTAATCGCCTGTACTGCGATTGGTATGGCACCCGCCTGCTGCTGGTACGCCCAGAATGCGCAGAGGACGAGCTATGGCACTGCTAGTAGGCTAGGGAACAACAGGGCAGGGATAAGTAATCATCGCTTATTCGCATATGAGTGAAAGACGCAAGCTGAGTGAGTTCAGAGTGCCCAGCCTACCGGCACCACCTTAGCGCTGTCGAATTTCTCAGTCCTCGCGTTGACGCCCTTCAATAATCACTATACCTTTGGCGGAAACCCAATGACACTCTCTAGCTGAGCATCTGAATAGTCTTTGTCTTTTCGAGGAATGACGCTTAGGGTGGCATCAGTTTCCAGAATGATCCACTTGGCGTCTTCGATATCATAGAGTCCGGCCTCTCTCAAGGCGGCTAGCATCTCGTCCTTGGTAACCCTTTCCTTGACCATAGCGTCCTCTATGTAGTTACCGTCGTGCGCCAGTAAGGCGGGACGAGCTTTGATCATCTTATGCATAACTTTTGCATGCAAGGTGGCTTTAGTGAGCAGCCACTGAAATAGTAACAACAGGATGATCGCTAACAGACACTCAGTAATGCTAAAATGACTCCGGAGGCTGAAATAGAGCCTATGGCGACGGTCACTACCCAGTCAAAGTTGTTCATTTGAGAGGTAGAGCGTTTCCCAAAAATCCGAACGAGCAGGATGATGCTTACATAGATAATCGGCGCTGAAATGTGAACTTTGACGATACCTTCCCAGCCGATACTGTCAGCCCTGAGTAGCCAAAATAAAGGATTCGGCCAGCTGATAGGCTAGGTGCGATCAGCTCTACCTCTACCTCATGGATTGTCCGCATTGCCACTCGCCTCATATCTCGCAGCTCCAGCGCAAAACCCATCTAGGCTATACCATGTTTCGCTGCAAACGCTGTCGCCGGACGTTCAATCAGCGCACAGATACGCCATTTAATTTTGTGGAAGTCCCAACAGACATTATCTTCCAGGTGTTGCTCTGCCGCGTCCGCTATAAGCTCAGCTATCGGGATGTGGCTGAGTTCTTTTTGCTTAGAGGCTTTCAGTTTACCCACGAAACTGCAAGGGATTGGGAGGAACGTTTCCTACCTCATTTTACAGAGCAGATTAGAACAAAGCGAAAGGGCAAAGTCGGCAAATTATGGATGATTGACGAGACTTACGTGAAAGTCTGTGGGCAGTGGTGCTACCTCTACCGAGGCATTGATGAAGATGGCAATCTGGTAGACGTTCGCCTTAGCAAAACTCGCGACATGGCTGGCACCAAAGCCTTCTTTGCTCAAGCCATCGATCTGCACGAGGACGCTCCTGACAAGGTCGCGACCGATGGCTTAGCATCTTACCCACGGGCGATTGAAGAAGACTTAGGTGAGAAAGTTCAGCATGAAGTCCGCCCCTGCACAGCCAATCCAGTTGAACAAAGTCATCGGCGCATCAAACGCCGCTATTATCCAACCCTGGGGTTCGGTGAGTTTGAGGCTGCGCAGAGATTTTGCAGAGCAGTCGATGAAGTTGGCAACTTCCTGAGGCCTCGTAGCCGAATGGCAGAATTCGTGTGCCTTGGCGATCGCAGAGCGCAGTTACTGAAGGGAGTTGAAGAATTGGAAGATCTGTTCCAAGCTTCCTAAACAGAAATAGGGGTAGGTGCGATCACACTACTGATGAGCAGGTGAATTGTGGCTACTCAGTCCTGACAAATTCATCCGGTTTAGATAATTCACGGATAAGTTCGTCGATGACGCTATCCGGGTCACGTAGCAGTGCTTTCCTAGTTTGCCAGAAAAGCAGCCTTAGCAGCCAAGGTAACCTACGCGCAATCAGAATCTGCATTTTGTTAGAGCGGCTAACCCCTTCAAAGCGGTTAGGCGTATGAGGTGGACTGATACCGCTTATGAGTCCGACAACACTGAGACGGTGAGGAAGCTTGTAGGCGCAGGCGAGTGCATGAGGAACACCGCCTGAAAGTCCAACGACTGCGAACTTGTCTATGTTGAGCTGGTCGGCTAGCTCAACGACATCTTCCGTCCAGTCAAGCAGCGTTCGAGCAGCCTTGAAGTCTGAGCGTCCAAACCCTGGACGGTCTGGGAAAATCAAACGCAGTCCGAGACGTTCAGCGATGCTGTTAGCACTGGCTAAGGTGCCTTCTATCCGAGAGCTAGGAGAGCCATGAAAGTGTAGAACTGCATTGCCGTTGGGTATCCCGTACTCCGCGTATGCAAGAGTACGGCTGTCATTCAGCGTGATCTGGTCATCAATACGGTGAGTCATATGCGACCTGAGTGACTACCTCTTCTACCTTCTACGCTGTCATATATTACGCAAACTGTGCAAAGGTTCAAGATGCTGGTAGCGAACAGCTTTAGCAGATGTTAGATGCACTAAAACCCTTCCTTAGAGACACAACAAATAGACCCGTTGCTGTACCTATCCGTCCGACGCACCTCTTTGCTGGCTCATATATTTGGCAACGGACTTCGGAATCTTGAAGCCAAATCTTCGATATAAGCTATGAGCATCTGCTGTAATAAGCATCCACTGCTCAACTTGAAGCTCAGGATGCTGCATCATGTGTTCGATTATGAGCTGCCCGATGCCGTTTCCTCTATGCTCTTCTAATACAAAGACATCTGAGATGTAAGCAAAAGTCGTTTTATCTGTGATGACTCTGCCAAAACCAACAGTATTGCCACCGCTATCATATGCTCCAAAGCAAACTGAGTTTTCGATAGATGCTTGAACAGCTTCAAGTTGCCGCCCTTTTGCCCAGTAGGAACGATTGCAAAGAAAGTCATGGATAGTCGCTGCATCCAACCTATGCTTGTCTGTTGATATCGAATAGCTCACGACGATACGTTAGAACAGCTCAAACACAGAGTGTTTCTAGTTTCTCATTTCAAAGAGCTTTTCGCACCCTCGAAGCTGATAAGGCGATCGCTTTCTTTCGCACTACTGCTTTTCTTCTCCGGTGTGATCGCCCCTTTGTCTAAAGTGGTTATCGCCCTTGTTGTCTGAAGGCAAGTTGATTCTGCTGAACGCCGTTATGGGCCTACTAAGAGAAGCTAAGGTCTCAAAGAAGCTAAAAGGACTCTATGACAAATTATTTGGCATTGTATAGGAGCAATTGTATATGGCATCACCTCAAAGAACCTGTAGCCGCGTGAGTGGTTAATGAATGAGAGATGTTCAAAGGTGCGCCTAACAGTTGACTAAAGCTCTCTCTATTCGATAGTTGAGCATCTAGATATCGATAGTTCCCTGTATTGAGGGAGGGCCGCCATTCTGAAGCGGTATGGTCAGTTAGTGCGAGTCCCCCTTGCGGTCGCTGCTTTCCCACGGTGCGATCGCTACTGCTTTACCTTCCAGAGCGCTCACACCCGTCTGAAGTCGTTAAGGCTATCTCCTGAAATCTCAAGGCATTTTAGAGTTGGGATTTGACCCAGTGTGCCACATTATTTGACCGTGCCACGTTGTCGAGTCTCAAATTAAATGACCGCACGTCTCAAGATAAATGACTGTGTATTTCTAACCCTAATAGTACGGCTGCTTAGCGTCCATGCCTAGAGCGATATCGATAGTGCGAGTAAGGTAGGCCCGGTATCTAGTTCTTACTCACAACGCTATTATATCTATTTTGAGTATAAAACAATTACGGAATTATGAGTATAGATATAGATAGGTAATGATAGTAAAACAGCAGTAGAGCGGATCGCTTCCTTTGACACTACTGCTTTCCTTCTCCAGAGCGATCACCCCCTGTTTGAAGTCATCAACGCTGCCTTCTAAAGTTCCAAGGCATGATGGGATTAGGATGAGACCAAAACGCTAGACTGTTCTGCCGCGCGATCGCTTCAGCCTCCAGATAGGCAATGCGGTTGCAGTTACTCAGATACTGGCGATAAGCAACAGTTTGACAAAATACGGGCGGAAATCGCAGCAGAGCAGGCTCATCTTGAGAAGAGTCTATAGTGAACTGGAACTGAACCGATGATTTAGGTACTGGTGACTACAATGGTAGCTACGCTTAGAGCATCGATAGCAGGACTGCGGGTGGTTGACCAAGCCCGACGAAAGAAAGGCTCAACCAAAGAGCGTATATCGTGTCCTACTGAGAACCGCCCTCTCGCCGCCGTCAGCCAGACTCGTCTGTACGACAGCAGCTATCGCACTTGACGGGTGTAACCGCAGAGCGCCTGAGTATGATGCGATCGCCTTCAAGCACAAAGCTTCACTTTCCAATGCGGCTGTGTGCTTACTGCTATGCAGAATCGCCTCACCACAGACTCAGTTGGCAGGTTGCCGAGCGATCACATTGCAAAGTCCACCATCGATGACCTTTAGAGGTGCGCCCTGAGTGTCGAAAAACATTTCAGTTACCAAGTTGTTGGTGAAGCGGGAAGTGCGATTTTTTACGGAGAGGCTAGGCCAACGCTACTACCTTCCGTCCTAAGAGATGTGTGTTGTACAGAGGTCGTAGAGGAGCTAAGTCGCTTCACTAGGACTTACGCATATCTCAAAAAGCTGATAGTTTTAGAGTAAGCCAGAAACGTTATTGGATAACCTTTCCAGGCCGCTGCTCACCCGCAGCGTGGAATAACGCTTGGTTTCCACTGGGATGTGGATCAAGAAGTGAATCACATCCCAGCTAGGAATCGAGGGGTTGACAAAGCTAGTAACGCTAAAAAGCTTTCGATACAAGCTTTCTTCTGGGGCAGGAGTTTTGCGCTAACAGTTTGTTAGGGCAATTTTGTCATGCCAAGTTTTCGGGAGTACATCTTTCAATTGCGTAAGTCCTATTCATAACTATGTCGCGCATTCTACAGAGAACTGAATTTCATGCTGAGACGACCTGAGTTTTTGCATTGTTGTCGGACTGAGCATCAGAGATGATGCGAATCTCAATGCTGCTACCCAGTAAATTGAGAAATCGAAAGAGGCGCTCTATAGAGAAACCGGATAACTTACCGCGAACCAAAGCAGAGACTTTGGGCTGATCTACACCTAATAAGCTTGCCGCTTCTGCCTGAGTCATCTTGCGTTTCGAGATAATGTCACTGATTTGATCGGCGAGTTTTGCTTTAACTAACAGCTCATCAGAATCAGGTAAACCGAGGTCTTCAAAGACATTGCCACAACTAGGGTATACCTCTATGTTTTCAGTCATTCGAATAGTCCTGTGTACTTTGCTTTGAAATGGTTCTGTAGTGCTCTTCCGCGCGCTTAAGTCTTCTTTTCACCAACTCTATATCTTGTTGAGGGGTCGCAATACCGCGTTTTGACTTCTTTTGAAAAGCATGAAGGACGTAGACGATGCCCTCAAACTTCACCGTGTAAATAGCACGGTAAGCATTTCCATCAAAACTCTCAACAATTTCCAGAACACTAGAGCCTCTAAAGCCCTTCAAAGGTTTTACATCAGGATGTTTTTTTCCTTGCTGAGCGCGGTAAAGCGCAAACCCCATGGACTGTTGAACATCCTTAGGAAATGTTTTCAAGCTGATGAGGGAACTCCCTATCCACTCAACAGAGCTTATCTTTTGAGTCACAGACCATGTACTTCATTAGTCAGTATGCTAATTCTAGCATACTGACTAATGAAGTAACAAAGTCTTTAGCCTGCACTCTCGCGGACAATAATCCACAGCTTCTATAGTGGCAAGGTAGTCGCTGTCAGCAGTGTATGTACGTGCAATCGGTGCCATGGTCAAAGCAAAGGGATGCAGCGGGCTAAAACCGTTGCCATGGCGAGTGATGGCTGTGCTCTACCGTCAAGTCTTATGGAATGCATTATCAAGTTTGCGCGTAGCGGTTGAGCATCAGATTAGCGGGGTAGAATGCGTCCGAATTGCGGCAGTGCAGTTCCTTAACTGAAAATGTCAGAACTGGGTAGCCAAATAATATAGTCAAATTGGCATTGCTGCGATCGCCTACAGCGGGCTGCGCCATCGCCCCCTCTTCAATCTGGCCTAAGCAGCCTTGAATAACGCTTCTAATTCCTCGATCCCTTTGACGAATCTTTGCCTACGCTCACTGAGACATACGAACTCTGTCATGCGCGATTGCGGCCTCAAAAAGTTTCCCACTTCATCTACCGCTCGGCAGAACCGCTGGGCCGCATCGAACTCGCCGAAGCCCAGGGTTGGGTAATAACGGTGCTTGATTCGCCGATGGCTCTGCTCTACAGGATTGGCGGTGCAGAGTCGAACCTCGTGCTCAGTGCCCTTGCCCAATTCTTCTTTGATTGCCCGAGGATAGGATGCCCAACCATCGGTGGCTACCTTCTCGGGTGAGTCCTCGTGAAGGCCGATGGCCTGGGCAAAAAAGGCTTTGGTTCCAGCCATATCACGAGTTTTGCTGAGACGGACGTCTACCAGGTTGCCATCCTCATCAATGCCCCTGTAGAGATAGCACCACGCTCTTTTTACTCGAACATAGGTCTCGTCAATCAACCAGATCTTACCGACTTTACCCTTTCGCTTTGTCCGTATTTGGTCGGTAAAATAAGGCAAAAACCGTTCCTCCCAAAACCGCACTGTTTCATGGGTGAATTGGAAGCCTCTCAGCAGAAAGAACTCGGCTACATCCCGATAGCTGAGCTTATAGCGGACGCGGCAGAGCAACACCTGAAAGATAATATCGGTGGGAACTTCGATAAAATTGAAGGGGCTATCCGTGCGCTCATTGAAAGTCCGGCGACACTGCTTGCACCGAAACATGGTATAGCCTAGATGGGTTTTCCGCTGGAGTGGTGAGACACGAGTCGATGGGCAGTGTGGGCAATCCATGAGCGATTGGTAAGGATGAGCTGATCGCCCCCAGCCTAGCAGTCAGCTGGCCGATGCTATATTTTGGCTACTCAGGGCTGACAGTTAAGAAAAACTTTAGCATGGTGGAAAATTAGAATGTTAACAATTGGGAAAGGTTGTGGTTAAACTACTGGCAAAAAGCATTAGCCCAGTGCAGCCGCACCACCCACAACTTCCAGAATTTCCTGGGTAATCGCGGCTTGGCGAGCCTTGTTGTAAGAAAGCGTCAAAGATTTCATTAGCTCTTTTGCGTTCTCACTGGCACTATTCATCGCCGTCATCCGTGAGGCCAGCTCACTGGCAGCCGATTCTTGCATCGCTCTCAAAATTTGATTGTTGAGATACAAAGGCAATAACGCATCGAGAATCTGAGATGGATTTTGCTCGAAGAGCATATCCTTGGGAAACTCGCTGACGGTTACATCTGGGGCATCAGAACGCTCTACGGCCAAACGACCTTTGCGACTCGTGAGGCGAAAAATCTCATCATCCTGAGCTTCTAAACCCTGTATGTCCAAAGGCAAGAGGGTCTGAGTCACTGGCTTGTTGCTCACCAAAGAAAGGAACTTGGTGTAGACCAGCTCTACTCTGTCTACCGATTCCGATAAGAACAAAGACAACAACTCGTCAGAGATTTTAGCAGCCTCGGCGGCTGTCGGGATCTGCTCTAAGCCCATGTAAGTCGCGTCAATTGGCTCATTTCGACGCTCAAAATATTGAATAGCCTTACGACCGACCAATACGTAGGTGTAGTCTACGCCTTCGGCTTTAAGCGCTTTAGCTCGGGTCTGCGCACGACGAATCACGTTGGCGTTATAACCACCGCAAAGGCCGCGATCAGCAGAAACGACCAAAATCGCTACTTTTGCTACGTCGCGTTGCTGCAATAGCGGCAAGTCAGACGTGTCTTCAAATTTGAGGCGGTTCTGTAAACCGTGAAGCACTTGGGCCAAACGGTCAGCAAAGGGACGCGTCGCATTAACCTGTGCTTGAGCACGGCGAACCTTGGCAGCTGCCACAAGGCGCATTGCCTCGGTAATCTTGTGCATATTTTTGACCGACTTAATGCGATCACGAATTAACTTTAAATTAGCCATAATTGTTTTTCAGTAAGTCACTAGGGCTGTTAGCTTTTCAGGCGTGGTTTAAAAACCGCGTAACAATCCATGACGGGCAATGGACGGTTTATTGAAGATGCATCATTAAGATGATTCCGGCTGCTGAAAATGCCGATTCAAAAAATCACTGGCTTCAGAGATCGCCTGCCGCCCCTCTGTTAAAATCGGTGCAAACAGCTGGAAACAGTGAATCATGTTTTGCCAAACTTTAAGCTCTACGGCAACATTAGCCAATCCAACTTGACGAGACAGTTGCAAAGCATCGTCAAGCAATAGTTCTGTTGCCCCTACCTGAATGAGAAGCGGCGGTAAGCCAGATAAATTAGCATAAAGGGGCGAGACGAGGGGATGCCTTAACTGCTCGCAAGATGTGTACCAGGCGGTTATCGTCTCCAAAAGTTGAGGGGACACCATCGGATCAAGATCAGCATGAGTGTTAATAGTTTTGCCTGTTCTAGCCAAGTCGGTATAGGGAGAAATCAGCACTGCCGATGAGGGTAATGCCGCTCCGGCTGCTTTCAATGAGAGCATCATCGTTAGGGCTAGGTTTCCGCCCGCCGAGTCTCCGACAATCGCCACTTGACCTGGTTGGTATCCACGAGTATCTATTAGCCAGTGATAAGCTGACAGGGTATCTTTTAGAGCAGCCGGAAAAGGATGCTCTGGAGCCAGACGATAGTCAATCAACAAAACATCGCAAACCGAGGCCTCGGCCATATCACAGGCAATTCGTCGATGGGTTTCGCAAGAGCCCACGGCAAATCCACCCCCATGAAGATAAAGAATGACTTGTTCAGGCGTCGCCGAGGGCATGGAAATTAGCTCGGCAGCGACACCATTGGTGTGAACGGGCTGAATTTTGGCGGTGGGATGGGATGGGAGCGAAAACCCCTCACGAAAGTGCCTTCGCATCTCGTCGGGCGTGTTACCCCAGGTAAAGTCTTTTAGCATTTTCATAATGCTACTAAGTTCATGGTGGCTCATCACAATCAGTTCCTTATTGAATGAACGAATCGTTAAACAACAAAGGCGTAGAGATGCTTTTCAGCGCTTGAGTGTTTGACTGGTTCAACTGTGTAGTAGAAGAGAGTTTCTCTGGACAGTCTTGCTGTAGTTTCTCAAAAGTTCCTTGAAAGCGAGTCCGTTTGAGATGGGCGACACCGTTAGCATCCCAGGATGCTTCTGGGGCCATACCGTTGTGTTGAGTGCGCTGCTGTAAGCCGAGACGATCGTATACATCAATAGCTGTCCCATTTTGCGTGTGGCTAGTGCCGTTACCACAGTAGTCAGCCCGCACCATGCGAGTACAGGCTTGGTGGTAGTCACGTAAGGACTCTCCTCTAAGCGTCTTCCAGGGTTTGTAGCCCCAGCGTAAGCACTTCGCGATCGCACCATTGGTACAAACGTAATGCTGCCATCGTCGATATGTGCCCCTGTCGCATCCCACCGGCCAGAAAGGGGAATAGCCTTGGCCATACCATCAGCATCGGGTAGGCACAGGTTGTGCCAGGTGTTGCCGTTATTGCTACGAGTACCTTGATAAAGAACGGTGTAGAGATAGGTCTCTTGTTCATGATCTTGTGGGTCAAGCTGCACATCGTTGATTCTGAGGATGCGAGCTTGTCCCTGCTCATCAAAGCTATTGAGGGTTACCTCGGTTATACGATTGCCATACCAGGACGAGGGAACACTATCCCGTTTTAGAAGAGAATGCACTGCGAGACCGATTCCCCCTGTCAAGGCAAGAATCAAAGCTAGGTAACTGTATCTCACAATTGTCTCCTTATTCGGCAGCTCTGAGAGTAAGCTGACTGCCTTCGAGCACAATGCGTTCTGTCAAAACGCCTTCAGCAGCTGAGTGATTGGCTACGGCTCGCGTCCTAGCTGGATCGATCCAGTCGGGGAACGTTGGGTCAAGAGCATGAGTCGCCTGCTGATTTCCGTTTGATGTATTTAACTGTAAGCCGTTTAGCTGTAGACCTTCTAACCCAACTGGCTTTTGCGGGCGATCGCCCGGTGGAGAAGTCTGAGCGGTCATCACGAGAATGCCCAGACCAAGACCTATTCCCAAAAGTTGTTTTCCATGCGAAATCATAGTGATATTCTCCAATTTTTTATTTCAATTAAATCTACGTTGAGTCGTTCGAAACCTTGAAAGATGCTTGATGATGGGCTATTCACTTCAGGATAAAAGGGAATCGAGAAGATATCGAGAAAGTACAAGCCAATTCACCGACTGACGATTTGTCACCTTTTCATTCGCGCATATAAAAACACTTCAGAATCGTCAGTACTTCCATCTGTGGTCAGGTTCTTGCGGGTGATATGTACAACGTCGAGGCCAAATTTAGAAAAATTATCCCGCAAAAAACCAACTGTGTGGTGATGCATAAACACAGCATCTCCTGACGACGATGTTTTCTGTTCTGAGTAGTACTGATAGCCCTCAATAGCGCTCAAATAAGCTATTCCTCCAGGCTTTAAGGCATCGCTCACATCTTTAACGAGTTTCAAACATTCCGATGGGTTCATATAGGGAACACAAAATCCACAAATCACAACGTCATACTTTCGTTGGAAGCTGTGTGGAAGGCTATCCAGATTTTGGCAATCTAGAACCTCAAAAACTCCGCCAGGAACGTTTTTTCTCGCCAGATCAACCATGTTTGGCGCGAGATCGAATCCAAATACATCTAAGCTGAACCCTTGTTTGATTAAGTAGCTTGAGGCATGCGCTGGCCCACAGGCAATTTCAAGAACAGACAACAAACGGTCTGTTGAGAGCAAACTACCTAACTTATCGTATGTTTCAGTATAGGGTCGAAAATTCTTATACTTCTGGTCATACTCAATCGCGAACTTGTCAAATGTTTCTACTGAGAGCTGATTACTCATGGGTCGCTAACCACGATTGCATCAATTTCCACAAGCTGAGACTCATATCCAAGCAGCGTCACCCCCAGCAACGTAGCAGGTGGCACGTCATGATTAAACCAATCTGTGATAGCCTGCCACGCGCCGATAAGATTTTCCCTTTCTCCAACAACATAAATCGTCAGCTGTCGAATATCGTGCTTGTAGAATCCATAATGTGCGATTAAAGTGCCTAGATTATTGAGGCATTGGGTCGCCTGAACCCGTGGGCTATCAACGCCGACTACATTGGCATTGGCGTCGTGGGGCACCTGACCCGCAACGAACAGCTGCGAACCTACTTGCTGAGCATATCGGTAGTTCGCCGTTTGAGCTAAGCCGGCAATTATTTCACCTTTGTTCATTTTGAATACCTCATTCTGTTGTTGAATCTAAGAAGTGTCTCTATGCATACGGTGTAGGGACAGGTGCTTTTCCGTTTAGTACCCAGTCACCGATCTCTTGTAGTTTGTAGTCCAAAGGATCATGCAGGCTAAGCGTGCGTAAGTCTCGCCAGTAGCGATCGAAATCATAGCAGGCAGCAGCGGAGCGTGCCCCCATCATCTCGAAAATTCGATTGGTGATAGCCAAGCCAGCGTCAGTTGCCAGGCTTTTGGCAGCGGCTGCGGCGATCGCAACCTTTCCTCGTTCTTCATGCGTGAGCGCATTGCCTTTGTCCCACGCCCACTGAGCCTGCGCTGTCGCCTGTCCTGCCAGGGCCTTAGCCCCCTGAAGCTGCGTCCATAGCTTGCCATAGTGCCGCAGTAAATGCGGATCTTCAACGGCTTTGTCTACACCAGAGGTGAGCCAGGGACGCGACTGAGCGCGGGTGTAGTCCATTGCAGACTCAAGGGCTCCTTCGGCAATTCCAAGAAAAATGTGAGAGAGCAGAAGCAGACCGAACATTCCTAGTAGTGTCGCTGCTGCACCCTCGGGGTCCGCAGGTGGCCCTAAGATTTCGGTCGCCTTAACCGCTACATGGTCGAAAGTGAAGCTGCCGCTGGCGGTGCGTCGCTGGCCCATAACATTCCAGTCGTGATTGTAGGTAAGACCCGTGCGATCGCGTGGCAATACAAACAGTACAGGAAGCGGATTACCACTCTCTATTGCCGTACAGATAATCCGGTCGGCTACAGCCGCCCCGGTGCAAAAAGATTTGACACCGTTTACCCGGTAATGGTCGCCATCGGACACAATGCTCAGGCGGGCATCGCGAATGTTAATGGCATTTGCCCAAAAGAGATGGTGCTGAGCCGTTTCTCTATAAAAAGCCTCTGCCTGTTCAGGAGTGCCGGATAGTTGTGGCGTAGCACTCAGCAACACGTGGTAGCCGTAGAGCTGGGCGGTTGCGCTGTCGCCTTTTGCCAGCTCCTTGATAGTGTCCATGGCATCTATCCAGCTTGAACCCAGACCACCATATAATTCAGGGACAATGAGGGGGAGTAATCCAGCTTCTCGCAACAGGTTTACTTCGTAGTCGGGAACTCCCGCCTTGCGATCGCGTTCTATTGCCGTTTCCTTAAGCTTTTTAGCAACAGCTTTGGCTGCCAAACGCCAGTCCAGCACAGTGTGTTTCTGTACAGTAGAAATCATGGTTTTATCTCCAATTAAGTTATTGAGCGTGAACAGGTCAGGCTACCTTCAGTAGCACGCCTTAGTTTGCAAACTGTCTATTTACGAGCCAGATAATAGTTGTTCTGAAAGTCGTGTTCTAGCTGTTTCACTTCAATGCGAGTAAACCCAGCCGCCTCAATCATCTCCAGGGCTAATTCCTCTCCCCACATAGTTCCTAAGCCAGGGCCACCCGCTGCCAAAGAAACAGCCGTACAGTGGTGACAAGAAATGAAATAGAGCAAGGGCGCAACGGGATGGTCTAGATTGTTCTCTAGATGGCTAGAAGCTCGAATATCTTGCATAAGGTAGACCCCTTCGGGGCGCAGTGCCCGATGGATATTTTGCAGAACAGTCTCTGGCTGGGCCTGATCGTGAATGGCATCAAAAGCAAAGATCAGGTCATACTGGCTGTCTTCAGAAATCTGCGCGGCGTCCTGTAGCTCAAAGGTAATATTCTCTAGGTTCAACCGTTGGGATTCTGCCTTTGCCCAGGCGATCGCCCCAGGAGAGAAGTCGTATCCCACAAAGCGACTGTTCGGAAACATGCCTGCCAGCTTTTGGATTGCCCGGCCCTGTCCACAGCCAATATCCGCGACGGATATCCCACTAGCTAGCGTTTCGATCAACCCTGGCACCATTGGTAAAATGTGTGTGTCTAGCCCCGCAATCACGGTTTGAGCGCTGTCTTCTGCCATCACTTCATGGAAGCGAGTATAGGCAGAATAAGGAACGCCGCCACCATGATAAAAACAATCAATGATGGCATCTTCAACAGCGCCCATCAGAGGAACAAACTGCATAGTTGCGGCTAAATTGTTTGGACTGGCCTTGCGGGTCAAAAAGGCTGCATGTTCAGCTGGAAGGGAGTAGCTGCGGCTAACACTGTCATAGTCAACAATGCGGCCTGTCACTAGGGCAGCGAGCCACTCGCGAACATAGCGTTCGTTAAGCCCTGCAGCTTCAGCAATTTGTAGGCTAGTGCTGGCGCTGAGTGTGGCCATCGTATCTAGCAGGCCCGTGCGATGGCCAATGGAGAGCATACTTGCTAAAGCGCCACTGTTGAGCATTCCTAGCAGGCGATCGCCAAAGGCCTCGGCTTTCTTTTCATCCAAGGCTGGCGTGTTGGTCTGACCTTCTAAAACTAAATCGGGTTGAGTTAGGGTATCTGTTGCCATCATGACCTCTAAAAGGGAGAAATGAACTTGTCATGATTCAACAATAGAAAAGCAGGCGCTCCCTAGACGTTCCCTGAACGTTCCTTGGGCGTTCTTTAGACATTCTGTGGAACATCTATTGCGTTGTTAGCGATTGTCCATCAAAGCTAAAGAGCGTTGATAGGCGCTGATAGCGTCTCTATCAAATTTGCTGACCAGATTTGGTCATAGGGAACTTTTCCCTTTTGGTAGGCAGCGCGAACGGTGTCGGCATCGGCGGCTTCTAATTCGCAAATGCTGCGCGTGCGATCACGCGACAAATACGTTCGCTTCCAAACAATATTTCGCTCTGTCATACAAGGGGCAGAACGCTCTACTAGCTCATCCCATAAAGCTTGGTCAATTGGAGGATTGTAAGTAGTTTCGACAACAATAAGGGCCATAGCAAAAACACTTCCAAGCATAAAACTCAGCTAAGACGGCATGGTTTTAGATCGTACTGGATTGAGAAACTGTAATTGATTCAAAGCCTCAGTCAATACTATTTGAACACGAACACTGAAGCTTCTGGCATTCAGCGCTTTTAGCCTTTTTTGCTGCTGCATCGCTTCATAATTCTCTTTAGCTTTATGCTCTGTTGCTAAGTTGCTAAGCAAGCATAGGGCTTGTGCGATCGCAATATCTCCAGGATGTTCAATCCTTTCAGCAGCCTGATGGGTAGTGGTCGCATACTTCATAGCCGCAATCGCATCTCCCTGTGCCAAAGCAAGCTCGCAGGCATGGCTGGCCACAAAAACAATCTTTCGCTGGGCATCTAGCTCATCTAGCCGATGCAAAGCTTCGTTTAGCGCTGGCGGCGGCTTGCTCGCCTCTTGAGCATAGCCTTGCAGGATAATAAGTGCCTGAGCAAAGGCTGCATCGCTACCCCGTGGCAATTGAGGGGATAACGCTAGCAATGCCTGAGCATAGTCCAGGTCGGGCTGATGACTGTCCCAAGCCGTCATCGCCAAAAAGGAAAGATTACAACCGGTTGCCCAATGATCTTGTTGATTTTGAGCGAGCTGAAGAGCCTGATGAAAATGGGCGATCGCGAGGTCATACCGGCCGCGATAGCGATGGATACAGCCCAGCCCCTGGTCAACATCGCAGAGAGATAATCCCAAACGATTGGCGAGCGACTGAGCCTCTAGCAATAGAGCCTCTGCCCGTTCCATCTCTTGTTCAATGGCGGCCAGACAGCTACCGTTGATTGCCAAGGTTTTAGCCTGTAATTGAGGCGTCGGTGGAATCACATCTAAAGATTTTAGGCACTGTCGGTGAACGTCACTCAAGTTGCCTTGTTCGTAGTGCAAAAGGGCGATCGCCTGATGGACGAATAGTTCGGCTTCGGGAAGGGCCAGGCCGTTCATTTCACCGAGCAATTGATTCAACTGCTGTTTCACACTCGTAGCTTCTGATTTGGAAATGCCCGCTAAAATGCGCGTTTCCCAGAATTTGGCTGAGTAGAGAAGGCGATCGCGCGTCTGTAATGATTGGGCGTGCTGTAGCCCTAAGAAGACGAGTTGAATCGCTTCCTCATAAGCGAACAATCGCACGCTGCGAGTGGCTGCTGCTAAGCAAGACTGCGCCGCTAAGGAGTGATTTCCCGCTATGCCAGCATGATAAGCCACCTGAGCTGCTAGGTCATCTTCGACCATCTGAGCTTCTAAGGTTTTGGCCAGCTGCCCATGAACAATACGGCGTCGGGGCGCAGAGAGTTGTTCATAAGCAACTTTCCTAATCAGATCATGAACAAAGTCATAGCTACTTTGTTCATGGGCAGCTGAGGACTGAATCGGGCGAACAATTTTCTGTTGTTCAAGCTGTTCAATTGCCTTTAAAAATTGCATGGGCGGATAGCTAGCTGCCAAGGCTAAAATCTCTGGATTGAACCGTCGTCCGAGCGCCGCCGCCCAGGGCAATAAGTCTCTAGCAGCACCGTCTAACCGTTGCAGGCGATCGTCAATTAAGCCTGACAAATTATGGGCCTTTTGGGTGCTAGCTCTCGCAGATTCCAGCGCAAATAGTGGGTTGCCACCGCTGTCGGCATAAAGTTTGTCTGGGTCTAACGGCTTTACCAATTCCATCACGGCCTTCGCAGACAAAGGCGAGACAGTTTCTTCCTGAAGCCGATTCTCTCTTTTTAACGATTTGATCAGGGTAAGTGCGGCTGAATTATCTTGCAATTCTTTCCATCTGGCGGCACAGGCAATTTTTAATGAGCCTTTACCCAGCAGCCGAAATACGTAGTGCAAGAGCGTTGTAGAAGATTCGTCTAACCATTGGATATCATCAAACAACAGTAACAGGGGCTGCTGCGGTGTGGCTAATGTGCGTAACCCCGCAGTGATCTTGTCTAAAAGCTGTGTCCGGTATTGGAGCGGACGGTGTTGGAGGTGATCCTGCTCTGAGGTCTGTAAGGCTGAAGCCGACGCATCGAATTCAGCCAGCAGACTACCTAAGATCTCTTGAGGGCCTGAGCGCAGCAGATCAATCCACACCCCGTAGGCGCGTAGCTGCTCGGCTGCAAAAGCGTGGCCCCAGCAAGATTGCCAACGATGGTGCATCGCGGTTTCAGCCAAGGCTTCTAGTAGTCGGGTTTTCCCGATGCCAGGTTCGCCAATGAGCAATAGTAACGGGGCCGAGTCATCGATTGTGCTGGAGAGCCACTGTTTCAGAGTTTCTAATAGGTCATCTCGACCTACCAGGGTGTGGCTAGGGTCAGACACTGATAGCGGTGGGGGTGTTAGAAGAGGTTGTAAGGAAATATCTTCAGATATTTTTGATACTTTCTCGGTTTCGTCTTCAGTCATTAGCAACCGCTGATAAATTTTGGCAGTTGTTGGGCTCGGATTCACACCCAGTTCGGCCTGTAGCGCTGTCATGCATTGGTGATAGAGCCGTAAGGCAGTAGCGCGATCGCCCGCCTCTCCGTAGAGTTTCATCAGGCTTTGAGTAGCTCCTTCATCCAGTGGCTCGGCTTGTAGCCAACGCTGTCCAACGACAATGGCTCTACCGATTTCTCCCAGTGAATGCAGCAACTGGGTCATTCGGGCCAGGGCCCGAACATAGCTTTGTTTGATTCGCTGCTGCTCAGGGTAAATCCATTCTGCGTCGCAGTCTGGCCAAAGTTCGCCTTTGCATCCAAGGAGGGCTGTTTCTACCCTCCGAGCGGCCATTTCGTCCTCAGCGTTCTCAGCATTTGCCAGCGCGGTTTCAAAGTAAACGATATCTACATCACAGGGGATTTGGGGCTGCCAGCGTAGCATTTTAGGTGTGATTGCAAGTAATTGATCAACTGGCGCATTGACCTGACGTAGATAGTGGAGTTCTTTACGCAGATTTGTGAGCGCTTGGCTAGTCTGGGTCTCTGGCCAAAGGGCTTCGGCGATGCGACGGCGGAGCTGGGGAGCCTGACGATGCAAAATGAGGTAGGCGAGTAATTGCTGCGATCGCCCATGCAGCCCAGTGATACTTTCACCGTGATTAAGCAGGCAAAAGCCGCCAAATAAACAAACTTTTAAAGATGGCTTTTTCACCGTTGACACCTGCCACTTGCTAGCCCTTGCTTGAGCTTAATTCACCCTGCTTAACTCACCCTGTTTGATTCATCATTTTCAAGCATATTGTAAACGGTCGGCGGTAGTGGCTGTACAAATCAATCAGTGTGCCGCCTGTCGCTCTTAATCATTCGGGCTGAGAAAGTTCAATGATGGCGTCAAAGTCAAAGCGTTGGGTTAGCTTGGAGAGTCGTTCTGCAAGCGCGTGATGATTCGCTGGAATCTGTTCCACTAGCTGGTAAATGAT
Source organism: Synechococcus sp. PCC 7335 (assembly GCF_000155595.1). Classification (NCBI taxonomy): domain Bacteria; kingdom Bacillati; phylum Cyanobacteriota; class Cyanophyceae; order Synechococcales; family Synechococcaceae; genus Synechococcus; species Synechococcus sp. PCC 7335. The sequence goes on along the minus strand of NZ_DS989905.1, from coordinate 45,047 downwards.
TTCTGCATCTACTCGTACAGCCGCTTGATGAAGTTGACTGCGCCAGGCTGCTGGCATCACAGTCAAACTTTCAGCATCAATCTCAATCGGCTCTGTTGCAAAAAGTAATCGAAGAGAGAATTTCTCTATCCATCCGCCCTCCATTATGCCGCCACGCCAAAGATTCCGTTGATGAAACAGAGTTGTCCTATGACATCTCCTTTCTCAGCTCCTTCAATCTGTCCCTTACGAATCATGTTCATGGCTTCATACCCTTTGAGCGTTCGCCTAGCTGTATTGAAGGAGCCAAACCCCAGTCCAGGTTTAACACGGCGTTTTATGAAGCGATGGTCTTGCTCGACTATGTTGTTCAAGTACTTTATCTGCCTAGTTTTCGTCGCTTTAGGCAGAGACTTATCTTTCTTTAAGGCCTTGATGGCAGGTAGATAAGCTGCATTCTTATCGACGGTGAGCACCCTCGGTGCAATCGTATGCGAGGCAGTGAGTACCTTGTTGAAAAAGCGTTTAGCCGCTTTGGCATCCCGTTTGGCACTGAGCATGAAGTCCAACGTATTGCCCTCAGAATCGACCGCTCGATAGAGATACTTCCACTTCCCTCGGACTTTCACGTATGTCTCGTCAGTCCTCCACGAGTCATTGGTCGGCTTCAGATGGCGGCGACAGCGCTTATCTAGTTCTGGGCTATAGGCCTGCACCCAGCGGTAAATCGTCGTATGGTCAACGTTGACGCCCCGTTCGAGCATCATTTCTTCTATGTCCCGGTAGCTGAGGCTATAGCGGAGATACCGACGCACCGTCAGCAAGATGATGCCCGGTTGGAAGTGACGCCATTTGAACGGGTTTGTCGAAGACATAGCAAGGGTGCGAACTGGGCATCTCAGAATACCAATAAAGGGCTACGCAGTTTTTGCAACACAGCCGTTAAACGTGCCCCAAAACTTTTCCATGCCCCGATGTGCGACTTCGGTCGTCATCGACTCGACTGGTGACATCAGTTTCAGCTCATCAGCTACCGCTGTAAAAGATAAGTAGTCAAACTCTCCGATATCAGCAAATGTCTGACTAACAGATTCCTCATCTAACATATTCATTTCGTGTACATATGATGGAGCGTTCAACTCTTTCTGTACCTGGACAAGCTTAGCCTCACTTCTACTCAGTAGATGAACTATAGCGCCTTGCTCAGAACACATTTTAGTGAGCGATCTTCCGATTCCTGAAGAGGCACCGACGATTACTACTTTTTTATCTTTCATGCAGCCTTATGCCCTTGTTTGCAACTTGGCTAAGAGAACCTTCTACAGCCATTTGCATCGTATCAGCGGGCTACTAATTTTTATTATCCACAACCGCGCTGGCGCTACGCCGAAGTCAACTCAGTTGCTATTCCTGCTAGAGTCAAGACGCGACGCAACCTGCCGATAGTAAGTAGAACGACTACAACCCACCTGCTCGCAGATTTCATTGATCGTCAGCTCGCCCGCTTCTGCGAGTGCGATCGCTACCTTCACCTGGCTCTTGTCCAACACCTTCGGACGACCACCATTACGACCACGCGCACGAGCTGCCGCCAAACCTGCCATCGTCCGTTCTCGGATCAAGTTCCGTTCGTACTCAGCCATCGCCCCGATCACAGAGAAAACCATCTTCCCTGACGCAGTAGACGTATCGAAGCCGTCCTGAATACTGGCGAAGTTCGCACCCCGCTCCTTCAAACCCTCAACAATACTCAGCAGATCGCTCAAAGAACGACCCAAACGGTCGAGCTTCCAAATCACCAGCGTATCCTTCTTCCTGATCTGCTCCAGCGCTTTATCTAGTCCAGGGCGCTCAGCCTTTGCGCCACTCACCCCGTGATCGCTAAAAATCTTCTCGCAACCTGCCGCTTTCAAAGCATCTGTTTGCAGCTCTAAATTTTGGTCAGCCGTCGAAACTCTGGCGTATCCTATTTTCAATGGTTCAAAACTCGCAAAGCGCCTCCATTTTCGACACTTTGATTATGACATAGGTTTTGGCACACAAATACAGTCCCAAAAGCCGCTTTTTTGCCGTTTTTCCAGATAGTACCAAAAACGGTGATTACGACACATGTCACGCAGTCCGATTACGGATTCATCTGTACCGATACAGAACAGGCAACTACAGCCCATCCAACTCTACAATGCAGGTAGATGCGTAAGGGCCGCTCCATGCAAATTACTCTGAACCTACCAGATAGCCTTAGCCAGACAGAGGGCTTTAACCAGAACGACTGGCTACGAGAGATTGCCTTTGCCTTGTTTCAACAAGAGCGTGTGTCTCTCAGTCGCGCTAGCAAGATAGCCGGTATCGAACTGATGGACTTTCAGAAGATGCTGGCCGAGCGCGGCATCTGCGTTCACTATGATGTGGAAGACTTTGAGCAAGATGTTCAGCATCTGCGCGAGCGGGGTTGGCTGTGATCGTTGTCAGCGATACCTCTGCGCTCTCTAATCTAGCCCTTGTTAAGCATCTCTGGCTGCTAGAAGTCATCTACCAAACCGTCATCATTCCTGAGGCTGTTGCTAGCGAACTTGCAGCCGCCAGCAACCCTACTATTTCAGCCACTCTCCAACTAGACTGGATTAAGGTTCAAGCCCTTTCTCAATCTCAGCTAGCTAATCAGCTGCAACAGGAACGGGGACTAGATGCTGGAGAAGCTCATGCGATCGCTCTGGCGCTTGAGCTACGAGCTGACGATCTGCTGATTGACGAAAGGCTGGGCAGACAAGAAGCTGCTCGACTTGGACTATCTATCATTGGCATATTGGGTGTTCTACTGGTCGCTAAGCAAAGAAATCTCATTCCTCAAGTTCAGTCTGTTATGGACAGCTTAATCGAAGAAGCTGGGTTTCGTATCAGTCCCCAGCTATATCAACGCGTCTTGACGCTTGCTCAAGAACTTTAGCAGGCGAACAAAGAGAGATACAACACGCAGTTGCGCTTGCGTCCCTTTATCGCAGTTGCGAACTGATTATGCTTCGGACGCCTTTCTATCCATACTGGCTCAGCACAAATCGCACTAACCGAGACAGATGTCCTTCGGCATCATACAAGATACGGCAACCATCGCGAACAACTTGCTGAGTGCCCGTATCTAAGGGCGTGATAGACGCCCAACTTAGTCGCCCGAAACTTAGCTCGACCGTTATACGATGTGGGTTACTAGCGTTTAGTTGTACGTGACGCGACCACACAACACCATAGACCTTATCTTCCCAGCTCTCGATATAGAGATCGCCCCAGTTAATCTTGCTTAGCCAGTCTGTGCTCATTCTGAAGTGTAAAGGCTGTCTAGCTAAAAACATTAGATCGATATCTGACTTAGCAGTTGCCGTGCCACGAGCCTGCGAACCGACTAAGGCTGCTGCTAGAATGGACTCCTGACTAACTGCCCAATAGGTTACCTGTTGAACAATCTGTTCTACTTGACTCTGCATAAGTTTGAATACTGGGTGACTTTGGAAACAACAATTCTTCAGTAGTGAGGCACAAGACTACGAAGTCAACACCAAGCAACAAAGACTCCCTACAAGACAGCATCAACGGCACTTTAGTCTCACTATAATACTTTAACTGCTCGCAATGAGATGAGACTGAGCAGCCCTCTTCAGTCCATCTAGTCCAGAGTCTCAGGTTAAGACACGGCTAAAGTCCTTGCTGCGACTGGACGGTTAGTTGCATCGATAGGCAACTAGTCGAATTATGTACGCAGCGCGTTCTCTGTGTCTTACAAAGGCTCTAGCTGTTTCATGCTGCTAGTTAGCCAACCGATTCAGCCTGTCTCATGCGTCTCATTCGCTCGCTAGACTCTGGTTCGATTAGACAGCTCTACGCTTCCTTCCAACTAGGCACTCGCATACTTGCATCAAGTGAGAACAGAAATCTGTTGCTTTGAAAGAAGAACAAGAAAGAACAACCTCTGGTAAACAGTATTTGTTAATTCCACTCTTGTACTTGGCGGTTGCCTCTTTGTCACATTCGACTTATCTACATCGCACCGCTTTCAGTACCCCCAGTAGTATCTAGCTACCAGTAGTGTCTAGCTATTGAGATCGATAGTTAAGTCGACGATGTCTTAAATCTCGCGAGCCTCTGCCCCGTTCCATTCCATGACAATTGCGGGGGCGCGCTCGCCCTGCACCTCAATTGCATCAAGCGCAGTTGTAAATTCGGATAACTCTGCTGCGTCGAATGTCACGTTCGCCGCAGCGATATTGTCGCGCAGATGCGGCATTTGCGTTGTGCCGGGTATAGGCACAATCGACGGGCCTTGTGCCATGAGCCAAGCCAGTGCGATCTGCCCCGGATTGACACCCTTACGATTAGCCCAGTTGCTTGCAAGCTCTACGAGTGCCATGTTTACCTCGCGATTTTCGGGATCCATTCGGGATGTAAGCGCACGAAAATCACTGGGCGCGAACATTGTCTCCATATCGACCGCTCCCGTAAGGAAGCCATAGCCGAGCGGCGCAAACGGAACGACGCCAATACCTAATTCCTGGCAGATTGGGAGAATGTCGTCTTCCATGCCTCTGTAGAGTATTGAATATTCATTCTGTACGGCAGTGACAGGCAAGGCAGCGTGGGCTCGGCGCAGTGTATTAGGCCCCATCTCCGACAGCCCCCAGTTTAGGACTTTACCCTCCTTCATCAAATCAGAAACCGTTCCTGCGACTTCTTCGATAGGCACATTGGGATCGACGCGATGCTGATAGAGCAGGTCTATCCGATCGGTGCGCAGGCGGCGCAGCGACCCTTCAACAGCTTGCCGGATGCGCGCCGGATCGCTGATCACCCCGCCGCGAAATTCGCCCGTTTCAAGGTCAACATCGAAACCAAACTTCGTCGTGATTTGCGCCTGATCCCGGAACGGTGCCATGGCCTCCCCCAGGATACGCTCGCATTTGTGCGGGCCATACACCTCAGCACAATCGAAAAAGGTGACTCCCTCATCAAAAGCAGTGCGGATCAGTTGGATCATATCGCCGCGATTGGGGACGATGGTGTGGAAGGTGCGGTGCATATTCTGCACACCAAGGCCAATTTCGGAGACTTCCAGACTGCCAAGCATTCGGCGGCCAGGTGCGGGCGCGGACGTGACGGACGCCGTGCCGGATTGCGCAGCAGTGCGGCGAGCTCCAAGAGCCATGGCGGTCGCTGCGGCGGCGCTTCCAGTCAAAAGGCCACGGCGAACGGGATCGAACTTCTTCCTATTTTTAAACATTTATGGCTTCACACATCTTCTAAATTTAGACTATCAGGTTAGGATTCTTCCGTGGTCTGCATTCCACTAAGGTCATCACTTACTGCCAGCATGACCGGAGTCATAAACTCTCTTCGGTGGGAACAGAAGGGCAGAGATTGTTGAGAGACTATTCTCTACTCATTGAATAGAAGTTGATTCCTCCTTTCATTCTCAGCTTGCTACATCGCACCGGTCGTTGATACTTCACAATGCTAGGAAAGCTCAATTAGGCGAGTCTAGGACGATATTGCGCGATCTTGCATAACTTTTATAACTACCCCTGTTAAGGTGACCAATTGTACTAGCGATCGATACACTGAAAGGGAGTACAGCCAAGTATCTGCAAAGGTTATAGCCCGACTGCTTGGCATGAGCTGAAGGGGGCAGGAAAATGATTGACGCTATCTTTGAGCAGTTTGTAGAAGCGAGTCCGGTCAGCGTGATGGTTCAAGCAGTGATGGTTCGGATATTCTCGAATAAGAATCTCGTCATTAAGATTAAAGGCGAGCAGTTCTACTTGTGGGGAGCCGTTGATCAGCATGGTATGGTGCTCGACATTCTGATGCAGCGCCGACGCAACACAGCGGCTGCTTACAGATTCTTCCGCAAGCTACTCAAATCAACCGGCTTTGCCCCCAGAGTCATCATCACCGATAAGCTCAAAAGCTGTGGCGCTGCGAAGAAGGACATCTTGAAGGGTGTAGAGCATAGGCAGCATAAGGGCTTGAACAATCGAGCAGAGAACTCACACAGACCAACTCGCATCAGAGAGCGGCGGATGGGTCGATTCAAATCGGCGAGTCACGCACAGCGTTTTCTGTCAGCCTTTGAACCGATACGCGGTCATTTTCATCCCCATCAACACAAACAAACCGCTTCAGACTATCGAGAAACGATGCGCCAGCGGATGGAAAGTTGGCGATCTCTGACAGGGACCTATGTGATCGCATAGGTCGATTAGATGACACTTGCCGAATAAAACTGTCCTAAAATTGGCTCATCGAGATCAACTTGACAATGCCCTTTGATGGATTGTTCATCGACAGTCGCTCTAGCAAGAGGTCATCAATCAGGGCTTTAGTGGCATCGCTAATGCGCTTTTGCTGAGGGTCTTTAACAAATTGGCGACCACAGTTTTTACATCGATGATTCTGTTTCCCATTATGAATTTTACCGTTCTTGACGACCTGCTTTGAGTGACAAGCAGGACGGGTCGGCTGATGGTCTAACATGAATCAGAGTCGATAGCACCACGTTCAATTCTATCCTTACTGCTTGAGGACTAACTTCTCTTTGTTATTGTTCATCTATTCTTAAATGCTTGCCAGATTTAGTATACAGCCAGATCTTACATCGTTAAAAGTGGATAAGGTAATGCGACTCCGATTAGATTATCGACTACCAACAAACATTTGACGCAGTCAGAGAAGATGTCTCAAACTAGGCTTCTAAAATTAGCTAGTAAAGCTAGATAAAGCTGATACCTTTCTACCGACTATGCTCATCCCGGCGAAGCTCTACTAGATTTCTCAAACCAGGGCGACCTGATAATTTTTTTGCGCAGGATAAAGGAATAGTAAATTAGATACTAAAACGTGTATGTTTCAGTCGGGAGCTAGTAATGTCTGCGTGGTCTTTGCCGCCAGACAGGCATTCTTTTTTAGCCGCTTAGACGAGACGACTAGTGCGCTAGCGGCTAATCCATCGCTAAGGATAACAGCAAATCGGCTATCTCTCTGGCGCGATCACCAGAGTAGCCGTATGACCAGCACTGCTACTAGCGCATTGATACTGGCATCGCGCTGAGTACAGGCAACTTTAATGAGTTCGGGATGCGAGGTTGCACATTCAGAGAGCGTTTTTACCCTCAAGCATCCATTAGGAAACGCGGGATCAGCCAGGATCGAAGCAGTTTGATCAAAGTATTGTTCCAGAGCTTCTTCAGCGGTCCCTGCAGCGTTTAACGCCTGCATCACTCGGGCCTGGAATGCCTTCTCGTAATAACCTAGCGCTGCTGTGTAGAGGTTGCTTTTGTCGCCAAAGGCATTGTAAAGACTGGGCTTAGTGATGCCAGCTTCCTGGCAAATGTCGTCTAGTTTGGCAGCCGTGTAGCCACTCGACCAAAAGTGCCGAAGAGCAACGTTCAGTACTGCTTCAGAATCAAATTTTCTTGGTCGTCCCATGTCTCTGTCTATCGCTGGCCTCCATCATATCTATTATCAACAGTATTATACCGGCGAGTAGAAAAACTTGCGCTTTTCTAAAAGCTTTTCTATACTCGCAAGTATAAAATCCGTAAAGTGAAACTAGGAAATCAAGAAAAAAGGTAGTTGAAGATGATGTCTTCTCATGAGCAGACTGTTCGGAAGCAGGGGTGGGTAGGTCGATTTGCCTGGTATAAGGTGGGGGCGATCACGTATATTCTTTGGGGGCTGTGGCACTTACGGGTGGTTGCTTGTCTGTGGCAGTTTGGCGCAACACTAGCTGAACCGGCTGGGGTGGGCGTTCGCCTTCAGCAAGGTGCGTTTCATATTCTCTTTTTTGCGGTTTGTGCGATCGCGGTTGGTTTCTTGAATTGGCGGAACAGTCGCATCGGTTACTGGATAAATCTCTTTGCGATTACCTGGACAGAGATTGGTCTGTTCTTGTTATTCATCTTGCCGGGTACTTTTCCCTGGCTGCCGACTGGATGGGTTGGCCCTGCGCTGTGGGTCGTTGCAGTTGTGTTTACGACGCTTGGGCTGCTCAGGAATTCCCAGACGCCATAGGTTCTGTTGGGGTGCCGAAGGAAATTATTGAAGGAGAGTTTGAGATGTTTAAAATAATCTCGCTTGTTGTCGCTTTTTTGCTATCGATGATGTTTTGTGTACAGGCGTTTGCGTCAGAGCCGGCTGATCGGCTGATGGGGCCAGCCGCTGTTCAGTGGCGCGAAAATTCAGAAATTGCGGGTGTCAAGAGTGCTGTGGCCGTCGGTGACCCATCTACGGCGGAACTCTATGCCCTGCTCGGCAAAATGGATGAGGGCACTGTTTTTCCGCTGCATCACCATCCTGACGACAGAATCACCACTGTGATTTCGGGCATTATGTACTACGGCGTCGCGGAAGAGGATACCAGCGAGCAGATGAACCTAGAGGCAGCAGTTGCTTATCCTGCTGGCTCAGTTGTGTATACACCAGCTGGGACGCTTCATTACATGTGGGCCAAAGAAGGAGAGCTTGTCGCTCAAGAAACGGGGTTTGGACCGACGGGTATCGACTTTATCGACGCTAGTGAAAATGAAAATTAGGACCTTTTAATGTAAAAATCTCCGACGAAGGCTATAGCTTCTGGTTTTGGACTTTGTATTGAACCAGACTGCGAACTTCTGACAATGACATGCCGAGTTCTTGCGCGATTGCCTGTTCAAGCTCCTCGGGTCTAGTAAGCGCAAACTGAAACCGACGAGATTCTACCCCTGGATCATTAAAAACAACTTCGGCTTTTGAGGTATTAGATTCGTTGCTAATGTTTACCTGAATGACTGCAACTGCCTGTTGAAAGCCGCCTTTGGGTTCAGTATCTGTGATGAAATATCGAGGCGTTTGATAGGTGCGCTCTAGTATCCGCAGTATTATCAGCTGACCAAAAGCCCAAAAGGCAAACCCTAGCACCAACAGAGATAGCCAGGGCCGCAGCTTTCTAAAATTCGATAGCCAAAGACGACGCAATCTTTGCAAGTGGATACTGTCTAACGCTCAATGCATTTAGGGTAGCCGACAATTAGCACTATCACCTTTCTGTTATATTTATTGCCCAAAATAAAGGGTGGTGACTTCTACTGACCCGCATTTGAATATCACCAATGATTATCCTGATTGTTGAAGATGATCCGGCTCAGCTACGGCCACTATGCATTGCCCTTTCCGAGTCGGGACACTTGGTCGATGGGGTCGAGAATGCTCAAGAGGCTCAATGGCTGGTTAGCCATAAGGATTACGATTTGCTGATTTTGGACTGGATGCTACCTGTACTCAGCGGCGTGTCTTTGTGTCAACACTACAGAACGCTTGGCAAAATAGCGCCTGTGATGATGCTACGGCAAAAGATACTACGCCGACAAGGTTGTGGGCTAGATGCCGAGCGGATGATTATCTAGTAAAGCCCGTGGACATTCTGAGTTGCTGGCTCGGGTAAGGGCACTGGGTCGGCGATCTCCCCAGTGGCATGGCGATCGCTCAGCTTTGGTGACCTCTATCTGAATACTTCAACCCTCACTTTAGAGCGTCAAAAATCATGTATTCGTCTTTCCAGTCGCGAATTCCATTTGATGGAGTACCTGATGCGAAGATCGGGCCAGGTCATCACCCGCGATAACATTGAACAAACCTTGTGGATCTGGGGAACCGAGCCAGAAAGCAACGCAGTAACAGCCCTTATTTGGCGACTGCGGCAGAGGCTGAATGAGCTGGGTGCCAAAAGCTGGTTGAAAACCGTTTATGGTACAGGCTATCGTCTCCAGCATCCAGAAGAAGTCCCCTGACAAGATATCGCTGTGCCCATTGTTTGGCTTTCATTTTTGCAATGTTCACTCGTAGCCGCCTTAATCTTGCTTACTGGTTTGCCCTCTCTATGGGGAGTATCTTGATCGCGTTCACAGGCGCAGTCTACTACCTCGAAGCTGAGGATCGGCTGCGAGCCTTTGATGAAAGTCTGCATACAGCTGTGAAACAAGCGGAAGATAGAGCCTACTACCGTCCGGAACAGGGCGATTGGCTTCTCTCTATCGAGCCCGGAACCACACTCATTGGTGAGAATGCTTCTCCCCCACAGAATAAATTGGTTTACATCCGCTGGTACAACATAGATAGGCAATTAATCCAGTTTGCGGGCCGCTCGCCCAACCAACCACAGTTAACAGCTACGACACCCTACTTTCAGACTATTCGTGTCGATAATGTCACAGGCGAGGAGCCTTCAGAGCGTGACTTGACACACCAGACGCTGCGTCAACTAACAGCTCCAATTAAGTACAACAATATTACTGTTGGCTATATCCAAGCTGCTACTCCGTTGGCTCCGCTACGAGCCGATCTTAATCAGGCGCTTGTTGTTTTGACACTTGGCGTGCCGATTACACTCGGCATTATTGGCCTAACGGGGTGGGTCTTAAGCGGCATTGCCATGCAGCCAATCCGTCAGTCTTATGATCGTCTACAGCGTTTTACTGCCGATGCTTCTCATGAATTACGCAATCCTTTAGCGGCGGTTTTAGCAATGCTCAGGTTGCTCTGATTCCTAATGTTCAGGCTAGCTCGCGAGCAAACTGCGTTAGAGAAATTGAAACGGCTGCGAAGGCGATGAGCGAGCTGATTGACAATCTTTTGTTTTTAGCTCGCCATGAGGGGCCAATTGAGGGTGCTGCGCTCAGCCAACGTATGAGCATTCAAGAATTACTGATATCGCTCTGTGAATACGGCAAAGCCCAATCATTTCAAAAAAAACGTCAATTTATTTATGACATTCCATCGGTCAAAACAGTCGTTAAAGCCGATTCGCAGCTTCTGCGCCGCGCCTTTACAAATCTCTTAGACAATGCTTTCAAATACACAAAAAAGCATGGCATCGTTGAACTTTGCTTGCAGGTTCAATCTCACAGTGTTCTTATTCAGGTTAAAGACGATGGGACAGGCATCCCAGAGGTAGACCTGCCTAAAATTTTTGAGCGCTTTTACCGAATTGATGCAGCGCGATCTCGTCACACAGGCGGATTTGGTCTCGGTCTATCCATCACTCAACAAATCATCCATGCCCACAGTGGAGAAATCACCGTCGTGAGTACTGTCGGCAAAGGCAGCACTTTTCAGGTTCGATTGCCTATAAGCTAGCCAGAACGACCCCCGCAAGGATACTCTAGCCTTCTAAAGCAACGTGTTTGACCAGTATAACGGGTTTCTTGTTGGACACTGATACGTCATATCATATTTCTGTGATATTCCTTTGCAATACTACTGAAGTATTCAACAGTTGAAGCAACAAGCAATGGAGAACAAGATTATTCAGCGACACAAACTTGAACAGAAACGAAAAGGGCAACCAAATTTTTGAATATTTGAGAACAAAAGACTTTTATAACACCGATGAGAAATCAAGCATTACTTTTTACACTACTCTTCGTTTTTGGATTTGCTAGTTCTAGCTACTCGCAGACTCCTCAAGATGCTGTTTTAGAGATTCCGGCTAACCCATTAGCTGCGCAAGCAGCGGACGACGAGTCTGTTGATACTCAAGTAGGGCAGGTAGAGATTGTTGCAGAGCTTGACATTATGCCCGGAAATGTCACCGTTTCTCAAGACGGACGAATTTTTGCAACGGTACATGGCAGAGGGCGTGGAGATGCGCAGCTGATCGAAGTTACGGGACGAACGACCTGGGAAGCATTTCCGAACGAGGCCTGGAATGCGCCACCAGGTAGCGGGTCTGATGTGCTGCACACGCCTCATGGAGTCGTGATTGATTCGCGCGATCGCCTTTGGGTCATTGACCATGGCAACTGGCTCCCCGAAGCGCAACGTCCAAAACTGCTATCTTTCGATATCAATACTCGCGAATTGCTCTATCGCTATGACTTCGACGAAACAGAAGCGCCTGGACAGTTCCCGCAAGGGCAGTTCATGCAAGATTTGGCTGTGGACGCAGAGCGCGGCTTTGTTTATATTGCAGATAGTTCTGCACAGCGGCCTGCCATCGTAGCAGTAGATATTAACCAAAACACCGTAAGACGATTTGAAAATCATCCTTCATTTCTGAATGAAGATCGTGTCGTCGTGATGGTAGAAGGAGAGGTTTGGACGGTCACTACGCCAGATGGCAGGAGCTTTCCAGCAGGCTCACCGATGAACCCCATTACGCTCTCAGCAGACGGCGAGACGTTGTTCTTTGGCGCAGTCAGAGGTTTAACTTGGTACAGCCTGCCTACCCAGCTTCTTCGCAACGGCGCATCGGACCAAGAGATTGGAGAAGCGATTGAAGTCGCCGGTTCAAAGCCCGTCACGGATGGCGTCAGCACTGATGCTGAGGGCAATCACTTTTTTACAAACGTCGCAGCTAATGCGGTTGATATGCTCTCCCCGGATGGACGGACTGTACGCTTAGCCCAAGATCCTAGATTTCTTTGGTTAGACAGCGTTCGATTCGGCCCAGATTCCTGGCTATACGCTTCTGTCAATCAGCTTCACCGCGCACCTAACTTCAACAATGGAGAAAGTCAGGTAGAGCTTCCCTTTCTAATTGCTCGAATTTGGACAGGAACAGAAGGCCAGGTTGGAAGGTAGGCTTTGCCCGATAGCAAAGCAGTCTGCTACTCCACAAGATTGTTCGAGTTAGAAAGTCGTTAGTCAATAAACCTGTTCAGGAGAAACATGCCCCACTTAAACAGAACTGTTTTATCTTTGATTGTCATGATGCCTTTATTGAAAGGTGCTGAGATCTTTGCACAAGCTCAGACGAATCCTACAGAATCTAGAATACCTGCAGAGGTGCTGCTCAACACAACGCTAGAGGCCGAATCAGGCACAATCATTCTAGATGAAGTCGTCATCTATGAAGGCACTGTGGTTCGACAACTTACCTATCAAGACTTACAAAAACCTGAGCTGATAGGGTATCAAAATTCTGGCTCATCACCGGCTCTTTATGCGCATCCAGTAACGCCTGGAACTGAGATCGTTGAAATAAATGACGACACCGGTAGTCCTGTAAGTGAGGATGTTCGTCTGGCAGCGAAGAATTACCTGACAGATAGCGCCATTAACTCGGTGTTCTTTGATATTGGCAGTGAGGGAAATGGACTTGCGATGCGTTTTAGTCCTCCTTTAGTCAATGCTCCCGGCGTTGATTTACTAATTGGTGAAATGAGTGCTACCAGGGGCAGTACTCGTTCAGGCTGTCCTGATACCCCTTCACCGGGTGGCGATAATCTTAGGGTACGACTAGATGACGGGACTTCCACGACAGTTGAATCTGGCGACTACACACAACAGATGCCGCTCGGGGTCATGCGTTATTACGGAAAAGAAGAGCTCAGAGAAGGAACGCTGATTACCTCAGTTGCTGACCTTGAAAACTACCCGGCATCAGAACGAAACGTACTCAATCATTTGCATCTTCACACCGCTACTGTCGATCTGAGCGCTTTGGGTGTGCCTGAAGGAGAAAGTATTAGTCAGATTGTGGTAGAAGCCAGTCCAGTTGAGGTTACTGTTGATGGAGAGTCTGTTCAGTGTTTCACAGGCGATCCAGCTTTTGTCTTTGGTATATCCGAGCAGTGAGTTGAGGTCATTTTATTCACAAGATTATGGATAGTTCTGAAGGCTCAGTAAATAAAGAGAAAGAACAAAATGCGCAGAGTCATCGCCGACTGATAGGGATATTGCTAGCAAGCGTCTTACTGAGCGGTAGCTTTGGCTATTGGGTCGTTCTCAATCGTAGAAATTCTGACTCACAGGCGCTTTCTCAAGCGCCACCGCCTCGCCCTGTCGAAGTTGCCAGACTCGCTGTCGGCGAGGGCGTTAGCTCTGTTGAACTGATTGGTCAAGCCGAAGCCAGAACAAACACAACACTGCGATCGCAAACATCGGGAGTTGTTCAGAAAATCCTGGTTCAATCAGGCGATAGAGTTGATGTTGGTACGACGGTTGCTGTTTTAGATGATGCCGACCAGCAGCTACTTCTCTCACAGGCGATCGCCAATCTTGCTTCTGAGCAGAGTAATTTAGCAGAGCTAGAGACGGGAACTCGGCCAGAGATTATTGAGCAGAGAACAGCAGTTTTACAATCTGCTGAGGCCAGAGAGCAAGAAGCACGGGATAATCTTCAGCGCACTCAAGCATTAGTGGCACAAGGAGCACTCTCTGAGCGATCGCTGATTGAAGCTAGAACAGCAGTAGATGCTGCTCTTTCAGCAAAACTAGAATCGTCGGCAACCCTCGCCGAAGCAACCGCAGGCCCCACCGCTGAAGAACTCGCCGCTCAGCGAGCGATTGTGACGGCGAGGCGGGCCGCTGTCGAGCAAGCTGAGCTGAGCTTGAGTCGTACTCGCCTTCAGACAACAATCAGCGGCGTTGTAGAAGAGAGAGTCGCTAACGTCGGAGATTATATGGAAGCAGGTAAGCTGTGTTGTCGTTAGTTGATCGTGAAGATCTTGATGTGTTTTTAGAGATTCCTGAAGAACTTAGCGGTCAGATAGCACCTGGATTAACCGTTATGCTGACAGCGCGAGCGCTGCCTGGCTGGCAAGGGCAAGCGACAATTGATGGGGTAATTCCAACTGCGAACGAAACCTCTCGTCGCCAGCGAGTACGCCTTCAAATAGAAAATACTCCGGCAGGTCTATTGCCGGGTATGTCTGTTCAAGGCACTTTAGAGAGAGCAAGCGATACGCCCAGCTTTGTTATTTCTCGTGATGCTCTGGTGCAGCAGGAGGGCGAGTGGATTGTGTTTACGGTTGCTGATGGACAAGCGAATGAGATAGCCGTGGAACTGGTTGCAGATACGGGCGAAGCGGTGGCGATCGCTTCAGAGCAATTACGCTCCGGACAATCTGTGGTGGTGCGAGGTGCGTCGGCACTACGAGCGGGCGCAGCAGTTCAGGTAATAGATCAATAGGTTCACTAAGCACTGGCATTATCATGAATTTGATTAGAATGGCTGTTCGCTGGCGGCATGGCACGATTGTTCTGTTTTGTTTGATTGCGCTCTTTGGCATATTGGCATTGTTCAGCCTGCCCTCGGAGCTGCGGCCTGGGGGCGATCGCCCGGAGGTAACTATCCAAACAAACTATCCAGGGGCAAGCCCAGCAGAAGTCGAAGATTTGATCACGCGCCCAATTGAAGAAGTCCTTGAAGGGGTTCAGGGTGTCCAAGAGATGACAAGTTCCAGCGGTAATGGGCAAAGCAGCATCAGCCTAGAATTTGCTTGGGATGTAGATATCAATCAGGCATTTGTAGATGTGCTCAGTAAGTTGCAACAGGCTGATGACTTGCCCGCTGAAGCAAGTGAATCAGAAGTGCAAATTGTCAGCGGTGACACCGATAGTCCTATGCTGCGAATTCACCTAGTGCCTGCTGAGGGAGCTACCGCTGATCTGAACCACTACCGCGATTTGGCAGACGATGTGATTGGGCCGCGTCTGCGTCACATTGAAGGGATTGGCGATCTCTCTATAGAAGGCGGGCAAGCACGAGAAGTTGAAGTGATTGTCGATCCAAGGGCGCTAGCCGATCGAAATCTGGCTATTGATGATGTGATCAATACACTGCGCAGCAGCAATCGCGACATTCGAGGCGGACCCATGGTCGTCGGTCGGCGTGAATACAGAGTACGAACAGTCAGTCGTGCAAACGACGTCAAACAGCTAGAAGGGCTGATACTCCGTCGAGATACGTCAGGCACGGTTTACTTAGGAGATGTCGCCGAGGCTAAAATTGGGCGAGCGACCCCTGAGATGGCTTTCTTACGCGATGGTGAACCCGCCATTACCATCGGCGCGGTTCGACAGATTGGAGGAAATGTTCCTGAGATTTCTAAAAGTATCCGAGCGGCGCTCGCAGAAATCGAAGAGAGATTTATACAACAGGGAGAAAACGTTCGCTTTATCATCCCATACGACGAAAATGACTACATCAGTCAATCGATCTCTTTCGTCCAGAGTAGTTTGATTATTGGTGCTGTTTTAGCCGCTTTTGTACTGATTCTTTTTCTAGGTTCGCTGAGAACCGTTGCTGTCATTGCGATTACTATTCCGACGACGCTCATTTCGGTATTCATTGTCTTTGCGCTGTTGGGGCGATCGCTTAACGTTATTAGCCTGGCGGGACTCGCCTTCGCCTCTGGCATGATTGTAGATAATGCCATTGTTGTATTAGAGAATATATTTACTCATATTCAAAAGGGGAAGACGACGGTTCAAGCGGCTGTTGACGCTACCCAGGAAGTTAGCGGAGCTATGCTGGCATCTACGCTGACAAATGTAGCCGTATTTATGCCGATTGTACTTGTAGAGGGAGAAGCCGGACAGCTCTTTTTCGATTTAGGCATCGCCCTTTCTGCCTCCGTTCTCTTTTCTCTTTTCGCCGCACTGACGCTGGTGCCCATGCTCTCAGGGCTGTTTTTGACTCAAGCCGATGCCCAGCAAATGCTGGAAGGAAAGACTCACATCAAAGGCAACTCAATTGAACAGGCTATCGTTCAAGTTTCTAGATATTTTACGCAAGTGCAGAGTCGCTTAGAACAAAGCTTGCTAGCAACCGTAAAATGGTCCTTAGGAAAAGGACATCGTAGTCGCAGGTTTGCAGTGTTGAGCGTTCCAATAGCGCTACTCTTTGTCGGCTATCAGCTACTACCTGCTATGGACTATCTGCCAGAAGGTAATCGCAATCTAATTATATGGATCACCCAGCCATTTCCAGGAACCAGTATTCCTGAAGCGATAGAGCTATACGAAAAACCTCATGCGTTCGCTCAAGCGCAGCCAGAAGTGTTAGGAGATATTCTGGTTCATCGGCCTGCTGGTAGCATCATCGGTGTTTTTCTCAAGCTAGAAGAGACTAACGCTCGAACCTTAAGTAACCTGGAAGAGCGGATGCGGGCGGCAAGCGGCGAGTTTCCAGGTTACCGATTTGTTGGTCTCAGGCGAGCCTCTATCTTCAGTAATCCTGGTAAAGAGTTTGAGGTTAAGCTCATTGGCCCAGACTTAGACTACCTCAATCAAATTCAAGGTCAGGTTGCTGAATCTTTGGAAGTGCTGGACGGTGTACAGAATGTTCGTCCCGACTTTCTAACAGGTGCGCCCGAACTACAGATTGTTCCCGATCGAGAACGGCTCGCTGAGGTTAGCCTCTCAGCGCTAGACTTGGGGACTGCTGTTGAAACAGCGCTGGGGGGCGTACGTGCCTCTGATTTTTTTGATGGCAGGCGAGACCTTGACGTAACCGTGAAACTGCAAGATGCTACGGCTGAAACGCCTGCTCAGCTTCGACAAATGCCGCTTTATGTAGGGGGTGGTGGCAGTAGCCAACAAGTTCAGCTATTAGATGTTGCCGACATGGTTGAAACGACCGGGCCAAATTCAATCGGCCATGTAGATACAGAAAGGGCCATCACACTGACCGTATCGCTTTCTCAAGAAGCGCCTTTGGGCGGGTTGCTAGAGCAGACTGAAGAAACGATTTTACAGCCCTTGCGAGCAACTTTGCCATCAGGATACCGTGCTGAACTGGCTGGCTCTGCCAATGTGTTGTCAGAAACGCT
Source organism: Synechococcus sp. PCC 7335 (assembly GCF_000155595.1). Classification (NCBI taxonomy): domain Bacteria; kingdom Bacillati; phylum Cyanobacteriota; class Cyanophyceae; order Synechococcales; family Synechococcaceae; genus Synechococcus; species Synechococcus sp. PCC 7335. Next base: position 27,492 of record NZ_DS989905.1, on the reverse strand, counting down.
GCGCCAACTGGGTGCTACTTTTCTACTGTCACTGCTGATCACTTATTTACTATTAGTCGCGCTCTATCGCTCCTTGATATACCCGCTGGTGATTATGGTGACGGTTCCCATTGGCCTAACGGGTGCGCTGCTGAGTTTGCGATCGCAAATCTCATTCCGGGTGTCGTTGTGCCATTGGATATGATTGCTGGCTTGGGCTTTGTCATCTTGACAGGAATTGTGGTGAACAACGCAATTTTGCTAGTGGATCGAACACTTCAGCTTCAGCAGCAAGGGCAAGATTTAGATAGGTCGCTTTATGAGGCTGTGCGTGATCGCCTGCGACCTATTTTTATGTCAGCCGGAACCAGTATATTAGGCATGTTGCCGCTAGCGACCTTTCCTGGCAAGGGCGCGGAACTTTACCAGGGGTTAGGCATCGTCTTGGTAGGGGGGTTAGCGTTCTCAACGCTACTGACTCCGACGATCGTTCCGGCAGTGATGCGATTACTCCGTGATTTTGATACGCTCCGGGATCACAGCTCTGACTCCATATAACCTCCGTTCAGACACGTATATTGGGGCTCTTTGCATACCCCCCTGAAACGTCGCAATACAGATCGAGACGAGTGAGACTTACTGAATCGGCCTGTGCATCAGCTGCTGTAGAATCGCCTCCATATCAATGAATTCAGGTGCTTTGTAGAACTCATAGCGGCCATGAAAGATAAGGTGCTGTCAAGCGATGGGCGAAACCAGCTTGAGCAGTTCCATCCCGTCACCATCCTGCTGACGCTCACTGTGAGTAAAGAGCTTAGAGAGGATCACCATGTTGTAGTAGACGATGCAATTGGTGAGCAGACGAGCGCACTCCCCCAGATTTGGTTCTTCTTAAAGAAGCGATCGCCCCGGTTCAAAGCAAAACCTTCCCTACCAGCGAACGCTGTGAGAAACGTAGATGAAGCAACCCCACCGTCTAACTGCTTCATTAATGTCAATGGTCTCAGTGGTGTCAGTGGTGCCAATGGTGCTTCTGTTTCTGTGCTGAGATTGCCCTTCCGGTTGTTAGGGTTAGCTACTGATACCAGTCTTTTTTTACAGGGAGCGATCGCCCTCTCTCTTCGCTCGCTAGCGTCCCATCCTATGAGTTAATTGCCTTGAGTGATGAGGTAGACGAGATGGGACTGATAAGGAAGCTCAGAGGACTGAAGCAGAAAAGGCAGAGGAGCGATCGCTAGCGTCTGCTTTGCTGCTTTTCTAGTTTTCTGGATATTGTTAAAGCAGCGATCGCCATCTTCTATCGTTGTTAAAGCTGCCGCGCTGTTGGTGAGAGCTGAAGAGAATTATGGGAGATAAAGAAGCGTAGAAAATTCCGGAAAATCTCTGATTACTCTCTAATTTATATTCAGACGGGTTCAAAGGAAATCTATCTATGTAAAAAAGGTTACGCAGACCAGCAGAATATACCATCTACCTCGAAGGTCTCTGCCTGCCTGTATGCTCCTCAGCTTCAAAGTAAGGTACTTCTGAAGTCAGACAGGCTTGTATGTTAGAGCCTACTTGGCTGAAAGGCTGAACATCATTGACTCTTTCATACTCACCACCTCCATAGCTCAAAGTGGTGGCATCCACTTGGAAAATTCGTGTATCTCTATGATCTGGGTCATCAAAACGGTAGATATTAGGTTGCTCAGAGTCTTCAGAGATAGAAGCTATCAGTTGACCATTACGACTAAACCCGACGTAGCAGAACTGACCATTGTGCTCAAACACGCTGACGTAAGCTCCTCTGTAATAAGCAGCAGGGATTAGATCTGGAGGCACATCATTGCTTTGCGAAGATGAATCAGCCGCAGTGCCGCTTTGCGAAGACGAAGTAGCCGGAGTGCCGGAGCTAGGAGGAGCAATACAGAACTGAGGATAATTGGAGCAAGTACTGCCATTACTTACTATAATTCCGCTTGTCGTCTGACCACTTCGTACTTTTACAACAATTGGTCTACTATTCGCGCTTCCAAACATAGATGGTGCGTAATAGAAGAAGTAGCCATCATCTTCTTCTAGATAAGAAAAGAAATAGTAATCACCCGGCGCAAGACTCATCCTAAAAGAAGCGATGGAACCATCCCATATAGCCGGTTGGTCTATACAGGTCATCAAGTGCAGGTTTGAGACGAGTTGAGCACACACCCGCATTGCGTCTATAACTTCAGACCCAAACACCCGCCTACCTTCGACGATACCTGGTTCAACTTGAGCAATGAGCTGTGGTGTGTAGCTTGTTGCATCAGCTGATTCTTCCCTTAATCCACTGGCGGTAGCCAGACTTTGGCTAGATATCAGGCCGCTAGCAGCTAGTAAAGCGCTAAGAACAGAGGTGTAGAATCGCATCAGCAGGTAAGGAGAGACAGCGTATCAAGGGCTAAGCGGTTTATTACCTTCTACATCCTGCCTTTAGATACTACGAATACCAATGAAGAATTTATAAAGAAGCAATTGCTATTTATTTGCTGACTGTGGCTATACAACAGTAGTTGTAATGGCTTGCAATTACATTCCTTTTTTCGCATATTCTGTTGGTGGCTATTTGTGAGCCTCACTAGTCAACCTATCAAAGCTTATGTACTTTACACTTTAGCCACTGCTATAAAGCGATTTTGTCCAGTCGGAGATTCGGTGTGCCCTGGAAAGCCTTATAAAAGTAACACGAATAATTCAATTGGGGAGTGGGAGGGCTTTATCTAGGCTAGGTGCAGTTATGGTGAGTACTGAAAGGCTGGTGTGGTCAAAGTCAAAGGACATCAGCTCTCAGCCCGCTTCATCGATGAGGGGTATGAAAGGGTGCTCGCCTGCCCATAGACATGTATCTAGTTCTCAAACACCAACGCTATCATATCTATTTGGAGTCTTAAGAAAGCAGAATTCTGAGTATAGATAGTGGATGCTAGAGCAGTAGCGGTAGCGGTGCGATCGCCCAATAGTCATTTCCAGCTACGAGATCGCATTACCACTCTTTATTCGTTTCCTTTGCATCCTCCCCTAAAAAGTGACATGGAAAGTATTTCACTCACTGAGTTGATTGAGAGAAACCGAGATTTCGCCATAGAAGACTTGTTGATGGATAGACCAGTGCTGCTGTCCAAGCAGGAGAGCGAGCCAGAGTTCACCGGGCTGTAGGTGAGTAGCCAGTTGAAGCTGGTCAAAGGAAGCAGGTTGTGTGAGCCAAGAGAGCGCTGATTGAATGGTTTGAATCCAGGCGTTTTTCTGCATGAGCGACATTAAGCGCCTCTTCAGCGGACTGCACCGCCTGTGTAACGGCGTTCGCTATTGACGGTCCATCAGGTAAAGGAAGAGGCTTCTGCCTCTGTTGTCTCGGCAGGGGTATTGGCTGAGTAACCAACGCCTGAGTTGAGAAGTAGAAAGTATCTTTATCGCCAGTTAGTTCAGCCATCCAACTTTCATCGAGGGTAGGTTCTTGGCCATACGCCTCAATCTCCTCGAAGACTTGTTCAGCGAAGCCACAGAATGCATCGGTATCGGCCTGAATGCGACTGGCAGCGATCGCAAAGAGTTCTTGGTAGAAGTTATGCGGGTTATTTTTGCGAGAGAGTGCTATGAGTTGAGCACGAAACCGCTGAGCCTTGGCTTGTGCCTGCTGCCATTGCTGAGCATTAAGTCTAGTTGTGGTCTCAGCCATCTATTGTATTCTCCAGCAGACAGAAGGGACAGGCGGCAGCGGGTTGTCGGTCTTGAGTGATGGTAACGTCTTGGCCGAACTTAGCCTGAAGAATACCAATAACCGTCCGAATATGGCGTCTGAGCTGAGCTTGGGGAACTCCTTTTAGATGAATAGGAGTTCCCCTTTCTATCGTTTTTGCCGCATCCTCGATGAGTGGTATGAAAGAGCGAGCGCATGAATGAGCCATCGGTACGGTTGCGATAGAAGGTGATTAGCACCGCTGGTGGCGATACGTAGTTAAGAGCGGGATATCAATGCTGTCAGTCCGCTGACTGCGCTGGCGAGATCGCTTTTTTAGCTTTGTTGAGTGAATGCTTGGCATAGTAAGAACGCCTAGAGTGACAGGTTCGCCCCTGCCAGCCAGGTTTAGCCTGTGCCACCACAACGGATTCATCAAACGTCTGATAGAGATTACCATCTTCAAAAGACAAGAACAGAGTAGAGTCGTCCTGGTTAATCAGGCAACCATGACGCGCCCAGGCGCTGTCTGCGCCTCTATGAACGTCTCCGATCGATGGAGCCAGTCAAGATGGTGTGGGCTAGTCATGTTTTTCATTCCACGTAGCAAGAAGGCCCACTGTCAGGAGAGAAGCACTGAGCAAAGCACCGGCGGCGGCAAACGCACTAGCTAATAAAGAGACGGGTTTGCCAAAGGACATCCTTTTTTGGAGCTAATGGCAAAGCGAACGAAACGTAGTCTGAGTTTAGTCTGAGTGCGGCTATTCTGCTACTAGGAAAATGCTAACTAAGCGCTATGAGTAACCCTTTTTATATGGCAGGCATCAGATTGCATCGGCATAGACTGATCAGCCATAAGTTTAACACCCCATCACGCAAACGCGATTACACGTAATCGCATACACACTAATACTACTGGCGCTGCTTTCCCTCGTTTGATATCGTCGATGCGATAATGTGTAATCACAATATCACACCACCTTAACCAGCCAAAACTAAGACATAGAGGACATTACAAGCATCTGCTCACCATACTCATGCCGACAAGTTTGTGTAATCACAAAATCACGATATCAAAATATCACGCTGCAACAATTGGGTATTGAAGTATGCTGATAAGTGATTACACGTTAGCATGCAGTAGTGTAATCACGTTGGCACCCAATCATTTGTCAATACATATCATTGGAGAGGTCTATAAAGTCATGCCAATTGCAGCCGTCATTTCGCAGAAAGGCGGACCAGGTAAGTCCACGGTATCGATGAACCTAGCCGTCGCCGCCCACCTGTCGGACAAAAGTGTCGCTGTCTTAGACACCGATCCGCAGTGTTCTATTAGTCAGTGGGGCGATATCCGAGAAGGGGAAGGCATCACCGAACCTATCGTTGTCGCTATACCGCCCAGCCGTCTTACCCAAGCGATCGCCACTACTCAAGAGGACAACACAGATTTAGTCATCATAGATACAGCTCCTTTTAACTCAGAAGGGATTCTGACGGCGGCGCGACTCTCCGATATCTGCGTTGTGCCGTGTCGTCCATCAATCCTGGATCTTTCAGCGATCACAACCACACTTGACCTATGCTCAGCGGCAGGCGCAAAAGTAGGGTTGCTACTAAACGCAGTTAAGTCACGTCCGCAGCTGTACGAAGCGACTAGCGTTCTGAAAGATCTAGCGGAAACCGACACGAACCGACAGATCTGCCCGATAGCACTATGGGATAGAACTGAGTACTCGAAAGCAGTCGTTGATGGTCTAGGTGTGCTTGAATACTCGCCGACTGGAAAGGCCGCGAAGGAGATCAAGCAACTGTACAAGTGGTTATGTGCTAACGTGTAATCACAATGACACTTCATCACGTAAGTACGTAATAAGGAAATCACAACCATAGGATTGCCGAAAGGTGAACACCCAAAGCTATCGTCTTGTGATAGCGTGATATCACAATTACACGGTACAAATTTTTTATAGGAGAAGTGTTGCTATGTCTGGTCTAAGAGATCGGCTTAAGCAAGTGGGAAATGGCAAAGCCGCGACTGGCAAAGTACAATCGGCTGCACCTGCTAAGCCTGACAATAAGAAGAGCCCGCACTATCGCCCGAGTCGATCAGGTAAGAAAGCCATTATCGGCTACTTCGACCCGGCAGTCTCAAAACAAGTGAGACAGCTAGCGCTAGATGAAGATACGAGCGTAGAAGCACTCGTCGGGGAGGCGCTAGATCTATTGTTTGAGCAGCGTGGCCTACCTCAGATTGCTGGAAAGCAACCCGACTAGTAGTCAGTCATGATTGAACTTTCGGGTAGAGGCGCTTGAGTTTGATGCGTGCATCATCAGTGGAGAATTGCCAATCAATCCCAGTTTGTTGATGGTTCCGTTGTGTTGCCCAAGCCTGAACTTCTTGTTCAATTTCGGTCACGTTATCAATGCGTCGGCTGAGACATTGTCGGGTCAACACACTTAGTTCAGGCTCTGCCATATTGAGCCAACTGCCATGCTTAGGCGTGTAGACAATCTTCACCTTGTTTCGAATGCGGCGAGCTTCCTGTGGCGTAAAGGCTTGGTATAACGAGGTAACGGTATGGGTGTTGAGATTGTCACAAACTAATGTCAAGGTTTCAGCTGTGGCGTAGCGGGGGAGGTCAATCAGTTGCCGCAGTTGCTGTGCCCAATCAATGGCGGTTCGTCGGTCACTAACACGTACGTCTCGCCACCCGGCTAACGGTTCAACGAACATCCAGACCGTACAGGTTCCCTCGCGAATGTACTCGTGGTCAATCCGTTCAGGGGTATTAGGTTTGACAGGGTGTGGGAGGTGTTTCTCCTTCAGTAACTGTTTGGGTTGCTCGTCCATGCAAATGATTGGATGGGCCGGGTCATACGCCAACTGGTAAATATCCAAGACTTGCTCCATCTGGCAGACGAAAGCAGCATCCTGCTTGGGTGGAATGCACCACATGGTACGTCGCCAAGGCTTCAATTCATTTTTTTCAGCACTTGGCGAACCGTTTCATGGCTAACCGGCTCGACGATGTCTAAGACGACGGCTTGGTCTGCGAGCAGCCGTAGGCTCCAACGGGCATATCCTGGTGGCGGCTGAGAACAAGCTAAGGCCACCAAACGAGCTTCCTGCTCACCATCAAACTTGGGTGGGTTGGGCAGTTGGGATGGCGGCTTGCGAGACAACAAAGACAATGGCCCTTGAAAGACTGCCTGCTTACGCCAACTTTCGATGCTTCGGGTCGTCACCCCATAGGCTTCCGCAATCAGCTGGTCACACCAAGCCGGGCCAGCCTCGCTCTCGTCACATTTCAGTAGAGCTTGAGCGCGGGTCAGTTTCCACTTGGCCGCTTTCCCTTTCGAGACAAGTGCTTCTAGTTCCGCTCTCTCTTCAGGCTGCAATTTGACTCGATGCTGTTTTCTGCTCATGAACGTTCAACTCTCTCTAGAACAATCTTTTCGAGAGTTAGGGTGCCCGAAAATTTAGGGCTGACAGACTACTAGTTTGTCCTTGCACCATATCCAACATGGTCGGCTTCTGGAAAAGCTATACCCTAAGTCAAACTAATCTTGTAGTGATAACGCGATTACACGATTACACATAAACCTCTGTAGTGAAAAATATGACTCTGAAAAAGTTTGAGAAGATAGCTACGGCGAGTCCGTTTGTTGAGTATTTCGGAACGTTCAACGGGCGTGGTAGTCACGAAGGGATTGCGGTCACAGCTGAGGGACCATATGAATACGCTCAGTTTTGCTTAGAGCTGATGTCTGAAGGGCTATGTAGGATAGCAGAAGAGAGACCCCTGATCGATCAATGGGGATTGAGTCAGATCTACTCGTGGCCGAAAAAATTAATAGGAGGCGATCGCCAGTGTTCTACAGGCGGATAGCCTTAACAGTATTCGTGTCGTTTTTGAATTAGTCAACGTAAGTAACACGAATATTTACCATCAGGCTTGGGACTAACCAACAGAGCGATCGCCTCCTATCTTTTCGGATTCCAGATAGAAATTAAAAAATATTAGGAGAGACCTGTTTAGTTTGAGCAGCATCAGTGTGTTCCGTATTGTCTGCCTAGCCGCTGTTATGAGAGCGGCTAGTGCCTTGAAGAGCTAGAAGTTAGTCGAGGATATAGAGATGAATGCGGTAGAAGAATGGCAGATTGTTATCGACGTATCGTTTGATAACATAAACAAAGGTACGGATCTATCGAAAGTTGTAGCATTTCGTTCCGCCTGCAAGTCGAGAGTTATCTATATGACCGAGCTGACGAAGGCGCAGGCTGAGCGGCTGTTCACTACACAATGCAGCAGTTCGAGAGCTACGCCCCTGGCACTGTTGGCAGTGGTACTTATGCAGAAGTGGTAGGCCGTTTGGAAGATCTCTACCCTGGTTGGGTGGAAGAATGTGAAGAAGTTTAAAAGAGAGTGCAGTCACTACTGTGGAGACTTATGTCTACCACAGTACTTAATTTTCCTAGAGAGCGATCGCTCCATCGCCTGCGTTGGTTTACTGCCAGAGCGATCGCCCGAGAGTTGAGGCAGCGCTGAGGTGCTCTGAAGGATTGGGAGGAAGCCCATGGATTTCAAAGAGTAGACAACACTGCTGCCTTGTCGAAGATTGCGCCCCGTTCAATTAAGTCTTGTTTTTCTGCAAGGGCTAACCCTAGAAACTAACTAAGGAAAGCACTAAAATTCCTAACGGGACGAGAAAAAGCAATCTATACCAAACTAACTCACCTAGAACGTTCGGCCAGATCTTCATAGCCAAAGTCATAAGCACTATACACACACAACAATCACGATAAGTGTGGTGGGGCGCAGGTAGGAACTGGCTGATGTGCTTAAGCATCACGATAGCGGCATCAATTGGTAGTGCTAGCAGATACAGCGCATACCAGTTCGTGTTAGTGCTCTATCCTAGAGAAGTCTCCGAGCAGCGATCGCTTCAGACTCTCTGTTGCGCTTGTTTCTCGTGACGCAAAGGGAAGTGATTTTCCATGAGTGCTTTCTACCAAGCAAATTCTAAAACCACTACACAATGAGTTTAGCTGATGGAGAGGTTAGCGAAAGTGATCGCTCTATGAATAGTCCCTAAGAAGGGTGATCGCCTTGTTCAATACTGGCTACGTTAGTCACCTGAAAGCTTTTTACTCGCCAGTCGGTTCAAGCTAACGCCTTGCTCCGCCGCTTGGATAGCCAGTTCCCGATGCTGTTCGGGTGGAATTCTGACCATAAACTTACCGCTGTAGAGTTTCTTCGATAGCGGTGTTGGCACAGCCTCATCGTGCGCTTCTAAATCGTTGATACAAGCCTGAACTAAGTTGATGATGCCAGAGAAAGCAGTTTGCTGATTCTCGTCGAGCCAGCTTAGCCCAGGGAACTCGGCACACAGACCGACAAATTCTTCATCTTCTTCCGACCAAAACACACGATAGGTGTAAAACTGAGCGTCCATTACATCGCCTCCATCTTTCTAATCGCTGCTAGTACCTGTTTGACTTGATAAGGCTTACCCTTTCCTTTTTTTGACTGGATATTGACATAGGGTTCGCCCTGCCAGGGGGTGCGATAAACTCGATGACTGCCGCCCGATTGACGGGGCTTACCGAAGAAATGATCACAAACCTTAGACAAATCAGAGAATTTTACCCCCTTAGGATTGTTCTCCATGTCTGCCAAAATCTTCTGAATACTAGCCATTTCGCAGGTAATATCAATAATGATACTATAACGTAAATTATTGATGTTGAGTCTCAAGGGTGGCCTGAGCTCTTCTTCCTATCACTATTCACTTTCTCTTTGCAGCTGCTGAAGATAGGCTGTGCCGCCAAGCTGACTCATCTGAACCAGAATCCAGCTTTGTCGGTCTAGTACTTCCTGGGAAGGCGCTTCGATGCGGTAAAGTTCTGGCCCAGGTAGTACAGCAGCTAGTAGGGCAGCTTCTTGTGAGGTGAGGTCTCGGGCAGGGAGTTGAAAAAACTGTTGGCTAGCGGCTTCTACGCCGAAGGTACGCTCGCTAAACTGGGCAATGTTCAAGTACATTTCTAAGATCCGCTGCTTGTCCCACATCAACTCTATGAGCAGCGTTAGCCAAGCTTCTATCCCTCCACCTTCCAAAGCGATCGCCCTCCAGTCTGTCCACTCATCGGCGTTGCCGTCTAAATTTCCAAGGCATGACAGGGTTTGGATTGGACCAGAAAGCGGATTGTGTCTGCTGAGCGCTCTGTTCTGCCTCTAAGTAGTCTGAGCGATCGCATATACTGATCAGATGACACTTGCTGAGCAAGACTGTCCTATAAATTGGCTCATCGAGTTTAACTTGACAATGCCTAATACGCTAACGTTTGCACCCTTTGCGAACGCAACTGAGACCTTCCCATCTGCTTCTATCCAACAACGTCGCTTGGAAGTACTCGATACGGCAACTAAGTTCGTTGATGATATCCAAAAGGTTCGCTTAGAGCAGCTGAACAACCAGACTAAGGCGGTTGACGATATTCAAAAGGTTTGGTTGGCGCACTCGAATAACCAAACCAGAGCGGTAGATAGTTGTCCCTGAAAAACACAATATAGACAGCACAGACGATCGCGAAAAACTGTCATCAGAAAGGCAACGGCAGAGTTTACGCAAATTGAAGCCATAAGCAGCCATCAAAGCGTTTATACAGTCACCCTGCTTACCTTTGAGGAAGTTACGCTTGAGAGCATGGTCATGTTTGAGATGACCAATGACCGGCTCAATCGCACTGCGCCGCTTGGCCAAGCGTTTGAGCACCTCTTTGAACTTTCTGGCGCCTGCCACGAGCACCTGTAGGCCCTCTGGATGATGCTTGCTGCCTCGAAAGCCTCTGTCCACCGCTACTTGCTTGGGCAAAACGCCACTGAGCCGATGAGTTTGCGCTATCGCGTCGCTCAGTGTGGAGCCGTCATAGGGATTGCCGTGAACCGCAGCCGTACCTACAATCCAGTTGCTCGCACTGGTCGTCACAAACACCACTTTGCAGCCAAACTCGTAGCGCTTATGAACCTTGACCTTTGCCAAACATTCGACTTCCGGCGCATGCATACTGTAGAGCTTGTTAGAATCACTTCGTTTCTGTTGCTCAATCTGTTTTCCCGGTTCAACAACACAGCCATTTCTGCATCTGGCTGCGGTAGCTTTCGTTCAATATCTCGAATCATACGACCCAAGTAAGTGCGTAGTTTGCGAGTATGCCTTCTGGCTCGTTTGAGTTGCCTTGCAACTCGATAGCGACTCTGCTTAAAGAAAGCATACTTTCCAATCCTTACATAGCTTTGACGGAGCTTGACACCTCGCTTTCTCGCCGCCCGCACCAGCGTTATTCTGGCCTCGTTGTAAAGTCTCGCATCAGTCGGAAAAGCCACCGCTTTCTCTTGCACTGTTGTATCCACATTCACTCGCCCAATCTCTTTCGGTTTCATCACAGCGCTACGCATCGCGGTCTGGATAATTTGACTGAGCAACTGTTCAAATCCATCGGTACCAATCTGCTTTCGCCACTTCACTAGACTCGCTGGATGGCATGGCAGTTCATGTTGAAACACCTGCTCGCCGCAGAAATGCTGCCAGTATGGATTCTCGACCCACTTTGCCGCCACACTCTTATCACTTTCGTCGTACAACGCCTTCTGATAGTGCAGCCCTACCAACAATCGAGTTGGCAACGCTGGTCGTCCGCCACTCGCTTTGACAACACATCCGAACTTCTTCTCGAACGCCTGCCAGGCTATCGTTTCGGCCAATTGGACAAGCGGATGACTTAGGTTCAACTGACTCGCTAGCGCTGATAGCGACGAGTCCCTATTTGAGGGCGATAATGATGGCTTCATTTTGCAAGCTTTTCGGAGCAAGAGCGACTTATCCGACAATTCTAGCTTGCCCTCTAAAGCTTGAAGCCTACTCTTGTCAAGCCTTTCATTAGTTTTCAGGGACGACTAGATAACGTCTAAGCCACTCGGCCAGCTAGTCTCGGTGCTCGTACTCTCATGCTGAGAATGTGTCGGACTGGATGAAGGCGCTGGCTGGTAAGCAGAGAGAAGCACCAAAGCGGTGGATGGACATTCAGCTATTTGTTCACTTTTTGTCCTGTACATAGATCTTCCCATTTATACAAAAGTTATATAAACCTTTCTGGGTCTAAAAATGCGGCAGGACCTGGAAATATGCTTCTAATAGTAACTTGAATTGTATCTGGAATATCTTCAATCTCTTTAATCATTGATTTAAGGAGCCGTATAGAGCTAAACAATACGCAAACATTTACAATAGAAGTTGCATCCAAAGTTGGATATAGCCTTTTATCTGGTAAAACGCTTGATACATTCACGCGTACATTGTTGTTTTCAGCCCACTTGTTAAGAATGTATCTGAGAATGTCTTCCCTATCTTTCAATTTAAGTTTAAGAACAGCTGTACATTCATCAGAGTTCCAAGTTAGAGGCAATTTCTTCTCGAAATCAACTTCCGAGATTTCAGAACAGCCTATTTTGTGGATGTGAACAGACCTTTCGCCTTCCACTCCACATATTCGATCTTTTGGCATTGGATAGCAACATTTTGAAATTAAAAGCATACCTGAAAAGCTACTAGTTAAACCCTGAACAGCAGGAATGTCAGATACATCTTTATGCTCATTTAAACCAAATGACTTTGACACGCCAATCTGAGGTCTTATAAACGTGTCTGAGTAACGTTTTTCTGCTTTTCGAATATCTTCAATTCTTATTCTTCCTAAGCCTAACTGCTGTTGAAGTTCTTCAATACTTCCGCAATTAAGGCACCGAGAAATGTATTCAAACTTGTTCCCTCCTAAGTAGCATTTACTAAACTCTCGTTTAAGAATAGTAGCTCCTCTTTTTATATTTTCTTTATGCCAAAAAGAACTGATAGAATCCCCCCGCTTTAGTAGTAACAACAAACTTTTTCCAAGCAATATCAGGTTTTCTCTCGCCGCCATCCCTCTTTATAATTTCAACCTTATCTCCATTTTCCAACATAAAACTTAGTTCGCACTCTATGATTTCCCAATTTTCTGGACCTTGACCATAGTTGCGAGTTACCTTTGCACGATAGCAGGAATGCCCCAATTCTGTATGTATCTTATAAGCAAAGTCTACAGGAGTTGAGCCTCTCTTGATAGTAATTGGTTTGTCTAAACTCGTGTAGACGGTAATTGTATCCTGATTAGCAATTATATCAAAAAAACTTGTTTCGCTTTCAATGTAATTAACAAAACTGTCTATATCATGAATTTGTAACTCATCAATTTCGTAAGGTATTTCGTTCTGACATTCAGGCTTTTTCTTATGCCTTTTAAAGAAAGAAACGAACGACTCAACATCTTTCTTGTTACTAGTAATGTAGAATTTTGTATTTGAGACGCTTGCTAGAACTAAGTCTATGTATTCTCGATGCTTCAGTTGCCTATTCTCAGAAAGCAATTGAAGTTTATTGGCTTGATCTCTTAACAGTTCATAAGAAATTTTATCACTTATTCTTATTAAATCTTTTGAAGCGTTGATTATGGCTGTCTTTTCTTCTGTACCTAGATCTTCTTCTAATAATTCTATATAGTCACGCATACTCACATAAGTGTAGGAAGGCTCCTCTAACAGAATATGATTTGAATTGATTAACTCTAGTAAGTTAGAAAGGCTTTTCTCTGAAAATCTCAAGCCATCAATACTAGTATGACTTGATGGCAGACCTGAGCGCAACAGAATCTGAGCCAGCGTCGAGAGGTCCATCATCACGTGTATGTGCTTCGTGAGGGATGCTAGAGAGCGTTGCATAAGAAGTGTAATAATAAGCTAATTGCTAACAAAAGAAGGTTTGATGGTGTAGATAGTTCTTTAAGTTCTGAATAGCGAATAAGATATGAATGGCGTTGCTAATCTGAGATACAAGTAGGTAGCCTAAATTAAATGAGGTTATCAAGCGTCGCTTGATAACGGTTTCAGCAACTTATAGCAGCGTTTATATATAGCTACCTACTTAAGACATTTGTGATAAAATAAGCGATAGTACGTGATTAATTCATGCTTAGTTCATTCTGTAGATTAACTAAGCAACGCCATTTATCTAGATACAGCTAGCCATCTTAATTCTTCCTAATACTAATAGCCTCGTCTGTATGACCACTATTGGCTTTCTCTAATTTCTCCTTACTTATACCTGGAAGACTTCTTTGCATAACACTTTTAGGATCAGGCAAAACTTTGCTTTTATCTGAAGTAGCTTCACTATGGCATGGAGATTTTTCCCAAATAGGAGGCGAAGAAACAACCATCAATTCCTTAGTTGCTAATTTTGTGAGTAGACACGAAATTGAACCGCTGTTGCCGTAAGTACAGTCAAAACTTTCAGCAATATCTTCTACTCTTTTCTTTTCACTTGGTGAAAGCTTTACACTATAAGACTTATGACCTAGCTTTTTCTTGGTTCCTCTACCTTTAAGAAGATTCTCGAGGCCAGAGTTTTCTTTGGTTATGGACATTACTATTTATCTCCGCACTTTGGCAATCCGTTTTCAGCCAAAGTCTATCACTTTTGGGAATATCCTCCCAAAAGTAGCATACGTTTTGTGAAGATAGAATTTGAATTAGTGCTCTTTGATCCCATTCATAGTTGAGATTTGAAGGAATTGCTGCTGGGATGGTCCTGGATTGGGCCTTGACCTCACAGTTGACTTGAGAGCTTGCCTGAAAAGTGGTAGGAGGTTCCAGACTCTGTAGAACTCGAATATACTTCACGAGAGCGGCCCAGAGCTATTTCTACAATTACTTCTCTATCAGCGCGATCCCCCTGTTGTTCAGTGAAGCACGACTGCCACTGACAGCGAGTGAGGAAGCTATCGGATGAAGGATGCAAATACCTAGGTATCCTCAAAGCAGTGCTTTTTTACTGCTTCAGCCCTAACTGTCGAGTTGGGGTTTTCAAGCTTACAGGAGTGATCGCCATTATGCTTTCCTCTCTTAGCGTGATCGCCTCTTCATTCGTGGGGTGTTAGGACCAGAGTAGGCACCTAACTTACTAAGGGTTTCTTTAAGAATAAGACATAATCTGGGTACGTTGACTAATGAAACGAGAGACAGCAACCCATTACCTCAGCGGTTAATGGTAACGCGATACTCAGTCATTTACTCATCGTCGTCCCTTTGCGTAAGCTGCATAGTGAGATCCAGTATTGCCATGATGCTTTCCAGCCGTCCCACGTCATTGCCAGCCAGTCCCAATACTAGCAGTGCGAGCATCGCAGCGCTAGTCCTTTGGTCAGTTGATTAGCCTTCATATGTATTTACTGAGTGGTAGACTTTGTTGGATTGTCCAGTTACATATGATTTTATGGATTGACACAAATAGCTCCCAGTGAGCAGCCGCGACAACTGTGATTGGTAGCGATCGCCCCAATGTAGTGATATCGGCTCATCACGATTTTGTAATTTTTGTTTTTCGGCTTTTCAGCCTCCTACCGATTGAAAAAGCCCCTGCGTCTGATCTCTTTAGAGATCAGACGCAGGGGCAAAGAAACTAGTATTAACAGCGGTTGCCGATTACACCCGAGTCTACTGAGTCAATTGGAGCTACACATCCAAGCCATCTGTAGATTCGTCGTGCGAAATTTGGCTCTTGCTCCACTGTTCAGCGTAAGCTGAAACTAGCCATTCGTGCATAGGATAGTAGAGATATACCCAAGGTCGATAAGGCGAGATCACAATGTTTCGCCCGTCTTTCTTAACAGCTTCAATGATTCGCTGTGCCACCCAGTCAGACGAGAGCCGACTGTCATGGCTCATTTTGCTGATAAACCCACCTGGAACTACCTTTCTAATAATGCATGGCGAATTAATTCGCTTGAATGTCACAAGCTGACCAAGAAGCCGCTTACTCAATTCGTAGACAGGACTGTTAGCAGAGGCCACCTCCGCCTCTGAAGTTACTACCCAGACTTCTTTACATGCTGCGTCGAAAGCGGTTTTGACGGTATGAGTAAACCGGTCTAGAAGAGCATATGATGACAATGCATTCACACGAATAGAATCAAGCACCGCTGCTTCTGTAAGTTCCCGACGATTAACTCCGTGGTTGAGAACTAGGATGTCAGCGGACTTTAGAACTTCGTCTAGAGCATCTAGGTTATCAACACTCCAAAGGACTGTCTTTAGCTGTACCAGCCTGCCATCAACTTCTACTTCTATAGGGTTTGTGTGTGAAGAAGTGAGTGCGATGACTTTGGCCTCTTCTAGAATAAGTCTAGCAATTAGGCTTTTGCCCAAACTACCGGAGGCTCCGGTGACGACAACAGTTTTTCTTTTCAAGGAGAGAGCAGTTCCGAGCAGTCGATCTACTAAGGTGAAGATACCACTGAAATATGCGTTAGGGTTTTCAAAATGGTGACGCTGATGGTAGCTCCAGTTGACACACCACTTACCGGGATGAGCCACACTTTCTGTCTGCTTATGATTCAGATCTTGCTCAATTGCCCACTTGTATCCTAGTCCCCTAAGAATAGCCATTAGAAGACTATGTAGAGTGAAGAGTAAGCATAAGAAACTGCCAATTGATGAAGAAGACCAGCCAGAAATCAGAAATGAAGAGATAGATATCGAGAAAGCAATCATGAGCATTATCACTGACTCAGGCACATCATGATGCCATTGAGAGCGTTGATACAGTGCAGAGCTTACTTTCGACATATCACGCTTAAAGACTCTGTGGTGCCAGTTATGGTGCCGTGATAACCGGGGAATGTAATGGGAAAGAACATGGAAACCATCTCTTGCTATCTCAACACATAGTCTTGTAGCTGCTGCCCAAATAGCTGTTAAGACGATAAAGAGAATTGTGCTTTGGATGTGTGAAGATGTAGCAATAGGTGTCATTAAACGATCATCAAAATCAGCTAAAGCCATTGCTTTTGAGATGGCATTTTCTACTAAGTTGTTCATGAATTTATCCTCTTTCGATTAAAAGAAAAAACAAAAAACGCTGCATCGAGAAAGTCATCTCAATACAGCGTCGTAACAGGTACTGCTCTCTGGCTATGCCTTTTATTCAGTTGGAACCTTACTAAAGCAGCGCTACTTTTGGTAGCTATGGATGTATTGAAGGTCGCTAGGTGTACCACCAACAACAATCATCAACCGATTTTTTGAACAGTTGACCGTAACGTCAAAGTCACCATGACTACCCCGCGTCCAGCTAAGCACAAGCCTTTCTAAAATCATCGTGAACAAATTAACCATTTCCTTCTGAGAAAAAACTGCTCGAACGTGAGGAGGCATTTTATGCCAGGTATGAGTCAGTTGATCTCGACTCCATCTTGGATCTTCCCAATTGCTGATGTCGCCTAGTGACAATGTATAGGAAGGACATGGGAAGTAGCCTAATGTCAGGATAATCAGGCCCTGGCTGCCCCTCGTGCTTTTAATCTTGAAGGCCCACTCTTCTCTAGAAACTGCTTCGCTTGCCTGAAGCAAATCTTGCGAAAGCTGTTTCATTAGGACGTACACTCCATCCTCTACGGAATAGACTCTATTCATCGCTATTTCCAAAGTACTGAGAAATGTTGGTGTTGTTGTTCATAAACCAAACTCCTTGCCTATAAGCGTTAGGCATTATTCACTTTTTACAGACAGAATTAGCGATCCCTGGTTTTTGAGATTGAGCCATCTTTAGTTTCCCAACAAGGTCTTCTAAAGATCAGAAGACCTTCGCCGCTTGGTTGCAGCATATCTTCTTCGTATGTGTACCTTGCTATTCATTCAGCGAAGGCTTTTGAATACAGAACTATCACTAAGACAAGCCACGTAGGACCAAACTACACATGGCACGGGCCACGGGCATGTTTCTGCCCTGACCTAAAACCGTCGATGAACGTCTTTGACAAGCCGCAAAGGAAAGCTCAATTAGAAGGCAAAAGCACTATTTAGTAACACCATACTATTATACTATAGTTTTTTGATATGTGTGCTACTTTTGGGATAAATTTCCCAAAAGTAGTAACTAGTTTTGATTCCCTAGTATTTTCGTTCTGTTTGTCCTTTTTGATTGCGTATTCGAGATTCGGTGCTGCTCTGGCATTGAAGGTGGCGACTGATGGTTTAGCGTCCTATCCAAGAGCAATCGAGGAAGAACTGGGTGAGGAAGTCGAGCACGAGGTGCGACCCTGCACCGCCAACCAGTCGAACAAAACCATCGGCGTATCAAGCATCGCTATCACCCTACTCTGGGCTTTGGGGAATTTGATGCGGCGCAGCGATTCTGTCGAGCAGTGGATAAAGTGAGTAACTTTTTAAGACCTCGGACGCGAATGACAGAACTCGTGTCTCTACATGACCGAAGAAAACATTTCATAGCAAGCTGTGAGAAACTGCAAGCATTATTCCAGACCGCTTAAACAGATAGAGAAAGGTGCGATCGCATTCGTGATGATACGTCGATATTTGGCTACCCATATCTGACAAATTCGAGTGCTGTATTCAGCCTCTAAGTAAGCTGCGTGATCTCATTGACTCAGATATTGGCGATAAGCAACGGCATGACCGCTTTGGACTAGGCATGAGCTGATTAATCACAAGTCTAAGTGATCACATACCTTCAGCCCTTTGCAGAGCACTGGTCGCTTAAATCTCTGGGAGACTGGAAGCTTAGAGTAACGAACGTCATCTGAATTGCTCTAAGCAAGCCAAATGTCTCCTGATACTTGCCCCATTCATTTACAGGCAGCTCCGCATCAGCTTGACGGTGGTAAATGCTATTAGGCCAATCACCAGACGGGTTACGGTGGTGCCAGTCGTGAACAGGAGAATCACCAGTGAGAATCAACAGCCGACTAGGTAAGTGATAAAAGAAAACTCGTGCCCACCAACACACCCACGACAACCAGTACTCTAATTGTGATTCCTCACCTGTATGGCACGGAGGTGACTCACAGAGAATAATTGCACTTGTCATTACGCCTAGAGTTGTCCGACCGCGATCACCCGTATCTGGCACAGGCCAACGGTGCTCTACGCACTGTCGAAGTAGACTACTGCATTCAAACAGGATAGTCACTGTGACTAGGTATGCGATCGCAAATGAAGGATTGTGCTCGATGTAAATGAGTAACATTAGCACTAGCCAAATAGCCACCGCAGCTAGATCATGAGCTTTGTTAGGAGATAGAAAGGTAGCTTGTAGTCTTGAGCATAGGCGTTCAGCGTGAAAAGTAGGTGAGCACAGTGTCTTGATGAGATGTTGCCAAGATTCACTGACTGTTGCACCGAGCTGGAAACCCGCCGCCTCCAGTAGATATCGATATGTCTCGTCATTCTTTTGTAGCAGCGATAAATGGCCTGGCCTCGAACCAATTTGATGGTGCTGATGACGATGGTCTTTACAGTAAGTATCGAAGTCGCCAGACAGCGTAAGAACTGCGACAAGCGAACCCAATAAGACATTCGCATGTCGATTGGATCTAATGCCTGCATTGTGACTACAAGCATGCATGAACGTCAGACGAAACCACCGAAAACTATGAAGCAATAGCAGCTGTCCTAGGAAGGTCATCCAGATATAACCGCTCGTTGTCGACCAAAACATCACGCAAATTGAACAGCAAAAGACGAACGCCTTTTGGATTAGTTGGTTGGTTGACGTTTTTTGGAAAGCTGGTTGCTGGCCTGCGTAGGGCTTCCCACTTAGCTCTGTAAACAAATTTTGAAACCACTTTCTATCTGAGAAAACTTTGCGCTTGACAGCTTCGCGTGGATTATCGCAACTATCGGAATTGACCAAGGTTTCTGTTTTTGAGATGGCATCTTCTACTGAGACGTTCATTGAATTTATCCTCTTTCGATTAAACAAAAAACAAAAAACGCTGCATCGAGATAAGTCATCTCAATACAGCGTCGTAACAGGTATCTGCTCTCCGGCTGAGCCGTTCTTATTCAGTTGGAGCCTTTGCTAGATCAGGGCTACTTTTGGCAGATATGAATGTACTGAATGTTGCTAGGTGTACCACCAACAACGATCCTCAACCGATTTTTTAAACGATTGATCGTCACTTCAAAGTCACCATAGCTACCCTGTGTCCAGCTAAGCAAAAGCCTCTCCAATATCATCGTAAACAGAGCAATCATTTCCTCCTGAGAAAAGGCTGATTGAACATGAGAAGGCATTTTACGCCAGATACAAGTCAGTTGATCTCGACTCGATCTTAGATCTTCCCAATTGCTGATGTCGCCTAGTGACAATGTATAGGAAGGAAGTGGGAAGTAGTCCAATCTCAGGATAATTAGGCCCTGACCAGCCTTCGCACTTCTAATCTGGAAGTCCCACTCTTCTTTGGAAACTACTTTGCTTGCCTGAAACAGATCTTGTGAAAACTGCTTCACTAGGACGTACACTCCATCCTCTACGGAATAGACTCTATTCATCGCTATTTCCAAAGTACTGAGAAATGTTGGTGTTGTTGTTCATAAACCAAACTCCTTGCCTATAAGCGTTAGGCATTATTCACTTTTTACAGACAGAATTAGCGATCCCTGGTTTTTGAGATTGAGCCATCTTTAGTTTCCCAACAAGGTCTTCTAAAGATCAGAAGACCTTCGCCGCTTGGTTGCAGCATATCTTCTTCGTATGCGTACCTTGCTATTCATTCAGCGAAGGCTTTTGAATACAGAACTATCACTAAGACAAGCCACGTAGGACCAAACTACACATGGCACGGACCACGGGCATGCTTCTGCCCTGCCCTAAAACCGTCGATGAACAGCTTTACTAAACAGTCCTCACATCAATCACTCTAAGGAAAACTTAACTATAGAGAACGGCCTTCATCTCTTTGAGGTCCAATTCCCCGCCGCTATGTGGCATCCAAGAAAAACAGTGTCCGAAGGGCTCTGCTGAGCGACGACGAGCCACATAGCGTGTGAGCTTCGAGAAGTGATACCCCGTCCGCTTGCGGCGGGGATATTCATTGAGTGTTCCGTAAGATAATAGTATCATATAAATCAGTAATACGTACAAAAACGTTTTTAGATTTTTGGATATGTCTGAATATGCGCATAAAGTATCATTTAACAGCTTTATATCTCCATGAAGGCTTATAGAATCTTTGGCATTACTTTTTATCAGTATTACGCACACCTTACTTACGTGACTGTGTTAGAAGCTACAGTGTTTCTGGTCGTGAACTAAAGAAGCGTGGGAAACGTCGTCTACGTTATTGAGTTAGACAACGAGCAATGGATTGTCCTTTCTGCGATCATCCCACACCCCACAAGCACGGTAAGACCAGTAAAGGTAGTCAGCGATATCGTTGTACAGCCTGTCGTCGAACGTTTACCGAAACCTTTGATACGCTGTACGATCGACGCCAAGTAACCTCAGAGCAGGTAAAACTGATCTTACAGACCTACGTTGAAGGCAGCAGCTTACGCGGAATTAGCAGAATTGGAAAGCGGGCATACGGCACCGTCGTGGACATCGTTCGCTAGCCTAGCTACAGAGCCCGGCTCGTGCATAACGAAGTGCTCAAAGATACTGCTGCACGAAAAGCTGGATTATTGACACGGTCTTGGGTTTGGCATGATATCGCCACATAACCCACGTTATGTTGAGGCACAATCGTATTTCTATACGTAATAAATTAATATTATTGTTAAATCATAAAAAGTAGTTAGAAGCCTTTGCTATGATACTCTTATGGCAGTAGGCGACAATGCTTTTTATCTGCTATATGTATTTATGTACGTAACTTAAATAGAGTCCTGCACTAGGTACTTTCCATATGTTGATCGTTGCAAAAACTGATCCTGAGGAACTTGCAATTCCTGAAAGACCTTCTTTAGTTTCTTCTTATAAAGCGAAGCGCGGGCGGCCGCCGACTTTGAGTGAAGAGAGAAAGAGGAAGCGACGTAATGTTTCAATCTCTGATACAGCCTGGGACAGGTTAGACAAACTAGCAAATGACCTTGGTTATACTTCCAAAAGCGAGTTGTTAGAGAAGATTGGTCGAAGAGAGGTAGAGCTTTCACACCCTGAAAGCTCATCTGGCAGCTCGTCTTTGAAGGACATTCTTATATATCGCCGTATAATGGGGCTTTTCGACCCACATGGTGACGTCTTAAGATCTTTGGTAGGGTTTAATTATGCGATCTCTCAAAAACTACCACAGAAAGAAAACAAAGCTTTTTCTGAGTTGTTGAGTGATAATTTACTCACATCGCTATCAGTAATATTTCAACATTGTTATATTCGTCCTGATCGCTATGTCAATAGTATCAGTGCTTTAAGTCGCCTTATTAATTACTGTCTCCTGCTGAACCAGGCTGGTTTAGCAGATGAATGGTTCTCTGATCAAGATAGAGACGAGTTTGACAATAATTCAATAGAAAGCAAGAAAGTAGAAGGTTGTCTAAATCAGATTGGATATGGAATGAGTCATCTAAAAGATGCTAGCTTTTCTCATCAGCTGACAGCTTTACGTCTTAAGTATATTGGAGGCTTTACCGAAGCTCAGATTCAGCAGATATACGCGCTTCAAGGAATGGCGTTTACCATAGAACAGATTCGTAGTCTTGTTCATGAAGGATGGTTTTCTTTTCGTAGTCACTGGAGCCAAACTATCGAGACTGAGCCTGATAAGGAGCCTGACATTGAGCCGGATGCTCAGAAATATTGCAAACTGCTTTGGTCTTCTTCCTTGGAGAGCGCCGAGTCACGGAAAGCTTTACTACGAATAATTTTAAAAGCAACCTATGATGCCCCTTTAAACTTTTGGTTGTGTGAGATTGAACACAAATGGCGTACTGAGTTTCTAGGTAGAGACGAAGGCTTAGAGAATGAACTGTCTCAACTACAAGCCGAGATTCAAGATCGGATTAGCGAAAGATTTGAGGAAAGAAAACAGGCCATTGATAGGAATATGCACTACTGTCTTAACCGGAGCGCAGCTGTGGATAAGCTGGTCGCTTTATTTGAGGAGGACACTGAGATCAGTAGCAAGACAAAGCTTGGTACCTTTGTAACTAAGTTGCTTCAAGCTGAACCAGAAGGTCACTTTGCTCAAGAACTAACTGCAGTACTGGATTCTTCTGATAAATGATAAATAGTAGCCGTTTTCTGTTAGTTATATGGAAGCTTTAGTCCTTAGTACCTGACCAAGCTACCAGTTACTAAATATTGAGTCGTCATTGGTAATGGTAAGAGCGAGGTGTACACGAGGTAATTGGTTCAATGGTCTTGCTAGTGGCCGTGTCTGCGCCATCAGCTGTTCTATCTTCCAAGAGAGAGATCGCCTTAGCAGTGATGAGGTGGTTATACAAAGAGGTGCTGCAAAAGCAGTTGGAACAGTCCCTAGGTGTGGCTTAAGTGTGAGGCCACATCAGTGACTGCACTCTGGGTAATGGATAGAACGCTGGTCTGCTAAGCTTTCGGTAATCTGAAAGCCTACCCTCACTTTGGTTGTTCCTGTTCAATGTCAAGCTCATCTGGTCTGACGGTTACCAAACCTATCTCTGTCTGGAATAAACCGTTAAAGACAAACTTCAAAGACTTGTTTAAAGCGCTAGGCAAAGCCGGGGTAGATGCGGCAACCGGGCAATGGATAGGACTGGGGAAAGACGCTGTCGATGTACTGTCCGCAATTGGTCTAGATAGTAAGAACCCAGCAGAACTGTCCTGGGCACTAATCTATAATTCATTGAGCAGAGCGACCTTCCAACTGGTAGCCGAGAGTCAGTTTTTGATGAAAGAGGTGCCTGTAGACATCGCCACGCTTACCGAGCAACTGGATCTATCGCTAGAAACGAGCGAGCTGCAAATTACAGCTAACTTCTTTGAACATCCAGAGCAGTTGAGCGTTGTTAGTCGTCTACAAACCCCCGTAAAGCAGTGGCTGATGGGTGTAGGCCTGGATGCGGTTCAATCAGAAACCGTTAGCAATCGCTTACCCGCTTACTTCACCTTCGCCTTGCACGAAGAGTGGCGACGCCATTCTCAAACCTATAGTAGTATCACCGCCGCCGTAAAAACGCCCTTCACCGAGGCGACAGAGCGAGAACAAGGCTGGCGACTGTACGCCTCCTGGCTGCAAAAGCAGATCGAGGAACCCATGATGTTCGAGGCCTTTGGTCTCAAAGATGTCTATATTCCGCTCAGAGGCTACTACAAGCGCCAGCAGCCTAGCCAAGAGTCTTCCTCGATAGCCAAAGCATATGAGAGTGCGGAACCTAAACCAGAACGTGTAGTGGTAGACCTCGCTACTGAGCTGAGGGGGTGGCTGCGCAAGGCGGAACAGCAAGATGCGATTCGAGTAATCAGCGGAGGTCCAGGCGCTGGAAAGTCGTCGTTTGCCAAAGTCTATGCGGCTGAACACGCTCAACGAGGTGAGTTCCCAGTTTTGTTTGTTCCACTTCACCAATTCACACCTACTGGAGACCTAGTTAAAGCAGTAGATGAGTTTATCCGATACGACCACTATCTGAAACATAACCCCCTTGATCCTGAGAGTGAGGGGAGCAGACTGCTGGTAATATTCGACGGTTTAGACGAGCTGGCGCTGCAAGGGAAAATAGCAAGAGAAACAGCGCAGTCCTTTGTTCGAGAAGTGCAGGACAAGGTCAGTCGATTTAACTATCGAACGACCCGCCTTCAGGTGATTATCACCGGCAGAGAAGTCGTTGTCCAAGAATCTTTCAGAGAGCAGCATCAAATTCTGCATGTCTTGCCGTACCTTCTTCCAAAGAACGAACGAAAGGAAGTAAAAGGTGAGCCTTACATTGACCCTAACGGCTTGCTATCAAGAGATCAGCGAGGCGATTGGTGGAGCAAGTATGGTGTGGCGGTAAAGCAAAACTATTCTGCCATGCCAGGAGTGTTAAAAACGGCCAGCTTGACTGAGATAACAGCGCAGCCTCTATTAAATTACTTAGTGGCCCTGAGTTATGTAGCAGGAAAGCTTACCCTCTCGGCGGCGACAAACTTAAATACTGTCTATGCGGATTTGCTGGATGCGGTCTATGAACGAGGCTACGAAGACAGCGGTCGGCACCGTGCGCTCACCTCGATGTCAAAAGCGCATTTTATACGAGTGTTAGAAGAGATCGCGCTGGCGGCGTGGCATGGCGGTGGCCGTACAACCACTATTCAAGAAATCGAATTGCACTGCGAGCGCAGCGGTCTGAGTAAGCTTCTGAGCGATTTTGAGGAAGGCGCTGAGCTAGGTGTTACTCGACTACTTGTTGCCTTTTACTTTCGACAAAGTGGCCAACGAAGCGATCAGAGAACATTTGAGTTCACCCACAAAAGCTTTAGCGAGTATCTGACTGCTCGACGGATTGTCCGGGCGGTGTCTCGAATTCAAAAGCAGCTAGCGCGCCGCGCTGAAGATATAGAGGAAGGATGGAGTCAGCGAGACGCTTTGCAGCATTGGGCAGAGGTATGTGGCCCAACTCGTATAGACGTTTATCTGTTGGATTTCTTAAGAGATGAGGTGGCTTTGTGTCCTGTGAAACAGGTAGCTAAGTGGCAGAAAACGTTTAGTGAGCTAATCGCCGTAATGCTTCGGCGGGGAATGCCGATGGAGAAGATTGAGCCGTCACTTAGATTCTATGAAGCGAATCAAAGAGCGATTCATGCGGAAGAGGCACTTCTAGCTGTGTTGGGTATTTGTTCTTCAGTGACTAAAGACATTTCAACAGTAGAGTGGCCTACTCGGGTATCGTTTGGGGCGTGGATAGGACGTTTGCAGGGACAGAGAGTAGATGTTGAGAATCTAGCATCTCTTTGCAGCCTAGTACGTTTAAACCTATCTAGTTCGGTTCTTATCAACCGAGATTTAATGGGAGCCGACCTGCGTGAAGCCAACTTGCGCGAAGCCAACTTGCGCGAAGCCAACTTGCGCGAAGCCAACTTGAGCAGAGCCAACTTGCGCGGAGCCGATCTGAGCGGAGCCAACTTGAGTGAAGCCAACTTGAGTGAAGCTGACCTACGCGAAACCAACCTGCGCTTAGCTAACCTGCGCGGAGCCATTCTGCTCAAAACCAATCTGCGTGAAGCTAGGAACGTTACTAAGGAGCAGCTAATAGAAGCGCTACTTTGCAACACCTGTCTTCGTGAAGGTATTAGCCTAGATCCTGACCGTGATTGCGGGAGACGATGGAACAGCTAACAGAAGCCTTTTTATGCAATACCCGCCTACCTAATGGCATTAGCCTAGACCCTAATCGCGATTGCGAGAGATTGCTACAACAAGGCAAACAATAGCCTCGCCTTTGAGTGCTGTCATCGCCTGTTGACTGCTTTTCTAGTATTGCGATCGCTATTGCCCCATCACGGTCTCTTATCTTCCAGTAGTCATTCGTGTCACTTAAATTGTCATAATAAAAAACGACACGAATAAATTCATCGAGGCGTGGGAAGGGTTCATAATTCAGGTTAGGTGCCGGTATAGTGAGAGCTGAATTGCTGGTCTGGTCAAAGTAAAAGCGTCTTACTAATACTGGGCGCACGAATGTAGCTAAGTGACTTGAAACTAATTACAGTACCTGGCTATAGGGAAGGCGTCACTAGCTTAACCCCGGCTATTCACCAGGCAATCTAAATCAGCGACCATAGCTACAGTTTTGCTGATAGACGGCGACCCAAACCGAACAGCGAGCACAAGTAGTGGCCGCGACGTGGTTACTGCTTTGACTATTTTCCCCTTTTGGGTATAAAAACGTTTGTTTCTCAAGACTCAAATTACTCACTGTGCTAATTCTCTGGAATCTTCTTAGTCTGTCCGTTTTTCTCCTACTAGATCACCGTACCAGAGTGTACAGCCTCCTTCTGGAACGTCTTGTGGCTTCATCGTGCCTCTGAATATATCCGAACTTGGCTCTAGAGTTAGTAAATACAAAGATTGTTCTTCAGGGCAGCAAGACCCATTGAAAGTTAGTGTCAGCTGAATATTTTCCTCACTTCTTTCTCCACTCAAAGTGGCGTTGTTACAGGGGTTTTGTAACGCTGTCCCTTTAGAACCAAGCATTTCTCCAGTCACAATATTGTCAGTAAAGCTAAGCCTCCAAACCCGATTTATTGTTCCAGTAGCTTCTTCTATAAAACCGTCACTGCTGATTCGTCTGTTCCCTATTATTGATATGTCCCAAATTCCATCTAGCTCCCTTTCTGATTGAGTTCCAGATATTACAGGTGTCTCTGGTTCAGACTGCTGCGGATTGGATTGTTCTACTGGGCTAGTCTGTGATACTGGTTGTGTCGGTTTTGATGCTCTCAATCCTTCTGTTAGCCAAAAAATTACTACTCCAGAAATTACTGTAGCTAGAATCCCAGCAGACCATTTCAACGTGTTGATCAGCGGCTGATTGTTTCTCTGGTTCATGTATAAGTCAGTGAAAGGAGTGATGAGTTGATAAAGACTACCATGCTAGAAGGCTGAGGAGCGTGATCGCCCCTTCTCTTCCCCCCTTGGCTGTTACTACCAGTAACGCGCTATTTATGCGTTAATCGACTTCAGTTGAGGAGGTTGGTAGGGATGCGGTTGAGGATACTGTCACCGATTAGATGGTTTACTTTGGGTGTAGCAGGTAAAACGTCATGGGAGTGGATGAAACTGCTGCTTATTCCGTTGTTCCTAACAGGCGGTGCGCTTTATTTAGAGAATCAGGTAGAGAGACGACAGGAAAGGATTGCGGCTGAGCGTTATGAGCAAGAGGCGCAGATTGCGGCGGAACGGGCTAAGCAAGAGACGTTGACCAGCTACTTTGAGCAGACGAAGGAGCTACTGCTATCAGAGAACT